>JABWBN010000028.1 GCA_013360485.1 Burkholderiaceae bacterium | reverse complement strand
CGGAGCGCACGCTGCTGATGCTGGCCATCGCCGTGGGGCTGCGCAGCCTGGGTTTGCGCTGGCCGTGGCTGCTGGTGTGCGGGGTCACCGCGGTGGCGGTGACCTTGCGCGACCCCTGGGCCCTGCTGCAGCCCGGCTTCTGGCTGTCGTTCGCGGCGGTGGCGCTGCTGATGCTGTCCGAGCCAGTGGGGCGCCCACCAGCGCGCACGGGTTGGGCAGCAGCACCTGCGACCCTGTTGCGCAGTCAAGTGGTGGCCACGGTGGGGCTGGCGCCGCTGTCGCTGGTGTTCTTTCAGCAGATCTCGTTGGTGGGTTTTCTGGCCAACCTGGTGTCGATACCCCTGGTCACCCTGGCGCTCACGCCGCTGGCGCTTGGCGGCGCCGTGGTGCCGCTGCTGTGGCAGCCGGCCGCGTGGTTGGGCCAAGCCTGGCTGGCAGGATTGGCGTGGTTGGCAAGCTGGCCCTGGGCCACATGGTCAGTTCCGACTGCGCCAGGCTGGGCAGTGGTCGCCGGGCTTGCTGCGGCTGTCGTGGGGCTCGTTCCGTTGCACTGGCGCGTTCGCATCCTGGCGCCGTTGCTGGCGTTGCCATTGGTGTGGCCGGCGGTGCCACGCCCGCGCGCGGGCACTTTCGAATTGCTGGCCGCCGATGTAGGTCAAGGAACGGCGGTGCTGGTCCGCACACGCCAGCACCTGCTGCTGTACGACACCGGCCCCGCCTGGGCCAGCGAAAGCAATGCAGGCGAGCGGCTGCTCCTGCCCTTGTTGCGGACGAGGGGTGAGCGCGCGATCGACCGATTGGTGCTCAGTCACGGCGATACCGACCACGTCGGGGGCGCGGAGTCGGTGCTGACAGGTCTGCCCGTCCTGTCGTCGATGAGCACGCTGCCGGCGGCGCACGCGCTTCGAACAACCGCCACGCTGCCGTTGCATCAGCCGTGCAGCACCGGCGTGAGCTGGCATTGGGACAGCGTACGCTTCGAGGTGCTGCACCCCGGTGCTGCGGCCCTGGGCGATGCCCGTCGGTCGCCGAACAGCCTGTCGTGCGTGCTGGCGATCACCGACGCGAACGGCCGTCGTGCGTTGCTGACCGGCGATCTCGAGGCCGCTCAGGAGGCCGAATTGGTGGCCCGACTCGGCCCGTCCTTGCGCAGCGAGGTCTTGCTGGTGCCCCACCACGGCAGCCGCACATCGTCGAGCGAGGCATTCCTGGACGCCGTGGCGCCAGAGGTCGCGGTCGTGCAGGCGGCCTATCGCAGCCGCTTCGGCCATCCGGCGCCGCAGGTGGTTCAGCGCTACGCCGAGCGTGGCATCCAATTGGTGCGAACCGACCATTGCGGTGCATGGCTGTGGCACGATGGGGCGCATGCCTGCGTCCGGGCGGTGAACCGGCGCTACTGGCATTGGAGTCCGGCGAGCGATCCGGCATCGCCTCGTGGCGCCGCTGGTCCGGATGTTGCGTATCCGCCGCAAGGAGCAAGCCCGCAATGATGCCAAGCTACGACGAGATGCAGGCCAGTGCCGCACTGGTGCGGCCGCACTACCGGGCCTACGACCGCTGGTTGGCGCAGCAACCGCGCGAGGAAATGGCCGCGCGCAGGACCGAAGCCGAGCTGATCTTTCGCCGCGTCGGGATCACCTTCGCGGTCTACGGCGAGAAGGACGACGGCGCAGGCACGGAGCGGTTGATACCGTTCGACCTGATCCCGCGCATCATCCCGGCCGACGAGTGGCAGCAGTTGCGCCGCGGGCTCGTGCAACGCGTCACGGCGTTGAACCGCTTCGTCCAAGACGTCTATCACGACCAGGAGATCCTTCGCGCCGGTGTCGTGCCGGCCGAGCAGGTGCTGCGCAACGCGCAATTCCGGCCGGAGATGCAGGGCGTGGACGTGGCCGGGCAGGTTTATGCGCACATCGCCGGCATCGACATCGTTCGTGCCACGCAACCCGACGGCAGTGGCACCTACCACGTGCTGGAGGACAACCTGCGCGTGCCCAGCGGCGTGAGCTACATGCTCGAGAACCGCAAGATGATGATGCGCTTGTTCCCCGATCTCTTTGCCCGCCACCGGGTGGCGCCCGTGGCGCATTACCCCGATCTGCTTCTCGAGACACTGCGAGACGTGGCCCCTGCAGCGTCGGACGAACCGACCTGCGTGCTGCTGACCCCGGGCATGTACAACAGTGCCTATTTCGAGCATGCCTTCCTCGCCCAGCAGATGGGCATCGAGCTGGTCGAAGGACAGGACCTCTTCGTTCGCGACCACTTCGTCTACATGCGCACGACACAGGGGCCGCGCCGCGTGGACGTGATCTACCGCCGTGTGGACGACGACTTTCTGGACCCGCTGGCCTTTCGCGCCGATTCCACGCTGGGATGTGCGGGCCTGCTCGATGTCCACCGCCGTGGCAACGTGACGCTGGCCAACGCGATCGGCACTGGCGTGGCCGACGACAAGTCGATCTACCCTTATGTGCCGAAGATGATCGAGTTCTATCTTGGCGAGAGGCCCATCCTCGAGAACGTGCCCACCTGGATGTGCCGCGAGCCCGAACAGCTCTCGCACGTGCTGGCACACCTCGATGAACTGGTGGTCAAGGAAGTTCACGGCGCGGGCGGCTACGGCATGCTGGTGGGGCCGGCCGCCACGCGAGCGCAGATCGAGGCCTTCGCCACCCAGTTGAAGGCGCAACCGTCCAACTACATCGCCCAGCCCACGCTTGCACTGTCGACCTGCCCCACCTATGTCGACCGCGGCATCGCCCCGCGCCACATCGACCTGCGCCCGTTCGTGCTGAGCGGCAGGCAGGTGCAGATGGTGCCCGGCGGGCTCACTCGCGTGGCGCTGCAGGAAGGCTCGCTGGTGGTCAACTCGTCGCAGGGCGGCGGTACCAAGGACACCTGGGTGCTGGAGGACTGAACATGCTGTCGCGTACCGCGGATCACCTGTTCTGGATGTCGCGCTACATGGAGCGCGCCGAAAACACCGCCCGTCTGCTGGATGTGAGCTACCAGTCGGCGCTGTTGCCCCAGCCGGTCGAACGCGCCGAAGCGGGTTGGGCCGGTGTGCTTGGCATCTCCGAGTTGACGCCTCGCTTCCTGGCGCGGCACGACCGCATCGACGCCCGCAACGTGCTGGAGTTCATGGTGCGCGATGCAGCCAACACATCGAGCATCGTGTCGTGCCTGCGCGCGGCGCGCGAGAACGCACGGGCCGTGCGCGGCACGCTGACCACCGAGCTGTGGGAGACGACCAACCAGACCTGGCTGGAATTCAACCGGCTGTTGCGCGAAGGCGCCTTCGACCGCGACCCGCCCGCGTTGTTCGAGTGGGTCAAGTTCCGCTCGCACCTGTCGCGCGGTGTGACGGTGGGCACCATGCTGCAGGACGAGGCGCTGCATTTCATCCGCATTGGCACCTTCCTCGAGCGGGCGGACAACACCGCTCGACTGCTCGATGTGCGCTTCCATGCGCTGGAAATGACGCCGGATCGGCCTGGTGACGACATCGCGGCGCCCGAGGACGACTTCTACCACTGGTCGGCCATCCTGCGTTCGGTGTCCGCATTCGAGATCTACCGCAAGGTCTATCGCAACGTGATCAGGCCCGAGAAAGTGGCCGAATTGCTGGTGCTGCGTGCGGACATGCCACGCTCGCTGGCGGCCAGCCTGAACGAGGTCGTGGCCAACCTCGATGCCGTCGCCAATGCGCAAAGCCACGAGACCCGTCGCCGTGCCGGCCGCTTGCAGGCTGACCTGCGGTTCGGGCGTATCGACGAAATCCTGGCGGGAGGCCTGCACCGGTTCCTCACCCGGTTCCTCGAGCGTGTGAATGCCATCGGTGCCGGCATCAGCCGCGACTTCCTCGCCGCCGCCTGAGCCACGGCTGGCTGGAATGCCTGGGTGCAGGTCTTGCCGCTACCATAGCGCGCCCGACACGACCCACTTCGCCCGCCATGGCCGCTGCCAGCCTGCTTGCACTGATCGACGACATCGCGCTCGTGCTCGACGACGTGGCGGTGATGACCAAAGTGGCCGCCAAGAAGACGGCCGGCGTGCTGGGCGACGACCTCGCCTTGAATGCTCAGCAGGTCGCTGGTGTTCGCGCCGAGCGCGAGTTGCCCGTGGTCTGGGCCGTGGCCCGCGGCTCGCTGATCAACAAGGTGATCCTGGTGCCGCTGGCATTGGCCATCAGCGCCTGGGTGCCCGCATTGGTGCTGCCGTTGCTGATGGCCGGCGGCCTGTTCCTGTGCTTCGAGGGCGTCGAGAAACTCGCCCATCGCTGGCTGCACAGTGCGCAGGACGACGAGGCACACGAGCGGGCCGTGGCCCAGGCGCTGGCCGACCCGCAACTGGACATGGTGCAGTTCGAGCGCGACAAGATCCGCGGTGCGGTGCGCACCGACTTCATCCTCTCTGCCGAGATCATCACCATCTCGCTGGGCACCGTGACCACCCAACCGTTGGCGACGCAGGCGACGGTGTTGTCCGCGGTGGCTTTGGTGATGACGGTGGGCGTGTACGGGCTGGTCGCTGGCATCGTCAAGCTTGACGACCTCGGTCTTTGGTTGAGCCGGCGCGAGGGGGCCGCTGCCCGCGGCAGCGGCGCGGCGCTGTTGCGCGCTGCACCGTGGCTGATGAAGGCGCTCGCGGTCGCCGGTACTGCCGCCATGTTCCTGGTGGGTGGGGGCATTCTGGTGCACGGGCTGCCGCCGGTTCACCATGCGGTCGAGTCGCTCGTGCAGACCATGCCCGGTGCACTGGGGTGGTTGGTCAGCGCCCTGGCCGATGCGTTGGTGGGCGTGGTGGCTGGAGCGGTCGCGCTGGCGGTGTTCAGCGGGGCGCGTCGCCTGTTGCGGCGGTCCTGAGCGCCCGTCGGCTGGCCACCGCTCGCCCGAGTTCGATCACCGCCATCGCGTAGTACGACGACCGGTTGTACATCGTCACGACCTGAAAGTTGCGCGTACCGGCCACGTAGCTCGGCGGCGCGTCGCCGTTGTGCAACTCGACCAGCGCCAGCGGGCCGGCGTACCGGCCGCCGGCGTCGTCCAGCCGGGCACCATGCTCGGCGAACTGTGCAGCGCTGAAGGTGGGTTCGATGTCCGGCTCGAGCAGTGCTGCCAGCCCTTGTGGGTCGGTGGGCACCTGAACCGTGAAGTCGGTGGGCTCCTGCACCAGCCAGCCGTGGTTCACCAGGAAGTTGGCGATGCTGCCGATCACGTCTGGGGCGCTGTGCCCCATGTCGACATGGCCATCGTCATCGAAGTCGACGGCATGGCGCAGGATGCTGCCGGGCATGAACTGACCCAAGCCGATGGCGCCGGCGTAGGACCCCTTTACCGCCGTGGGTGCCAGGTCCTCGCGCCGTGTCCAGACCAGGAAGTGCCCGAGCTCATCGCGGAAGAAGGCACTTCGGTCCGAACGGCCTGCCGGGAAGTCGAGCGACAGCGTGGCCAGCGCATCGAGCACCCGGAACCCGCCGCGATACCTGCCGTAGAAGGTCTCGACGCCGATGATGCCGACCACGAGTTCGGGCGGCACGCCGTAGCGCTGGCGAGCCCTCTCCAACCAGGGCTCATGGGCATCCCAGAAATCAAGCCCGGCCTGGATGCGGCGGGGTTCGATGAACCGCTCGCGATAGGCCTGCCAGCTTTTGGCCTGGCCCGGTGCAGCGGGCATGATCAGGCGCATCACCGCAGGAACTCGTCGCGCCTGCGCCAGGGTAGAGGCCACCCAGTCGGCGTCCAGCCCATGCGCGCGCGCCAAATCGGAGGCCAACCGCAGGACGTTGTCGCGGCGACCGTAGGTTGCCTCAGCGGCGGACCTGGGTGCAGTGCGCGCCGATCGCTCGGGCGCAGTGGCGATTGGCTGCGCTGCCGACGCCCCTCCGACGGCCAGCAGCAGCACCATGCTCACGATCGCGCGCCACTGGTATCCGAAGGGCGGCGTGGATGCGGTCGACGGTACGGCTGGGCGTGTCATTCGCGCATTATCGACGCTGAGCGGCGTCCTGGGCCCCGCGCATTCGGCGCAGTGGGCGCGTCGCGATGTCGAACCGGCGCTTCCAGTCGCGCTCGGGCAGATGACGGTTGGCCGGGCCGTAGCGCAACGCATCCAGCTCGCTCAACGCTGAGACAATCTCGCGAGCGGTCTCGCCATGCCGCCGATGCACGGCAGCGGCCAGCGTGGCAGGTCCGTGGTGGATGTGTGCCGGTACGTCCAGCGCCTGCAACGTGCGGCAGACGTGTCTGTGCAGGCGTGCCCAGGGATCCTGGCGGTGGCGATCCCACCATGCCCAAGACGCGCCGGCGAGGGCCAGCGCACTCAGCGCGCCGATCAGCGCGATCGCCATGTCCTGCATCGACGGCGCCCGCACGCCCAGGCTCGCCAGCAGGTCGAACTGGCGGCTGCGCGAATAGTTCGTCACCCACTGCGCCCAGCGGCTGTCCAACAGTTCCCAGGCACGCCGCAGCCGCTCGGCCAGAGCCGGGTTCATGTTGCCCAGCGTGTTGGCGACGAAGCCTCCGCGCAGGCGCAACGCGGCACCGATGTCGATGCGTTCCGGCGCGACCGCGGCTGTTGGATCGACGCGGACCCAGCCGGTGCGGGGTTCCCAGTACTCGGCCCAGGCGTGCGCATTGCTCTGGCGCACGATGCGCCATCCGTCCGCGTCGGGCGGCTCGGCGCCCTGGTAGCCGGTGACGATGCGCGCCGGTACGCCCATGGCGCGCATCAGCACCACGAACGATGCTGCGTAGTGCTCGCAGAAGCCGACCCGCCGGTCGAACCAGAACTCGTCGACCGCATCGATGCCGTAGGTGCCAGGTGTCAAGGTGTAGCTGAAGCCGGCAATGCGGATGTGGGCCAGCAAGGCGGCTGCCAGGCGGCTCGCGTCGGCCTGGACCCATTCGGGCGAGGCCCGCAGGCTTCGCGCCCACGCCACGGCGCGCGGGTTGCGCTCGAGTGGCAGGCGACGCAACGAGTCATCGATCGATCGCGCGATCCGCGGCCCCACGCCGACGCGCCGGCCCGCGTCGTCGGGCCGACTGCCGGTGGCTGGGGTGAAGCCCGGGGGCGGCATCGGCCAGGCCCGCGCGCTCAAGCGCTGGCGGTCGGTTACCAACCGGTCGGTGCGCCAGACCAGCTCCGGACTCAGCGTCGGCACCAGCGCATCGGCTGAATCGCCCGGCCAAGCGGGCAGCTCCGGCGTGAACTCCAGCAGCGGCAGCAGAGGCAGTCGGATGGGCTCGAGCAGCATCTCGTAGCGCACCGGGGTGCCGGAACGCTGCACCATCCCGAGCTCATCGCCACGCGTGGACAGGCGTGGCGGCGGCTGGCGCCACTCGAACCCGTCGAAGCGGGTGAGTACCGGCCCGCGAAAGTACAGCGCTTGCTGCGGGGGTTCGATTCCACTGAACCGAACCCGGAAGGCGACGGCCTCGTCGCTGGCCAATTCGGCCACCCCGCCCATGCGCAGCGCGCCCGACAAGCCGGTGTGGCCCAGGCCATCCTGCGGCAATCCCCACAGGGGACCGAAGCGGGGGAACAGCACGAAGAGCAGCACCATCAGCGGTACACCCAGCACGGCCACCCGCGCCGCAGTTCCGCCGGCGCGGCGCAGGCTCGGCAGGCCCACGGGCATGCTCGACAGCACCTGCGCCGTCAGCAAACCCCAGGTGGAGACCAGCATCGACAGCGCAGTGAACATCGACTGCGAGTACAGGCAATGCGTCAGCGTCAGAAAGAAGCCCAGGAAGAAGACCACCAACGCGTCTCGCCGGGCGCGCTGCTCCAGTGTTTTAAGGGCCAGCAGCACCACCAGCAGCGTGACGCCGGCATCCTTGCCAAGCAATGTGCGCTCGCTCCACAGCGTAAGGCCCGTGGCCAGCACCAGTAGCGCCACCACCCAGGCGCGCCGGGGCAGGGCGCCGTGAGTGAGCGCAATGCGGGCGCGCCAGGCCAGCAGCAGCAACGTGAGTCCTGTGCACCACGGCGGCAGGTGCGAGAAGTGCGGCCCGGCGGTCCAGGCGATCACCGCGAGCTGGAACAGCGTGTCACGCGCCTCGCGCGGCAGGCGCTCCCAGCGCTGCGTCCACCGGTTGTCCGGCGCGGTCATCGGTGCCCCCGAAGCGGTGAAGGGGCCGTGGTGCCGGTGGTCCGGTCGCGGGGTACCTGCCATCGCGCGAGTGCTTCCAGCACCCGCCGGCGATGGTCGTCACCGGTGCCGCGGGGAAGCTCGCTGCCCGGCAGGCGCAATCCGAAGCTGGCGCCCTGTTGTTCCGCCAGCAGCGCCCACGCGGCCAGCCGCGACAAGCGTTGCTCGGCATCGGGCAACGCAGCGGCGGCGTAGTCCAGCCACAGCTCGCTTTGCGCGCTGTGGGTGCCGTCGCGGCTGACCAGCTCGCCCGTGCGGGCAGCCTTCTTCCATACCACCTGGCGCAAGGTGTCGCCACGGCGCCAGGCACGTACACCATCGAACTCGCTGCCCGAACTGGCCACCGTCGAGCTTCCGGTGCCGGCGGCGGCTTGGGTGGCGGGCAGTGCCTGGGGTGGATGCTCCGGCCGGGGATACACCAGCACCTCGCCGGCCGGACGCCAGATCGTCCACGCGCGGAACAGGCCCAGCGGGAAGTGGGTCTCGGCGGTCACGGTGGGCAGCAGGTGCACGCCGCGCGAGGATGCCAGGAACGACAGGCGCGCGACGCAATGGCCCTGGTCTGGCACATCGACCCAGGCCACGCCCTGCGTGCCAGTGCGGTGTATGCCCAATCCGATGCCGATGCGCGCCGAGCCGGGGTTGTCGACCACGATGTCCAGGCTCGCGGCATCGCCGGCGTACACGGGCTGCGGCGACCGGGCACGCAACTGCAGGCCGCGCAGATTGCCGTGGGTCTGGTGCATGGCCACCAACGCTGCGCCACTGAGCAGGAAGATCAGCCCGTAGCCCAGGTTGAGCTGGTAGTTGATGGCCGCCAGCAGCATCGCCACGAGCGTTGCGGCGAAGGCCCAGCCCGCGCGCGTGGGCAGGATGTAGATGGTGCCCTGGTCCAGCGACCACGACTCGCTGCGAGGACGGCGTGTCTCGAGGTAGCGCTCGAGCCGTTCACGCGGGCGCAGGCGCCAGGTGGTCACGGCAAGGGCACCGCCTCGATCATGGCGCGCACCTGCTCCACCCGGCCCCGCCCGGCTCCGGCCACCGGGACCAGCCGGTGCGCTGCGGTTTGCGGCAGGATCGCCTGCAGGTCCTCAGGGGCCACATAGGTACGTTGCGCCAGCAATGCCCGTGCACGGGCCGCGCGCAGGATGGCGATGCCCGCGCGCGGGCTCAAACCATCCACGAACCAGCGCCCGTTGCGGGTGGCGGCAATGAGCGCCTGCAGGTAATCCAGCAAGGCGTCGGAAGCCTGCACGCGCTGAACCGCCTGCTGCGCGGCCATCAGCTGCGCCGGGTCCATCACAGCGCCCAGGCGTTCGATGGCATGCCGGCGGTCCTCTCCGGCCAGCAACGCGCGCTCGCTGGCGCGGTCCGGATAGCCCAGTGTGATGCACATCAGGAAGCGATCGAGCTGGCTTTCAGGCAGGGGGTAAGTGCCCAGTTGGTCGGTCGGGTTCTGCGTGGCGATCACGAAGAAGGGCCGGGGCAGGGGGCGGGTTTCGTTCTCGACGCTGACCTGGTGTTCTTCCATGGCCTCGAGCAGGGCGCTTTGCGTCTTCGGGCCCGCACGATTGATCTCGTCGGCCAGCAGCACCTGCGTGAAGACCGGGCCCGGGTGGAAGACGAAGGCCTCGCGACTGCGCTCGAACACGCTCACGCCGACCAGGTCCGAGGGCATCAGGTCGGCCGTGAACTGCACCCGCGAGAACTTCAGCCCCAGCGAAACCGCCAGCGCATGGGCCAGCGTGGTCTTGCCCACGCCTGGCACGTCCTCGATCAGGAGGTGGCCGCCGGCCAACAGGCACGCCACGCAGTCCTCGATCTGCGGCCGCTTGCCCACGATGATCGTGCTAATCTGATCCGTGAGACGGGCGAGGTGTTGCGCGAGCGGATGGTCTGCCATGCGCCGCACCATAGCCGAAATCCTGCCAGCGTTGCCGATGTCCACCGCTTACTACACACACACCGACTGCCGATTGCACGACATGGGCGAGGGCCACCCCGAGTGCCCGCGACGGCTCGATGCCATCAACGACCAGTTGCTGAGCTCCGGTCTCGACATGGCCCTGATGCGCATGGACGCACCACTGGCCACGCTGGACCAGCTCGAACGCGCGCACAGCGCGGGCTATGTCACCCGGCTGCGTGACTTCCTCGAGCAGTTGCAGGCCAGCGGCGAGTCGCGCCACCTTGACCCCGACACGGTGGCCTGCCCCGCCACCTGGCAGGCCGCGCTGCGCGCGGCCGGGGCGGCGGTGGCCGCTACCGAAGCCGTGGTGCGCGGCGAAGTGGCCAATGCGTTCTGCGCCGTGCGGCCACCCGGGCACCATGCCACGCGCGACGAGACCATGGGCTTCTGTTTCTTCAACAACGTGGCCATTGCGGCACGCCATGCCCTGGACGTGCTGGGTCTGCGCCGCGTGGCCATCGTCGATTTCGACGTGCACCATGGCAATGGCACGGAGGACATCATCGCGGGCGACGATCGCGTCCTGATGGCCAGCTTCTTCCAGCATCCGCTGTACCCGAACAGCGGCGCCGTGCCCAAAGGCACCAACATGGTCAACGTCCCGATACCGCCTTACACGCGCGGGATGGAAATTCGCGAAATCATCGAGGCCATGTGGATGCCGCGGCTGGAGGAGTTCCGACCGCAGATGATTTTCATCTCCGCCGGCTTCGATGCGCATCGTGAGGATGACCTCGGCCAGCTCGGCCTGGTCGAAGCCGACTACGAGTGGATCACACGGCGCTTGAAGGACCTCGCCGACCGCCACTGCAAGGGACGCATCGTCTCGTGCCTGGAGGGTGGTTATGCGTTGAGTGCGCTGGGCCGCAGCGTGGTGGCGCACCTGCGCGTCCTGGCCGACACGTGAGGGGTCGGCGGCGATGCAGATGAGCAACGAGCTCGAGCAGTGGCTCGCCGGGTTGCTGCGGCCGACTGTGCTGCTGGAGGCTGCGGCGCTGGCGGTGTGCGTGGCACTGGCCTGGGCGGTGCTGAGGGCCACACGCAAGGCGGCGCCAGGCAGCATCTGGTTCGGCGAACGCGTGTTCGATGGCGTGCTGTTCCCGCTGCTGGCGTTGGCGCTGGCCATGCTGGCGCGGTGGCTGCTCCAGGGGCAGTTGCCCATCGCGCTGCTTCGATTGGCAGTGCCGGTGCTGGCCAGCCTGGCGGTCATCCGGCTGGTGGCACGCGTGCTGCATGTGGCGTTTCCGCAGTCATCGCTGGTGCGGGTGCTCGAGCGCACCGTGTCGTGGCTGATTTGGCTGGCGCTCGTGCTGTGGCTCACCGGCCTGCTGCCGTTGGTGCTGCAGGAGATGGAAGCGCTGAGCTGGCGCATCGGCGGAACGCCGGTCAGCCTGCGCAGCCTGGTCGAGGGCGCGCTCACGGCCGGCATCGTGCTGGTCATCGTGCTGTGGCTGTCGGCCGCGATCGAGGCGCGGCTGCTGGCTGCCGACGGCGTGAACCTGTCGGTCCGCAAGATCGCAGCCAATGCCACCCGCGCCGGCCTGCTGCTGGTGGGCGTGCTGGTGGCCTTGTCTGCGGCCGGGATTCCCTTGGGGGCGCTGTCGGTCTTCGGTGGCGCGCTGGGCGTGGGCCTGGGCATCGGCCTGCAGAAACTGGCGGCCAACTACGTCAGCGGCTTCGTCATCCTGGCCGAGCGGTCACTGCGCATCGGCGACCTGGTCAAGGTGGACAACTTCGAGGGCCGGATCACCGACATCACGACCCGCTACACGGTGATTCGCGCACCCAACGGTCGAGAGTCCATCGTCCCCAATGAACTGCTGATCACGCAGCGCGTCGAGAACTGTTCCTTCGCCGATCGCAACCTGGCTCTCAACACGGTGGTGCAGGTGGCGTATGGCACGGACCTGCAGGCGCTGATGCCGAAGCTGGCGCTGGCAGTGGCGGCAGTCGAGCGTGTGCTGGCCGATCCGGCGCCCGGCGTTCTGCTGAGTGGCTTTGCTGCCGACGGCCTGGAGTTGACGATCGGATACTGGGTCGGCGACCCCGAAAATGGAACATTGAACGTGCGCAGCCAGGTCAATTTGGCGGTGCTCCAGTGCCTGACCACCGAGGGTGTCGAGATACCGTTCCCGCAACGCGTGATTCGCAACGCGTGAGTTCGTGCGGGTATTGATCAGCCGGGCGGCAATGTCCCGTCGATGCGAAACTTGAACGTGCTGCCCTGGCCCACGCGGCTGGTCACGGTGAGTGCTCCGCCCATCTGATGCACCAGGCGCTGGCTGATGGCCAGGCCCAGGCCGGTGCCCGCAGACCGGCCAGGAGCATCGCCGAACTGCTCGAAAGGCTCGAAGATCCGCTCCAGGTCTTCGGGCGGGATGCCCGCGCCGGTGTCGTGGACCTCGAACTCGACGATGCACGACTGCGAGCTGCGTTCGACCACCCTGACGATCAAGTCGACGCGACCGGTGTCGGTGAACTTCACCGCGTTGCCCAGCAGATTGAGCAACACCTGCCGCAAGCGCGTTTCGTCGGCTGTCCAGTGTTGCGGCAGTTCCGCATCGGCCTTGACGCCGAACTGCAAGCCCTTTTCATCGGCGCGCAGGCGGACCATCGCATCGAGGCCGCGCAGGAATGCGCGCAGATCGATGCGCGCCGGCTGCAATTCGGCGCGCCCGGCCTCGATGCGGGCCAGGTCCAGCACATCCACCACCAGCGCCAGCAAGTGCTCGCCGCTGTGACGTATGGTCTCCAGCCCGGTTGCCTGCCGCTCGTTGAGACCGCCGCCCATGCGCAGCAGCTGGGCATACCCGAGTATCGCGTTCAAGGGTGTCCGCAGCTCATGGCTCATGTGGGCCAGGAAGGCACTCTTGGCCTGGCTGGCAGACTCGGCACGGTCCTTTGCGTCCCGCAACTCGGCCGTGCGGTGAGCCACCAGAGCTTCCAGGTGGTCGCGATGCGCCCGCAGTTCGGCTTGGACCTGCTCGCGCTCGTGCAGGGCGGCGCCCAGGCGATGGCTCATCTCGTTGAGTGCGCGCACCACATCATCGAGTTCGTCGGGCTGCACGCTGGGCGCGCGGTCGAGCATCAGCGGGCGCTCCAATGCGTCGACCTGCAGGCTGCATGCGTGCGATGCCATGCGTTCCAGGTGGCGCGTGATCCACAGCCTCACCAGGTAGAGGATGAACAGCGCCACGGCAGCGGTCTTGGCGAACTGAGTGGCCACGATGATGAGTGCCCGGTCCCACAGTCGGGCATAGATGTCCGCCAGCCCCAACCCGACCGTGAGCGTCCCCAGTTCGGCTTGTGCATCGGCTGGCGAGCGCAAGGAGAAGACTTGGCTGCGCAGCCCCACGGCATCCGGATTTCCGGCACTGAAGTGCTCGCCGACGCGGCCTTCCACCTTGACGTAGGCCACGTCGGGCAGCGCCAGCAGGCCATTGAGCTGGCGCTGGATCTGCGCGGCATCCAGCGCCCACAGGCTCGCGGCCAACGCGGGCACATAGGCCCGCTCCGCTTGCTGGAAGCGCCGGTCGAGCTCGGTCACCTGGCCGCGGTAGTCCAGCCACAGCTGCACGCCGGTAGCCAACAGCGCAGCCAATGTGCTGGCCAGAACGATGGCGGCCAGCAGCCGCGGCCCGAGCCGCGCGCGCTTGCGCGGCCCGGGTGGGGTTGGCACGGCGGTTGGCTCCATCGCCGCGCCTTGTACCGGTCAGGCCACACTCACGGGGATCTTGCCGATGCGCGCCTGCCATTCGCGTGGCCCGGTCTCGTGCACGCTGGTGCCCGTGGCGTCTACCGCCACGGTGACGGGCATGTCGCGCACATCGAATTCGTAGATGGCCTCCATGCCGAGGTCTTCGAAGGCCACGACGCGCGCGGCCTTGATGGCCTTGGCCACCAGGTACGCCGCACCACCCACGGCCATGAGGTAGGCGCTGCGGGCATCGCGGATGGCCTCGATGGCCACCGGGCCGCGCTCGGCCTTGCCCACCATCGAGATCAGGCCGGTTTGCTCGAGCATCATGCGGGTGAACTTGTCCATGCGCGTGGCGGTGGTGGGGCCGGCTGGGCCCACCACCTCGTCGCGCACCGGATCGACCGGGCCGACGTAGTAGATGACGCGGTTGGTGAAGTCCACAGGCAGCTTTTCGCCACGCGCGAGCATGTCCTGGATGCGCTTGTGCGCGGCGTCGCGGCCGGTGAGCATGCGCCCGTTGAGCAGCAGCGTGTCGCCGGGCTTCCAGCTCGCGACCTCATCGCGCGTGAGCGTGTCGAGGTCGACCCTGCGGCTGCGTTGCGCATCTGGCGCCCAGTGGACATCGGGCCACAGGCTCAGGCTGGGCGGGTCGAGATAGACCGGGCCGGAGCCGTCCATCACGAAGTGCGCGTGGCGGGTGGCCGCGCAGTTGGGAATCATGGCGATCGGCTTGCTCGCAGCGTGGGTCGGGAAGGTCTTGATCTTCACGTCGAGCACTGTGGTCAGCCCGCCCAAACCCTGTGCGCCGATGCCCAGCGCATTGACCTTCTCGTACAGCTCGATGCGCAACTCCTCGAGCTTGTCGCGCGGCCCACGCTGCAGCAGCTCGTACATGTCGATGTCGTCCATCAGTGCCTGCTTGGCCATCAGCGTGGCCTTTTCGGCCGTGCCGCCCACGCCGATGCCCAGCATGCCCGGCGGGCACCAGCCGGCACCCATGGTCGGCACGGTCTTGAGTACCCAGTCGACGATGGAGTCGCTGGGGTTGAGCATGTAGACCTTGCTCTTGTTCTCGCTGCCGCCGCCCTTGGCCGCGACGGTGACACCGAGCTTGTCGCCGGGCACCACGTCCATGAACACCACCGCAGGAGTGTTGTCGCGGGTGTTGCGCCGCTCGAAGATCGGGTCGGCCAGCACCGAGGCGCGCAACCGGTTGTCGGCATTGTTGTAGGCACGGCGCACGCCTTCGTCGACGGCATCCTGGATCGAACCGTCGAAGCCTTCCCAGCGCACATCCATGCCGATCTCGAGGAACACGTTGACGATGCCCGTGTCCTGGCAGATCGGCCGATGGCCTTCGGCGCACATCCGCGAGTTGGTGAGGATCTGCGCGATCGCGTCGCGTGCCGCCGGGCTCTGCTCTCGCTCGTAGGCGCGCGCCAGGTGGGCGATGTAGTCGGTGGGGTGGTAGTAGCTGATGAACTGCAGCGCGGCGGCCACGCTTTCGATCAGGTCGTCGCGTCGGATGGTGGTGGTCATGGCAGTCAGGAAGGAGGGCGGAACAGGGGCTGACGCACGGGCGGCGGGAACGCGTCGGCCCCGCGATGGTGCACCGTGCCGCGAGTGTAGCCAGCCGGGCTGGTGGCAGGCTGACGCATCTCAGTCGGGCCATGGGCCATGAAGTGTCATCGCGCTCGGGTATCGTCACTGCAAACCGCGCATCGCAGCGCATCCGGGTTCGAACCATGAGCATCCGCAACCTCGACTCCTTGTTCTCGCCGGTCTCGGTGGCCGTGATCGGTGCATCCGACCGGCCCGGGCGGGTCGGCGGCACGGTCTGGCGCAACCTGCGGCGCGCCGGCTTCGGGGGCACGCTGATGCCGCTGAACCGCAGACTGTCGCAACTGGACGGCTGCGCCGTGGCCCGTTCCGTGGCTGAGCTGCCCCAGGTGCCGGATCTGGCTGTCATCTGCACGCCACCGCCGTCGGTGCCGGACCTGGTGGCCGAACTCGCAGCGGCGGGAACGAGGGCGGCCGTCGTCCTGACAGCGGGGCTGGGCGATGACGAGCGCCGCGCCATGCTGCAGGCTGCGCGCCCTCATCTGCTGCGCGTGCTGGGGCCCAACTGCATCGGACTGCAAGTGCCGGCCGCTGGGCTGGACGCCAGCTTTGCCCATGCCTGTGCGCTGGAAGGCGAACTGGCATTCGTGTCGCAATCCGGCGCGCTGGTCACGGCGATGCTCGACTGGGCCCGCGGGCGCGGGATCGGGTTCTCGAAGGTGGTTTCGCTGGGTGAACATGCCGACGTCGACTTCGGCGACATGCTCGACTACCTCGCCAGCGACCCCGCCACGCGGGCGATCCTCCTGTACATCGAGTCGGTGGAGTCGTCGCGCAAGTTCATGTCGGCGGCCCGGGCGGCGGCCCGGAACAAGCCGGTCATCGTGGTGAAGTCGGGGCGCACGGCGCAGGGCCAGCGCGCGGCGGCGTCGCACACCGGGGCACTGGCCGGTTCCGACCTGGTGTTCGACGCGGCCATCCGCCGTGCGGGCATGCTGCGTGTCGATACCCTGCAGGAGCTTTTCATGGCCGCCGAGATGCTGGCCCGCTGGCGCGAGAACAAGGCGCAGCGGCTCGTGGTGCTCACCAATGGCGGCGGCGCCGGCGTGATGGCCGCCGACGCAGCGGCCAGCGCCGGAATCGAGCTGGCCGAACTGCAGCCCGACACGCGCCGTCGGCTCGATGAGGTGCTCCCCACCAACTGGTCTGGCGGCAACCCCATCGACATCATTGGCGACGCCCCGGTGGACCGGTACCTGGGTACGATCGAGGCCCTGCGCGCCGACCCCGCCGGCCAGGCCATCCTGTTCGTGCACGCGCCCACGGCCATCGTGCCGGCCGACGACATCGCCCGCGCGCTGGTGCCACTGGCGGCTGCCCGGCCACCCTATTTGCTGGGCTGTTGGCTCGGCGGCCCGGCTGTCGATCCTGCGCGGCGTACCTTCCACGATGCCGGCCTGACCGCCTACGCCACGCCCGAGGAGGCCGTGCGCGCGTTCGCGATGCTGGTGGACTACCGGCGCAACCAGGAGCAGCTGATGGAGGCACCGGCAGCAGCCGCACCGGGCCCGGCAGCCGATGTGGCGGCGGCGCAGCTCGTGGTGGAGCGCGCGCTCGCCGAGGGATGTGAGTGGCTCAGTGAACCTCAGGCCAAGGCGGTGCTGGCTGCCTACGGCATTGCGGTGGCGACCACGCGCACGGTGCCTGCCGATGCCGATGCGGCGGCCCTGGCGGCGCGGCAGATCGGCTTTCCGGTGGCCTTGAAAGTGCTGTCGCCTCAGATCAGCCACAAATCCGACGTCGGCGGCGTTGCGCTCGACCTGGAGGACGAGGCGGCCGTGCGCGTCGCCGCCACTGCCATGGCAGCGCGCGTGCAGCGCCGTCGACCTGACGCCGTGCTCCAGGGATACACCGTGCAATCCATGGTGCGTCGAGCCCATGCCCGAGAGCTCATCGTCGGCGCCAGCATCGACCCGGTGTTCGGGCCCGTGGTGCTGTTTGGCCAGGGTGGCGTGGCAGTCGAGGTGCTGGCCGATCGGGCGATCGGTCTGCCGCCGCTGAATGCGCCGCTGGCGCGCGCGCTGGTGGCGCGCACCCGGGTCGCCCGTTTGCTCGGCGCCTATCGCGATGTGCCGGCCGCCGACATCGATTCGTTGACGGGCGTGCTGGCCGCGGTGTCGCAGATGCTGGCCGACCTTCCGCACCTGGCCGAACTGGACATCAACCCATTGCTGGTGGATGCATCGGGGGCCATCGCGCTGGACGCCCGGATCCGCCTGAGTGCGCAACCCGTGGCCGGCGCCGAGCGCTTTGCAGTGGTGCCGTATCCGGCGCATTGGGTGGAGCAGCTTTCCTGGCAGGGTCGCGCGCTCACCCTGCGCCCGATCCGGCCGGAGGATGAGGCCCAGCACCTGGAGTTCCTCACCCAGCTCGATCCCGAGGATATCCGCATGCGCATCTTTTACAGCCGCCGCACCATCGAACGCAGCGAGTTGGCGCGCCTGACGCAGATCGACTACGCGCGCGAGATCGCCTTCGTCGCCGTCGCGCCCGGTCCCGAGGGCCGGGAGCAGACGCTGGGTGTTGCGCGGGCGGTCATCGACCCGGACAACCAGGACGCCGAGTTCGGCGTGATCGTGCGCTCAGAGCTCAAGGGCGGCGGCCTGGGCGAGTTGCTGATGCGCAAGCTCATCCGCACCCTCGACGCCCACGGCACGCGCCGTCTGGTGGGCACCGTGCTGGTGGAAAACGCCCGCATGCTGCAGTTGGCACAGGACCTGGGGTTCACGGTGCATCGAGTCGTGCCGGGTGCCGACACCCGCGACATCGAACTGCCGCTGGCAGCCGCCAGGGCAGACTGAACCGGCAACGCCTGCCTGTCGCGGCTGTCAGTGACGACTGGCGGCAGGAGCGTTCATGAGCCGGTCGGCCAGCGCGATGGCCAGCGCCGAGAACAGGAATGCGATGTGGATCAGCGTCTGCCAGATCAGCACCTTGTCCTCGTAGTTCGCCGCGTTGATGAAGGTCTTGAGCAGGTGGATCGAGCTGATGCCGATGATGGCGGTGGCGAGCTTGACCTTCAGCACCGACGCATTCACGTGGCTCAGCCACTCGGGCTGGTCTGGGTGACCTTCGAGCCTCATGCGCGACACAAAGGTCTCGTAGCCACCCACGATTACCATGATGAGAAGGTTGCTGATCATCACCACGTCGATCAGCCCGAGCACCACCAGCATGATGATGGTTTCGCCAAGTTGCTTGATGGGCTCGTAGCCGATGGTGCGCCCGGCCGCATCGAGGATGGGCGCACCCTTGTAACCGAGGCTGTTGACCAGCTTCTGCAGCGCGCCTGCATCGCCCAAGGCGGCCTCGATCAGGTGGACCAGTTCCACCCAGAAGTGGAAGACATAGACCACCTGGGCCAGAATCAGTCCCAAATACAGCGGCAGCTGCAACCAGCGGCTGGCGAAGATCAGAGCCGGCAACGGCGGCAGCCGCCCACGGGACAGGGGTTCGGCAATCTCGGGTGGGCGGGCCATGCGCAACGTGGATCTAGGGAAACCCCGTGGATTCTAGTGGCCGACTGTGTCACGCTGGCAAAGTAAGGGGTTCGTAAGAGCCCGTGCCTATGGTCGCCCCCACTGTCCATCCATCCAACCCCGCTTGCAGGAGACCCCCATGAGTGCCGCAGAAGGTTCGCACGAGCTCAAGATCTATGCCCCGTCCGAAGCCGCGGTGCGATCGGCCACCATTTCGGGCATGCCGGCCTATGAGGCTCTGGTCAAGGAAGCGAACGACGACCACGCGGGTTTCTGGGCGCGCCAGGCCCGCGAGCTTCTGAGCTGGAAGAAGCCGTTCACCCGGTCGCTCGACGACAGCGAGGCACCGTTCTTCCGCTGGTTCGAGGACGGCACCTTGAACGTGTCGTACAACTGCCTGGATCGGCATGTCGAAGCCGGGCGCGGCGACAAGGTTGCCATCATCTTCGAGGCCGACGACGGTACCGTCACCCGGGCCACCTATGCCGATCTGCTGGCGCGCACGTGCCGCATGGCCAATGTGCTCAAGTCGCGCGGTGTCAAGCGTGGTGACCGGGTCGTCATCTACATGCCCATGAGCATCGAGGGCGTGGTCGCCATGCAAGCCTGCGCCCGCATCGGCGCGACCCACTCGGTCGTGTTCGGCGGCTTCTCGGCCCAGAGCCTGCGCGACCGCATCAACGACGCTGGCGCGGTGATGGTCATCACCGCCGATGAACAGCTGCGCGGCGGCAAGCAACTGCCGCTGAAGGCCATCGTCGACGAGGCCATCGCCCTGGGCGGTTGCGACACGCTGGGCTCGGTCGTCGTCTACAAGCGCACGGGCGGCACGATCGCCTGGCACGATGGGCGCGACATCTGGCTGCACGAAGCATTGGCTGGCCAATCCGCCAGCTGCGAGCCCGAGTGGGTGGGCGCCGAGCACCCGTTGTTCCTGCTCTACACCTCAGGCTCCACAGGCAAGCCCAAGGGTGTGCAGCACTCCACCGGCGGCTACTTGCTGCATGCGGCCATCACCACCAAGTGGACCTTCGACCTCAAGCCCGATGACGTCTTCTGGTGCACCGCCGACATCGGCTGGGTGACCGGGCACACCTACATCGCGTACGGTCCGTTGGCGCTCGGCGGCACCGAGATCGTGTTCGAAGGCATACCCACCTATCCGGACGCGGGCCGGTTCTGGAAGATGATCCAGGACCACAAGGTCACCATCTTCTACACCGCCCCCACGGCAATCCGCTCGCTGATCAAGGCTGCGGAAAGCAACACGGCCGTTCATCCGCGCCAGTACGATCTCACTTCGCTGCGCATCCTGGGGTCAGTGGGCGAGCCCATCAACCCGGCGGCCTGGGAGTGGTACCACGCCAACGTCGGCGGCGGGCGTTGCCCGATCGTCGATACCTGGTGGCAGACGGAAACCGGCGGCCACATGATCACGCCCATGCCGGGTGCCACGCCGCTGGTGCCGGGTTCCTGCACATTGCCCTTCCCCGGCATCGATGCCGCGATCGTGGACGAAACCGGTCAGGACGTGCCCAACGGGCAGGGCGGCATCCTGGTGGTCAAGAAGCCGTGGCCCGGCATGATCCGCACGATCTGGGGTGACCCCGATCGCTACAAGAAGAGCTACTACCCGGCCGAGCTCAAGGGTTACTACCTCGCGGGAGACGGTGCCAGTCGCGACGCGAAGACCGGCTATTTCACGATCACGGGGCGCATCGACGACGTGCTCAACGTCTCGGGCCACCGCATGGGCACCATGGAGATCGAGTCCGCGCTGGTCAGCCACACCGACCTGGTGGCCGAGGCTGCGGTGGTCGGCCGCCCCGACGACACCACCGGCGAGGCCATCTGCGCGTTCGTGGTGCTCAAGCGTGCACGACCCACGGGCGAAGAAGCCAAGAAGATCGCCAACGAACTGCGCAACTGGGTGGCCAAGGAGATCGGCCCGATCGCCAAGCCCAAGGACATCCGCTTCGGCGACAACCTGCCCAAGACCCGATCGGGCAAGATCATGCGTCGGTTGCTGCGAGCCATCGCCAAGGGCGAGCAGATCACCCAGGACACCTCCACTTTGGAGAATCCGGCCATCCTGGAACAGTTGTCCGAGAACAACTGAGCCCTGCAGCGCGCTGTGCGGCCCGCCGCGCAGTGCAACCAAATGGCAAAGGGCCCGCATCTGCGGGCCCTCTTTGCGCTCTCACATGCTGGCGTTGCACGCCAGCTGCGCGATCACTTCTTGGTGGACAGCACCCAGGCGACCAGCTTGTCGGCCTCATCTTTGCTGACCGCGTTGGGGGGCATCGGGATCTGGCCCCACACGCCGGTACCGCCCTTGATCACCTTGTCGGCGAGCTTGGCAGCGGCGTCTTTCTGGCCGGCGTACTTGGCGGCGATGTCCTTGAACGCGGGGCCGACCATCTTCTTGTCGACGGCGTGGCAGGCCATGCAGTTCTTGGCCTTGGCCAGGTCGGCATTGGCGAAAGCGGGACCGGCCACAACGGCGGCCACGGCGGCGATGAGGGCAAACTTCTTCATGGGGTCCTTTCGTGGGTCATTCAGGTGGGCTGTGGAGTACATTGCTTTCCTGACTCAACGCATTCTAAACGGGCTGGTTGACGCGACACTGTCGATGTCGACTGCCGGGGGAAGGGCTGCCAGCATGTGGTTCGTCGTGATCGGATGCCTACTTGTTCTGCTGAAGATTGCAGGCGTGACATTTGTCGCGGACTGGAACTGGTTGCTGGTGCTGGCGCCCTTCGCGCTGGCGGCCATCTGGTGGGTGGTGGCCGATGCCACCGGCTATACCAAGCGCCGCGAGGCCGAACGCGAGGATGAGCGCGTGCGTGCGCGCCGCGAGCGCCACCTCGACAACATGGGCCTGAATCTCAAGCGTGGGCGCCCCACTGGCAAGCCGCGCGTGCCCTCGGACGACTGATCCTGCGGTCGACGCCGGCGCCGGGATCGCAGCGCGACTCCACGTCCGCCGGTGCGGCGACAATCCGGCGCGGCGTTGACACCTCGGCGGCGCCGTCCATTGCGAGGAACCGAATTCCGATGCTGGTGCACCCCCAGTTCAATCCGGTGGCTCTGGCCATCGGCCCGGTACAGATCCACTGGTACGGACTGACCTATCTCGTGGCCTTCGGCCTGTTCTTCGCGCTGGCGCTGGCGCGAGCGCGCCAGCCGTGGTACGCCCGCAACGGCTGGAGCCGAGCGCAGGTCGAAGACCTGCTGTTCTGGGGTGTGCTGGGCGTCGTGGTGGGCGGACGGCTGGGCTATGCGCTGTTCTACAAGACGGCCCACTACGCGCAGAACCCGCTCGAAATCCTCGCCGTCTGGAAGGGTGGCATGAGCTTCCATGGCGGCATGCTGGGCGTGATCGTCGCGTTGATCATCTACTCTTGGCGCCGTGGTCGGCCATGGCTGGAGACGACC
This sequence comes from Burkholderiaceae bacterium, assembly GCA_013360485.1. Taxonomy (GTDB): domain Bacteria; phylum Pseudomonadota; class Gammaproteobacteria; order Burkholderiales; family Burkholderiaceae_C; genus Pseudaquabacterium. The sequence continues at coordinate 4,569 of JABWBN010000028.1, read as the reverse complement.
GATCTGGTCGCGCCGTGCGTGCCGACCGGACTGGCCAGCGGGCGCATCGGCAACTTCATCAATGGCGAACTCTGGGGCCGCCCGGCCGACTCGTCTCTGCCATGGGCAATGGTGTTCCCCCAGGCGCCGGATGCGCAGCCGCGCCACCCGTCGCAGCTCTACCAATTTGCCCTGGAGGGCGTGTTGCTCTTTGCGTTGCTGTGGCTGTATGCGCGCAAGCCGCGAGCCACCGGCCAGGTGTCGGGCGCGTTCCTTTTCGGCTATGGTGCGTTTCGGTTCGTCGCCGAGTACTTTCGAGAACCCGACGCCCACCTCGGCCTGCTGGCGCTGGGCATGAGCATGGGTCAGTGGCTGTGCGTACCCATGCTGGTCGGAGGTGCCGCCCTCTGGGCATGGGCCCGCAGCCGCCAGGAGCACTGATGCGCCAGATCTTCTTCGACACCGAGACCACCGGCCTGAGCCCCGAGAGCGGCGATCGCATCGTCGAGATCGGCTGTGTCGAGATGGTCAACCGGCGGCTGACCGGCAACACGCTGCACCTGTACCTCAACCCCGAGCGCAAGGGCAGCGAGGACGCGATCCGCATTCATGGCCTGACCGACGAGTTCCTCGCCGACAAGCCGCGATTCGCGGAGGTGGTCGACCGGTTGCTCGCCTTCCTGCGCGATGCCGAAGTCGTGATCCACAACGCCGGTTTCGACGTGGGCTTCGTCAATGCGGAACTGGCCCGGCTGGGGCGCGAGCCCATCCACACCGTGGTGGGGCGGGTGACCGACACCCTGACAATGGCCCGCGAGATGTTCCCGGGCAAGGCCAATTCGCTGGATGCCCTGTGCAAGCGCCTGGAGGTCGACAACTCGAACCGCAGCCTGCATGGTGCTCTGCTCGATGCCGGCCTGCTGGCCGAGGTCTACATCCGAATGACGCGGGGGCAGGACACACTGGTGATCGCCCACGAGTCGGGAGGTACCGTGGGCGCAGGCGACCTGCCCGCGGTCGACCTGTCGACCTTCGAGCTGGCCCTGGTCGAGCCCACGGCCGAAGAGCTCGCGGCCCATGAAGCGGTGCTGGTCGACCTCGAAAAGGCCAGTGGCGGCAAGTCGGTTTGGCGGCCCGCTGTGGCATAATGCGAGCTTCGCCAGGAAGCGCTGCCGGCTCAAAATCCCGATTCGGGGGTTGCGGTCGGGCGCAGATGGGCGAACCCGGAATACCGGGCGGTTAGCTCAGCGGTAGAGCACTGCCTTCACACGGCAGGGGTCGCAGGTTCGAACCCTGCACCGCCCACCAAATCAGGCTCCCCATGGGGTCAGGTAAGGTCAAAAAGCCCTGGAGAATCAAAGCTCTAGGGCTTTTTTCATGTGCACATGCGGTTCACTGTGGATGCTTGAATTGCCCCCACCGTGGGGGCAACATTGGGGGCAACTGGGCAGGCGACACCAAACGAGTTGCCCCCAGCACTGGAGCTGCCCCCATGGCGACCGACACCCTGACCGATACCGCGATCCGCAAGGCCAAGCCCGGCGACAAGGCGCGCAAGATGTTCGACGGCGGCGGGCTGTACCTGGAGCTGCAGCCCAGCGGCGCGCGCTGGTGGCGCCTGAAGTACCGTCTTGCCGGCAAGGAGAAGCGCCTATCGCTCGGCGTGTACCCCGCCGTGAGCCTGGCCGAAGCCCGCCGCCGCCGCGAAGAAGCCCGCGAGCTGGTGGCCCAGGGGGTGGACCCCAGCGAGCCGCGCAAGGCCGAGAAGGCCGAGCAGCAGCGTGAGCGGGAGAACATGCGCCGCGCCGCCGAGGGGTTGCCGGCCATCGGCAGTTTCGAGCAGGTGGCGCGCGAGTGGCTGGTGCAGGTGCACGAGCCCAAGGTGAGCGCGGGCTACGCCAAGCGCAGCCGCATCCAACTGGAGGGTGACGTGTTCCCCTGGATCGGGGCGCACCCCGTGGCCAGCATCACAGCGCCGATGGTGCTCGAGCTGCTGCGCAAGGTGGAAGCCCGCGGCGCGCAGGACACCGCCCACCGGGTGAAACAGACGTGCGGCCTGGTGTTCCGGTACGCCATCGCCACCGGCCACGCCGAGCGTGACCCCATCCCCGACCTGCGCGAAGCCCTGGCGCACCCCGTCAAGCGCCATTACGCGGCGATGGCCGACCCGGTGAAGCTCGGCGAGCTGATGCGCGCCATCGAAGGCTATGGTGGACATCCCGCCACGCGCACGGCCTTGAAGGTGGCGGCGATGGTGTTCCAGCGCCCCGGCAACGTGCTGGCGATGCGCTGGGCCGATCTGGAGCTCGACGCGGGCGTGTGGACGATCCCCGCCGCCGACATGAAGCGCACGAAGCAGGGCAAGGCCACCGGCGCCGATCATGTGGTGCCGCTGGCCACCCAGGCCGTGCAGGCCCTGCGCGAGCTGCAGCCGCTGACCGGGGCAGGGGTGTACTGCTTCCCGAACCAGCGCACGCGCGGCCGGCCGATCAGCAACGTGACGATGAACGCGGCCATGCGCCGCATGGGCTTCGGGCCGGACGAAATCACCGCCCACGGCTTCCGCTCCACCGCCAGGACCATCATCGCCGAGCAACTGCCGCAGATCGACGTGGAGTGGATCGAGGCCCAGCTCGCGCACAGCAAGGGCGGCCCGCTGGGCATGGCCTACGACCGCGCGCAGTACCTGGCGCAGCGCCGCCAGATGATGCAGGTGTGGGCCGACTACCTGGACCGCCTGATGCGCGGCGCGGATGTGCTGACGCTGCCGGCCCGCAGCGCCTGAGCCGTTGCGCCATGTGGGAAACGGGGCTTGCCCGCGTACCACACAAAACACGCTCACTTTATTTAATATGCGTCGGCGATGCGGGTTAACCCGGGCGAAATGGTGCAGGTCCGGGGGTGCCCCTGCGAACGCTGCGAATTCTGCGAATCGCGAGCATTGGCGCGGGTTGCAGCCCGATTCATGGGGCTGCGAATGCCTGCGAATTTCTGCGAATCCGTGCGAACGGCCTGGTGGGCGGTGTTCGGTGCCCGCGGGTGCGGGCCACCGTCCACGCCAGGCCATGGAGCACACGCGCAACACGACCGCCGGCCCGCCCGCCGGAGATGGGCGGTAAGGTGGCGGTAAGGGCCACGGTCGCCTCACGCGCAGGGGGCCGCCGCTGCCGTAGTACGTCCTCGCGCTGAATCGCGCCCCCTGGCGCCGCGTTGTAGCAGCGAGACAGCGGGGGCGGTGATAATTGCGCATGCGGTTGCCAAGGGTTCGCGGCGGTGCGCCGCTCCTGGCCGCTGTCGTTGCGGCATAGGCCGCCGACGTGAGAGAACGTGAGTTCCGCCGCGCCCAGGCTGATCCCCGAAAACCCGTCCCCCCGGCGGGCTGGCGCGGCCCCTTCTTGCCGGGGTGCAGCGGGGGACGTTTGGAACTGCCTGACTACCTGCCGGAGAGTGCCCGCCGCTTCTTTGACAGTAAGCTTCGCGATGGCTTCGAACAGGCGCTTGAACTCGCGCGCCACCGAATTCGCGTGCATCGCCCGGTGGCCGATAGCGTCGATCAGCGCGAGCTGGAATGCGCCGCCGAGTTGGCCGCGCATCTTGAACGAGAGGTGGCGCTACTGACCCGGCTTGCGAGAGACGCGCGCATGCAGGGCGTATACACGCACCTGCTATCCGAAGGGGTTAATGCTGCCGACTTCTTGCGCGCAGCCTGGGCTGCAGCCAGGGACTACGGTGAGGCCAGCCAGGAGCTGCGTGCCGCAAAGCGGCTGGCCGGCGAAATTGCGAGCCTGGCCGATCAGCTGAGCAGCTTGTTGCAGCAAGCGAACCTGCCGCCGGGCGTCCTGCTTCCTCGAGAATTCTTCGATGTGCGAGCGCTGCTCTATCGGGCGACCCCGGCGGCGCACGCCCGCGGCCGCTTCGCGTGGGGCGGCTCTCGACTGGCCCTGCTCGGCAACGTTGGCGCAGAAGGCGCGGGTAACACCGAGCAGCGCGCGGAGTGGGAGCATCTGGAGCGCCTGTGGAGGGACGCGCCGGAGTTGTCGGCTCTCCTGACGGTGCTCGCAGGCGCTGCGCGCCAGTTCACCCCTGCACACCAAGACAACGCCGTGGCGGCCGCGGATCGGAGTCGTAAGAAAAACCCTCGTGCCGCGTACCTGCGCGCGCTATTTGTGCTGCTGAGCGCGAACGGCGTTTCGGTGGGCTGCCGGCTGTATCAAGCCATCGCCGACACCACCGACGTGGTACTGAACGACCCAGACGTTTCCACCAGCGCTGACGACGTGCGAAAAGCTATGAGGTTGCCCGAGGGCTCGTGCTGACTTCGACATTTGCGGCGGCCGAGCCCCGGAAGATTCGAGCGCCTCTGGCGGGCTGAATCGGCGTGACCGGCTGACGAGCGGCGGCGACCATGCGCCCTATCGCAACGACTAGGGCCCTATGCGGCCCTGTACTGCAAAGGGCCGACAGTGAGCAAGTCCACCACCATCCCCGACCCCCTGGCCGACGTGGCCGTGATCGACGCCAAGGCCTGCGCCGCCGCCGCCGGCTTCAGCGTGAGCCGCTGGTTGGCGCTGGTGCGCGAGCGGGCCGCGC
>JABWBN010000235.1 GCA_013360485.1 Burkholderiaceae bacterium | reverse complement strand
GACCGGACCGGGCGATGCGTCGGCGGCCGACGCCGGTGCGCCTGGGGTTGCGGTGGATGCGGTCAGCAGCGGCCGCCAGGCGTCGAGGTCCACCTGCGGCAGGTCGACGGCGGCGCGCACGTCTTCGGCCATGGGTGGCAAATCGGTGCCCAGCGCGACAGTGCCACCGAGCACACGGGGCTCGCCAGGTCCCCGTTCACGCAGGTAGCGTGCGCGCAGGACCGAGCCCAGGCTGAGGTCGAGCGTTTCGCGGGGTGGCCCCAGCCCGTCGCGTGCGTCGGGGGTCAATCGGGTCTGAAGCTGGAAGGGCCAGTTCGCAGCCGCCGGCTTGTCCAGCGGTGCGGGCAAGGCGATGGCCATGCCCGTCAGCGTGCTGGTCACCGCCAGTTCGACTTGCCCGCGCACGATGTCGAGCTGCGCCCGGTAAGGTGACTGGCCCGACAGGTGCTTCAGCCAGCGTGTCGAGTCGGCGAGTTCCGGCGCGCGCGCCAGTGCGTCGCCGCTGGCCTGCCCCTCGGCATTGAAGCGCAGCGTGCCGTCGGGCTGGCTGCCGCCGTCGATGCGGGCTTCGCCGCCGTACAGCTGGGCGCTGGCGCCCGCCAGCTGCACGCCCCGGTGGGTGAACTCCACGCGCCCGCGCGCTTGCCCCAGCGACGGCGTGCCCGGCGCCACCCGAACGTCGCTGCCGTTGAGCGTGACGCTGCCCTTGACCCGCGAGCGCTCGATGTCATCCAGCGGCAACTGCAGCGCCAGCTTCAGATCGGCCGAACCGCTGGCGGTGGCTTCGGACAGTGCATCGCCGATCCAGTGGCCCACCGGTGTCTGGTTCACGAAGCGCAGCAGGTCGGCCGCTGGGCCGCTGGCCTGGCCGTCGATTTCGAGCACGGGGTTCTCAGCCAGGTTGCGTATGCCGCCCTGGACGTCGCTGAGCTGCACACCCCACAGCCGACCGCGGGCCCCGCGGATCTGCATCGAGCTGCGCTCGAAGATCAATTCGCCCGCCACATCGGTGAACGCGGGCCAGGGCGATGCAAAGGCGGGCTCGGCGCCGCGCGCCGGCATCGACGGCACGTACTCCAGCGTGACCCCGCTGACCTGCCCGGCGATGCGGAACTCGCCGTCGCGCCGATGCATGTACGGGAAGTCCCAGAGATCGCCCTTGACGCGAAAACCGACGTCGCTCACCCGCCCGACTTGAACGGCGTGCTGCACATAGCGGCGGGTGGCATCGGGTATGCCCAAGGGCAGGTAGCGGGCGACCCGGGTGCCCAGGCCCTGGGCCAGGCGGCCGTCCATTTCGAGCACGCCCGGCAGCCGCGCGCCACGGCCGAAGCCCTCGGCCCCGCCCGTGCGCCAGTGGGCAGTGACCTCGCCGTGGGCGTCGGCGTTCTCGAAACGCGCCTGTTCGACGGCCAGGCTGATGCGCGGACCGGCTTCGCCGGCCGCCGGCGGATCGATGCGCCAGTTCAGCTGGGCGGAAAACCGCTTCAGCGGTACCACCGGGTCGTCGAAGACGCCGGGGAATTCCAGCGCACCACCATCAAGCAACAGGCGGGCCCTGCCGCCAGTGTCGGTGGCGTGGAACTCGAAATCGGCACCGCGCCAGCCGGGTCGGCCGATCGGTTGCTCGGCCACCTGGGCATGGCTGGCGGCGGGCAGGGCAGCCTGCGCGGCTATCGCCATGTCCTGGACCGACGCCCGCACGTCGTAATGCGTCGGCGCGTCCAGCGGGCCCTGCCAGATCGCCTGCAACTGCTGCACCTGTCCTTTCGGCTGCAGTTCGCGCAGCAGAGCGCGCACGCTGCTGCCCAGCGGCAGGCGCCCGGCCAGTGCCGCAGTGGTGGCCAGGTCCAAGGCGTCGATGCGCAGCTCGCCGCCGGTCACCGGATGAATGGTTTCGATCTCCGACAGTGTGTGAGGCTGGCGCTGTTGCCACGTCAACGACAGGTCGCCCAGCGGCCAATCCAGGCCGTCGGCCGTGCGCGCTGAGAAGCGCTGTGCCTGCACGCTGATACCCTGAGCCTCGCGGCTGGCGGTGAAGCGCCCGCCAGCGTGCTCCAGCGCCAGGGGCTCCAGGTCGGGGGCCAGGCGCACCGCGACGTCGCGCAGGGCCAGATCGACGGTTGCGGCACGGGGCAGACCTTGATCGAAGTCGATCCAGGCGCGCATGGCGCCAGCGCCGCTGGACAGTTCCACCGGCAGGTGCACATGCCGTTGCAGTTCGCCGACGGCCACCTGGGGCAGCTCGGCATGCACGGTGCCACGCCAGCGCTGCCAGTCGCCAGCACGTGCCAGCAGGGGCTGGCGCGCCTTCAGCGCGATGGTGAAACGCTGTCCCCAGCTGGGCGGCGGGGTGCCATCGAGCCGCAGTTCGTGGCGGCGGGACCCGTTGCGCACGACGATCTGCACATCGGCCAGCGCCAGGGGCGGTGCTGCGCGCAACTCGTCCACCCAGCGCAGCGCGCCTGCGCGAATCACGAATTCGTGCTGCTCGAAGAACCAATCGGCCAGGGCGGTGCCGTCGGCACCTGTGCCGATGTCGCCGTCCATGTCCATGCCGGCGACCCGGATGCGACCCTGCCGGTCGCGACGAACGTCCAGCCGGGCACCATCAATCAGCAGTTGCTCGAAGCGCAGGTGGGCACCGACCAGCGCCGGCACCGACAGCGCCGCGTAGACCCGCGGCAGCGCCAGCACGGTGCGTCCGTGCTCGTCTCGCAGGGTCACGTCGTCGAGCTCGAAGGCTGGAACCCAACCCGATGAACGCACGCCGATGCGGCCGATGCTCAACTGGGCCCCGATCGCACGGCTGGCGTAAGCCTCGATGCGCGGACGCCAGTCGTCCAGGCGGGGCAGAATCCCCCAGTGCAGAGTCAGCCAAGCCACCAGGCATAAGCTCCAGGCCGCAAACAGCAACCAGGCGCCCCAGGCGAGCGCGCGCCGCCAGTAGCGGCGGGCGCGGCGCGGGCGGTCTCGCAAGGACAGGGCGGCGGCGAGTTTCGAGAGGGACATGAATGAGGGACCACCGGCACACAGCCCATGAAGGCTCGCGGCCCGCGCACGCGCCAGGCCAGCCGAGCCCCACCGATCGGGGCAACCCGTTCGGCGGCTCCGTTGCATCCGCGCGGGCGGCTGGTCGTCCGACCCCGCGCTGCGGGGCAATCTAGCACACGCATTCAGAGCCGGGACACGCCGATGGGTTCCCTCACCACGCCAGACGCGCGAGCCGCGTGCGCCGAACACAGCCGCTATGTCCAGCGCGTGCGCCGGCGCTACGAGTCCTCTTTGCGGCTGCTGGCCGGTGGGGTTCCCGATGCGCGTTCGATCTCGGTGCTTGTCGACCAGTTGCTCGCGGAGGGTCGGCCGCTGGCCTCGGCGCTGCGTGTGGCGCGCCATCTCGTGATGGAGCGGCTGGTGGTGCTCGATGTCGAACAGGGTGCGGCACTTGCCGATATCACCGGCGCGGTCACTTCGCTGGCCGAGGTGGCGCTCGAGCGTGCCCTGGCCCAGGCGCGGGCCGACGAGGATGCGCGTACCGGTCCCCCGCTGGACGCGCAGGGCCAGCCGATCGACTTCTGGATCATCGGCATGGGCAAGCTCGGCGCGCGCGAGCTCAACGTGTCGTCGGACATCGACCTGATCTACGTCTACGAGGACGAGGGGCAGACCCAGGGGCCCCAGCCGGTCAGTGCGCACGAGTACTTCGCCGCCGTCGCGCGGCGCCTTTACGCGCTGATCGGCGACACGACGGACGACGGCTTCGTCTTCCGCGTCGACCTCGCCTTGCGACCCAACGGCATGTCCGGGCCGGCGGTGGTCAGCATGGGCATGCTGGAGGAGTACTTCCTCGTGCAGGGCCGTGAGTGGGAACGTTTCGCCTGGCTCAAGAGCCGCGTCGTTGCCCCGGGCGCGTCGGTATCCAGCGGGCGCGCCTTGCCGCTGCGCAGTCTGGTCACCGCGTTCGTCTATCGGCGTTACCTCGACTACGGCGTATTCGAGGGCCTGCGCCAGTTGCACCACAAGATCCGCGAAGAAGCCCAGCGCCGCGCCGCCGGGCGGCCCGAGCGGGCCAACGACGTCAAGCTCTCGCGCGGCGGCATCCGCGAGATCGAGTTCATCGTGCAACTGTTGCTGGTGGTGCGCGGCGGTCAGTTTCCGGAGATCCGCACGCGGTCGACGCTGCGGGGGCTGCAACGCCTGGTGGCCCGTGGACTGATGGCGCCCGAGACCGCCGCGCAGCTGGCCGATGCCTATGTCTTCCTGCGCCAGGTGGAGCACCGCATCCAGTATCTCGACGACCAGCAGACCCATCTGTTGCCGACGCAGGACGCCGACCTGGCCTGGATCGGCGCGTCCATGGGCCTGGGTGGTGTCGACGGCGCCCCGGCCTGCGCGCTGCTCAATCGGCTCGGCGAGATCCGCGAGCTGGTGGCCACCGAGTTCGATGCCCTGCTGCACGATGGCCGCACGCCCAAGCCGGCCGCTGCAGCCGGCGGCTGTCGCCAGTGCGGCGCCGAGTTGCCGCTGGACAGCGAGGCCTTGATCGAGCGATTGCCCGCGCCACTGGCCGAACGGGTGCGCCAGTGGAGCGCACAGCCGCGTGTGCAGGCGCTGCGCGACGACAGCAAGTTGCGGCTGGGGCGCTTGATCCAGCGAGCGGCGGCTGCAGTCAACGACGGCCACTGCGAGATGGAGGCCGCGCTGCGCTTCGTCGATTGGCTCGAACCACTGCTGCGGCGCGACAGCTACCTGGCCCTGTTGATCGAGCGCCCCGAGGTCCTGCGCCGCCTGTTGCGGCTGCTGGGCCTGGCCCGCTGGCCGATGCGCTACCTCATGCGCCATCCCGGCGTGATCGACGAGCTGGCCGACCCGCGCCTGCTGCACGGGCGATTCGACGCTGCGGAGTACCAGCAGACGCTGCTTGAGCGCCACCTGGCGTGGCAGCGCAGCGGTGAGGCCGACGAGGACGCCCTGCTCGACACGCTGCGTCACGCGCACCACGCCGAAGTGATGCGCACGCTGGTGCGCGACGTCGAAGGCCTGATCACCGTCGAACAGGTGGCCGACGACCTCTCCGCGCTGGCCGACGCCACCATCGACCTGACCCTGCGCTGGGCTTGGCCGCGGCTGAAGCAACGCCACCGCGATGAGCCGCGCTTCGCCGTGATCGCCTACGGCAAGCTCGGCGGCCTCGAGCTGGGCTACGGCAGCGACCTGGATGTCGTCTTCCTTTACGACGACGCCGACGAGCCCGATCCCGACCGGGCCCAGGAAGTGTACGGGCACTTCGTGCGCAAGCTCATCACCTGGTTGACGCTGCGCACCGCGGCCGGTGAGTTGTTCGACATCGACACGGCCCTGCGGCCCAACGGCAATTCCGGGCTGCTCGTGACCTCGCTGGCGGCATTCGAGCGCTATCAGATCGGCCGTGGTGGCAACACCGCCTGGACCTGGGAGCATCAGGCGCTGACGCGGGCGCGCTTTTGTGCCGGTGATCGGGCCATGGCCGGGCGATTCGAGGCGGTGCGACGCGAGGTGCTGGCCGCCGAGCGTGATACGCAGGCCCTGCGGCGCGAGGTCATGGAGATGCGCGACAAGGTGCGCCAGGCGCGGCCGGTCAAGGCCGGCCTGTTCGATGTGAAGCACAGTCCCGGCGGCATGATGGATGCCGAATTTGCCGTGCAGGTGCTGGTGCTGTCTCACTCCGGACGCCACCCCACGCTGCTGGACAACGCCGGAAACATCGCGCTGCTGCAGCGTGCGGAGGCCGAGGGCTTGTTGCCCGCCGGCGTCGGCCAGGCGGCCGCCGACGCCTACCGTGAGTTGCGGCGTGCGCAGCACCGCGCCCGGCTCGACGAGCAGCCGACCCAGTTCTCACCCGAGACCCTGGCCGCCGAACGCGATGCGGTGCTGACGCTGTGGCAGTCCGTCTTCGGGCCCGTCAATGGTGGGCGCTGAGCGCGCTGCTGGGCGCCGGCGCGCTGGCCGGCGCGCTGCTGCCCTCGCATGTGCTGGATTGGCAGCCCGCGCTGGCACAGGCGCAGCCGTGGAGGGCCT
>JABWBN010000027.1 GCA_013360485.1 Burkholderiaceae bacterium | reverse complement strand
CGCACGCTGCGCCTGGTGGCCGCCACGCGCGGCGAGGGCTACTACCGCGGCGAGCTGGCGCAGGCGGTGGCCGACTACGCGCAGCGCACCGGCGGTGCGATCACGGCCGCGGATTTCGCGGATTATCAGCCACTGTGGGTGGAGCCCATCGCCCAAGACTATCGCGGCTACACGCTGCACGAGATCCCGCCCAACGGCCAGGGCATCGCGGCACTGATGGCCCTGGGCATGCTGCAGCACTTCGACCTGGCGGCGCTGCCGGTGGACGGTACCGCCTCGCAGCACCTGCAGATCGAGGCCATGAAGCTCGCCTTTGCCGATGTCTACGCCCACGTTGCCGATGCGGCCGCGATGCGGCTGACAGCGGCCGACCTGCTCGATGCGGGTTACCTGGCCGAGCGTGCGCGCTGCATCGATCCGCGGCGCGCGCAGGCCCATGCGAGCGGCCGTGCGACACGCGGCGGCACGATCTACCTCACCGCCGCCGACGAGCGCGGCATGATGGTGAGCTTCATCCAGAGCAACTACATGGGCTTTGGCTCTGGCGTGGTGGTGCCGGGCTGGGGCCTGTCGCTGCAGAACCGCGGCCACTGCTTCACGCTTCAGGCTGACCACCCCAACGTCGTCGCTCCGGGCAAGCGGCCCTTCCACACCATCATCCCGGCCTTCGTCACCCGCGACGGGCAACCGGTGATGAGCTACGGCGTGATGGGCGGCAACATGCAGCCCCAGGGCCACCTGCAGACGCTGGTGCGCATGCTCGACTACCGCCAGCATCCGCAGGCTGCCTGCGATGCACCGCGCTGGCGCTTCAACGCAGGGCTGTCGGTCAACATCGAGCCGCACATGCCGGCGGCCACCATCGCCGGCCTGCAGGCCCTGGGGCATGAGGTGGGCGACATCCACGACAGCTACCAGGACTTCGGCGCCGGCCAGTTCATCTGGCGGCTGGGCGATCCGGCGGTCGAGGGCTACGTGGCCGCAAGTGATCCGCGGCGCGACGGAGCGGCGGTGGGGTACTGACTGGCGCGGCTATGGCGCATCGACGATCGACAGGTACACGAGCGTCTGATTCAGAAGCTGGTAGCCGATCTCGCCGAAGGTCGCCGGCCCATGCATCGCCGGCAGGCGCCGGCCCTCCAGGCCACCGTAGGCGTAGTTGAGGATGCAGTTGCAGCAGAAGGCGGGTTCGGCCGGCGGCACCTGCTGGCGCAGCGCGGCCTCGAAGGCCTGGACGTAGTCGGTCACCGGCAGTGCGGGGCGATAGGTCACACCGGCGAACACAGGCGCATAGAAGTCGACGCTGCGCTGCTCGGCGTTGAGGGCCTTGATGCTCACGTTGACGTGCGCGCCGCAGTAGTCGGCCACCAGTGGCAGCCGCATGTCGTGCGCATGCTCGGCCATCCAGTCGTGCAGGTTGCGGCGGTGGCCGTCAATCCGGCACTCGTGTGCAGTGAATCCACCGTGTTCGAACTCGATCACGGGGCCGTGGCCGGGCCGGAACAGGTTGACGATGTCGACATGCGCGTAGTGCGTGAGTGGCAATGGCACATGCAATGCCACGCCGCGGTCGGTGTAGACCTGTCCATCCGGACCGTGGACCACACACGGCCGTGCCCGCTGCAGCTCGGACAGGTGCACGCCCGAAATCCATCCCACCAGCGGCCGCATGAACATGTCGTCGTAGCCGGGCGACTCCTGCGCATAGGCTTCGTGCACCGCGCTGAATGCGGGCAGGGTGAGCAAGGTGTAGCCATGCAATGGCGCATCGCGGCACACGCCGGGCAGGGTGCTCGCGTCGTAGGCCGCCGTGACGGGCCGACCCGCTTGCGCCGGCACCTCGGTGACGAAGACATGGGTGCGCGAGCACACGCCGCCTTCGGCCGCCATGAAGTAGGGGATGCTGCCACCCACCCACAGCCCGCGCGGCAGTTGGCGCAGCACGGCTTCGTCGCCCGCCACCATGCAGGCATGGCCGGCGGCAATCAGCGCGGCGGCTTCGGCGGCGGGCATGAGCCGGTGCACCAGCGGGCGTCCTGCCCGCGCTGGCGACGGGGACACCGCGGTCGTGGCCATTGTGGTCATGTCGGTAGGATCCTCGCGGTTCAGTGGCGGCGCCAGCGTTGCAGCTGGCCGATTTCGTGGCCGAGATGGGCACGGTTGCGATCGAAGTAGCGGTGCAGCTCGACGAGCTTGATCATGCGAGCGTCGTCGTCGCGGATCTGCACGATCTGTGCGCGCAGCCGCGCCAGCAGCAGCTTCAGGCCGAAGGTGCGCACCTCGAGGTCGCGTTGGCCATGCAACAGGGCCATCCACACGGGGTCGCTCACATCGGGCACGGCCGCGTCCAGACCACTGTTGGGCGTGGCCGCCACGGTGGGCGGTGGCCGATGCGGCGCGGCGACGTGAGCGGGCTGCGGCGCATGCCAGGTCGACACCTGAGCGGCCTCAAAGCCGAGCGCGGCCGCGTTGCGTGCGAAGTATTGGTGCAGCTGGGTTGCCGCATGGGTGTGCAAGTCGGTGTCGCCGTGCAGGCGTGCCTCGCGCTGCAGCTTCGACAGCAGCAGGCGCAGGCTCAGCGAGCGCACCTCCAGCGGTACCCGCCCATGCAGCAACTCGGCCCATACCGGCGCATGCGGGCCGGGCAACGCGGCCCGGGCCCCAGTCGGCGGCGTTGGCATCGCATGCGCGGTGGCCGCTGGCACTGCTTCGCCCTTGCTTTGGTCGAGCCGGAACTTGAACCGCCACAAGTCGGCGTAGGGCAGTCCCAGCAGCAGGGCCAGTTGCTCGAGCGTGGCTCCGGCGATCAGCGCGTCGACCAGCCAACGGTTCAGCGCCCGTGTATAGCCGTCGACATGTTCGCCCACCCACGGCGCCGCGGGCAGCGTTTCGCCTTCGCGCAGACCGACCACCAGCTGGCAGCGCCGGCCCGCCAGTGGCAGATGTTCCCAGCGCAGCTGCCGCCGCAGCGGCGGCTGTGAGCGCCGGCCGAACAAGCCGCGCGACGGCGAACGGCTCTCGATACGCACCGTCAGCACCGTGCCGCCCGAGGCTTCCTGCACGGCCACCACATGCCAGGGCTGTGGCAAGCCCAGCACCTGCTGCAGCATGGATGCTTCAGAGGCAGGGGTCACATACGCTCCTTGCGCCGCCCGACAGTCGACGTCGGCGCCCATCATCAGCGGGTCCACGCGGCATGCGCAAAGCCGGGCGTACCCCTATTCCGTCGGGCGCACGTGTGCCAGGCTGCGACGCGGTGTGCCAAGCTGCTACCCGAGCTGTCACGCAGCGCGCGGCCTGCGCGGCCAGCGACTATCGGTTGTAGCGGAGCCGTCGCGCGCCAGCGTCACGCGCTGAGGCGCCCGACGCGCTGGTGGTGGTCAAGCGCCGCGCCGACAGCTTTCGCGACACGGCGCCGGCATCTGCGCTGCAGGCGTTCTCTCTGTGACCCAGCGCGACCGGCTTGGAGCCGCGGAGGTCGACGACGCGCGCATAGTCGTTGACCGCTGTCGCCACGCGCACGAGCCCCTGCTCGGTGATGATCCCTGCGACCTGGCCGTTCACTCCGTCGCTGCCGTTGACCATCGCACCGATCACCGATGCAGCATCGCATTGGCCAATTGCGAAGGCGGCCAGCCTCTGTCAACCCTGACTCTTCGCCTCTGAATGTGGCTGGAGTGACCTCCCACCGCCGCTGTGCCCAACGAGCGTGTGATCAGCCAGCGACGTGTGACTCACAGCCCACGGGGGAAGGGGGTATTGGGGCAACGCCTGCACACACGGCGCGCCGTGTCTTGCGAATGCCTACTCGATCAAGTCTCCTTTCGAAGCGACTTGACGCGTTGAACTGTAAGATCAATGCCTCCCAAAGAACCTGGCGATGAATCTAGAAAATGACGTTTCTCGGAGAGCATCTGAACGAGTGTCGTGCTGTCCCGTTCGATTGGCGTAACACGCATTTCGTGGTTGTTAGCGGATCTGGCCCGAACCCTTGTGGGCATGCTCTGGTCAATGCCGGTGCGTACTACTTCCACATCGACGGGCTGTACAAGCGCCCGTGGTACATGAACCATCTTGGGTATCAACGCTACTTGCGAGTAAACGACAAGAAAGAGCTTCGGCAGCGGCGCGTTCACTTGTCGAACCCCGAGGGCGCGCAGCGAAAGATTGACGAGCTCGCCGCCCGCAGGTGGGCCTGGGTATTGCTGCCCAACAACTGCGCAAGTTTCGTTGAGGAGGTCCTCGCGGCCGGGGGTTCGCGGGTGACGAGTTTCGCGAACTGTCCGAAGCTGGCATGGGGCTGATACTGCTCTATGCTGCTGCCGCGGTTGTCGGGCTAGCGGTGTTCACCTTCGGCAGCATCGGCGTCATGATTGTCGTCGTTCCCGATATGCGCTACGAAACCGCGATGTGGTTCATTCTGGCGGCAGGGTTGATCGGCATGATTGGCGTGCCGTTGCTCGTGCGCCGGGTGCGTTCAAGGCGAACTGCCACACGCTGAGGCCGCGGTGCCGTTGGTGGATGTGGCGCGAGCCCTGTGTTGACCGGTCGCCGTACATCGACGCTTTCGGTGGTGATTGCCCTCAATTGACCGGTGGTTCGAATCGGGCCGAAGTGATCTTGCCGCTTGCTTTGTCGACCATGAAGACCAAAAGGTAACCCTGCGCGTTCTTGGAGGCGATGCTCGTCGGGCCAACGACGTAGGCGAGGTTTTCGTCGTAGTCGAAATACCCAGTGGGTGGCCCCAACAAGTCGCGCAGACCTTGTGCAGTCTGGGTGACTGGGGGGTGCTGTGCGATGAGGCTCGCAGTCATCGCACCGCGCTTCACTTGGTCAGCCACTGCCCATGCCTGGCGCGAGAACGGCTGATGACCCAGGCGGCGAGCCTGTTCGTCCAGGCTGGGGCCGCATCCGGAGAGGGCGGGTATCGCTGAAACCAGTACGGCGCAGGCGGCGCGACGGGCCAGCGCTCTCACTTGAGCACCTTCAGCCGGCCAGCTTTACAAGCGGCCATGCACGCGTTGGACAGCGAGGGATCGCTTCCGCCCTGACGCCCGATCTCCAGACCCACAGCGTTGTCATGGAGATCCATGGCGCGCTCAGCCGGTGGGTTGGTCGGGGACGTCTCGTGCGCGGTAGTGAACGCCAGTGCGTACTGGTATCCGATGTCGCGCGTGAGTATGGCGGACCAGAAGCAGTGCCTGAAGGCATCTGACGCGTCATTGTGGCCGTTGATGCCGAACTTTCGCCTGGCTTCTTTGAAGGCCAAGTCGCGCGATCGCTTGATCGCGGGAACATGCATCGGATGCCGTTTGACGTAGTCCTGCTCTGCAGGCGTGAGGTGTTTGAACTGCTGGTACGGGTCTTGTGTCATTTCTGTTCGCTCACCTCGTCGGCTTGTGAGGCTGAAGGAACAGCATTCTCGCAACCGAGTTGCTGCCGAGCAATTGATGACTTAGGGTTGTACCGAACGGCACAGTGCCGCTACGTCAGTGACGCTCCGCCAACCGCCGGCCCCAACCCCACCCGCGGCTCGAACTTCGCCCGGTGCACGCTGAAGTAGGCCTTCACGTTGCGCACGTTGGCGTCCTGGGTGAACAGGCGCTGCACCAGCGCGTGGTAGGCCGCCATGTCGATCGCCCAGACCACCAGCACGAAGTCGGGCCCCGGCGAGACGCGATAGCACTGCTGCACCGCCGGCTCGGCCACGGCACGCGCCTCGAACGCGGCCAGGTGCTCGGCGCCTTGCGCGTCGAGCGACACCTCCACCAGCGCGGTGAGCCCGGCCACCTGCTGTGGCGAGACGATGGCCACCTGGCGCTCGATGACGCCGGCCTCCACCAACCGGCGCACGCGCCGCAGCGTGGTGGCGGGCGACGCATGGGCCGCCTCGGCCAGTGCCTGGTTGGATCGGGAGGCATCGGCCTGCAGCAGATCCAGCAGGCGCACGTCCAGCGCATCAAGTTCGATCATGCGGCTGATGATTGCACACGACAATCGATATTGAAAGATTACATCATCACGCCAAAGCAGTGATCGTGAATTTCACGCAAAGGCGAAATTTGCACGCCCCTTTCTTCTGGCGGCTCCTAGGATGCGCCCATTCCGTCACCACTGAAGGGCCCAGCCATGTGCGGCATCGTCGGCGCGGTCAGCCACCGCGACATCGTTCCCATCCTCGTCGAGGGCCTCAAGCGCCTGGAATACCGCGGCTACGACAGCTGCGGAGTGGCCGTACATCAAGGCGGTGAGCTGCGACGCACGCGAAGCACGGCGCGCGTGGCCGAGCTCGAGACGCAGGCGAGCACCGAGGGCGTGGCCGCGGGCACCGGCATCGCGCACACGCGTTGGGCCACGCACGGCGCGCCGGCGGTGCACAACGCACACCCGCATTTCTCGACCGGCCCCAACGGGGTGGCGCGCATCGCGCTCGTGCACAACGGCATCATCGAGAACCACGACGAGCTGCGCGCCGAGCTGCAGGCCAAGGGCTTTCGATTCGAGAGCCAGACCGACACCGAAGTCATCGCCCACCTCGTCAACCACCTGTACGACGGCGACCTTTTCGACGCCGTGCAGCGTGCCACCCAACGCCTGAAAGGCGCGTATGCCATTGCCGTGTTCTGCCGCGACGAGCCGCAGCGCGTGGTGGGCGCGCGCGAGGGCTCGCCCCTGGTGCTGGGCGTGGGCCAGGGCGAGACCTTCCTGGCCAGCGACGCCATGGCACTGGCCGGCGTGACCGACCAGATCGTCTACCTGGACGAAGGCGATATCGTCGACCTGCAGCTGGGCAAGCACTGGATCGTGGCGCGACAGGGCGACGGCAGCCACCGCCCGGTGCAGCGCGAGGTGCGCACGGTGCATGCGCACTCGGGGGCGGCCGAGCTCGGCCCCTACCGGCACTACATGCAGAAGGAAATCTTCGAGCAGCCGCGCGCCATTGCCGACACGCTCGACGGCGTGACCGACATCCAGCCCTCGCTCTTCGGTGACGAAGCGGTGCGCGTGTTCGACGGCATCGACCGCGTGCTGATCCTGGCCTGCGGCACCAGCAGCTACTCCGGGCTCACCGCCAAGTACTGGCTGGAGGCCATCGCGGGCCTACCCACCGCGGTGGAGATCGCCAGCGAATACCGCTACCGCGAGAGCGTGCCCGATCCGCGCACCCTGGTCGTCACCATCAGCCAGAGCGGCGAAACCGCCGACACCCTGGCCGCACTGAAGCACGCGCGCGCCCAGGGCATGCAGCGCACGCTCACCATCTGCAACGTGGCCACCAGTGCCATGGTGCGCGAGTGCCAGCTCGCCTTCATCACCCGTGCCGGCGTCGAGATCGGCGTGGCCAGCACCAAGGCCTTCACCACGCAGCTGGTGGCGTTGTTCCTGTTGACGCTCACGCTGGCCAAGCTGCGCGGCCGCCTGCCCGAAAAGGGCGAAGCCGCCGCGCTGCGCAACCTGCGCCACCTGCCATCGGCCGTGCAGTCGGTGCTGGCGCTGGAGCCGCAGATCATCGCCTGGGCCGAGGCCTTCGTGCCCAAGCAGCACGCGCTGTTCCTGGGCCGCGGGCGGCACTACCCGGTGGCGCTGGAAGGCGCGCTCAAGCTCAAGGAGATCAGCTACATCCACGCCGAGGCCTACCCCGCGGGCGAACTCAAGCACGGCCCCCTGGCCCTTGTGGACGCCGCCATGCCGGTGGTCACCGTCGCCCCGGCCGACGACCTGCTGGAAAAGCTCAAGAGCAACATGCAGGAAGTGCGCGCCCGCGGCGGCGAGCTCTACGTTTTTGCCGACGCCGACACCCGCATCGAGTCCAGCCCCGGCATCCACGTCATCCGGCTGCCCGAGCACTACGGGGCGCTGTCGCCCATCTTGCACGTGGTGCCGCTGCAGCTGCTGGCGTATCACACCGCGTGTGCGCGGGGGACGGATGTGGACAAGCCGAGGAATCTGGCCAAGAGTGTGACGGTGGAGTGATGGGTGCGCGCTCGCGTGACCCGTGTACCGACCAATGGGTGTCGTGAACTGGTCATTCGTGTCGTGAACACGCCTGGGGCTGGACAGGAGGCTCAGGACTGGGGGTAGGAAGTCGTCAACACGCAGCTGAAGGATGGGCTGGCTGGGAAGGGTCTGCTTGGCGACGGTCGGCGGGCGTCGGGACCACTCCTCGGACGGACGGCAGGGAACCCGCCGTTGCGCGTACCTACCTGAAAGGCGCTGGATGACCCGAAGCCGTCGCCACAAGAAGCTGGAGCCGACATTCGCCATATTGACGGTCAGCCATTGCGCCACTCGACGGTCACTCGAAGTCCCTGTCCTCCATCTCCGTCTGCCAGGGACACCCCGGCTCCCAGCAGTCGGGCCGCCTCTTTCACGATCGCCAACCCCAGGCCCGAGCCGGGGCCGGCTCCTTGCCCTCGGAAGAAGCGCTCGAAGGCACGCGCGCGCTCACTGGCCGGCATGCCCGGCCCGTTGTCCTGCACCACGACTCGACACTGTTTGCCCTGCCGCGAGAGCCGCAACTCCACCTGCGAACCCGGCGGGCAGTGGTTCAGAGCATTGCGCAGCAGGTTGTCGAGGATGGAATGCAGCGCAGACACCAACACCTTGGCGGGGCAGTGATCCGGCGATATCAGGGCCATCTCGATGCCGCGAGCATCGGCAAGTGGCGTGAGGTCGACCAGGTGCTGGCGGCACAGCGCCACCAGGTCGATGGGCTCGGTGACCCGCGGCGCGCCCGGGGACTCCAGCCCGGCCAGAGTCAGCAACTGCTCAACCAGATGCGATGTGCGTTGCACGCCGCGCGCAATGCCCTGCCGCGCAGCATCGGCCGCCGCGGCATCGGGTGCGGTGGCCAGGGCGTGGGCCTGGGCCGCGATCACCGCCAGAGGGGTGCGCAGCTCGTGCGCGGTGTTGTGCGTCATCGCGCGCTCGTGCGCCAGATGCTGACGTGCACGCGCCAGCAAGCTGTCGATGGCGCCCACGATGGGTTGAAGCTCGGTATGGCGCAGGTCGAGTTGCAAAGGCGTCAGCGTGGCGGCATCCCGTTGGGCCAGGGCCGAGACGAGCCGCCGCAGTGGCGCAAGCCCGGTGCGGACAGCCCACCACAGCGGCAGCATCAGCAAGGGAATGGCGACCAGGATGGATGGCAGCAGCCCACCGCCCAGCCAGCGCAGCACGAGGCTGTCCTGCACCACTGGCTCCAGCAGGACGACGCGCCAGCGTGCGGTCTCGTGCAGCCAGGGCCAATAGCCGTGCCCGCCCAGCTGGACGACGACTTGCCGCGCCTGCAGCTGTGTCAACACCGCCTGGTCCTGCAAGGGCGCCGAGGCATAAACCTGACGCCCGTCGCGCGTCTGCAGCACGAAGGCGAGGTCTTCGATGCCGGGCAAGCCGGAGGCACGCCGCGATCGATTGAACTGCAGCTCGGTGGCCCGCACGATGGCTGCGGCGACGGGTTCGTCCACGTCGGCCAGCGCCTCGCCCAAGGCCTCGGCCGCAGAGCGCTGGGCCACACGATCGGAAACGCCGGACCTGAACGCCAGGTAGTCCAGGCCCAACAGCACGGCAGTGATCATCACCACCGCCAAGAGCAGCACACGCAACAGCCGCCCTTGCAGTGATGTCAGCCTCCTCATGGCCTGAGCTGGTAGCCCACGCCGCGCACGGTGCGGACGCGCTGGGCCCCGATCTTGCGACGCAGGTTGGACAGATGCACTTCGATGGTGGCCGCATCCACCGGGTCACCCAGCGGCTCCAGCAACTGCCCAAGCACTTGCTTGGGCACCACCGTGCTGCAGTCCTTGGCCAGGGCCACCAGCAGCTGGAACTCGCGAGCCGACAAGGCCAGCAGCTCGCCATTCAGCCAGGCCTGGTGCGAGCGCGGCGACACCGTCAGCTCGCCCAGTTCCCACAGCTCGCTGGCCTGCTGGCGGTGGCGGCGGAGCACGGCCCGCACCCGTGACAGCAGCTCCGGGATCTCGAAGGGCTTGACGAGGTAGTCATCGGCCCCTTCGTCCAGGCCTTCGAACCGATCCGTCAGCGCGGATCGTGCCGCGATGACGATCACCGGGGTGCTGATGCGCTTCGTGCGCCAGTGGCGCAAGAGGTCCAGCCCTTCCTGGCCGGCCAGGGCGCGATCCAGCAGCACCAGATCCACCTCGGGTCCGAACGCTGTGCGGGCATCGGCGGCGCGCCGCACCCATTGCGCGCTCATGCCTTCGGCCTTCAAGGCGGCCAGCAGCGCGGGGCCCAGATCGAGGTCATCTTCGACCAGCAGGATGTGCATGGCATTCACTGTAGCGCCTCGACCTTTGGGAAAGCCAAAGCTACCCGACGCGACACTGAAGGCTGTGCTACATCGTCTGAACCTTCAGCACCCGATCACCATGCTTCCTGACATGGCTCCACTTCTTTCGCGCCGCCGTTCAGTGGCAGCGCTCATCGGCGCGTTCCTGCTGGGCGCCTGCGCGCAAGTGCCGCGCCAGGGCTACACGTCGGCGTCTTCCGGCACCATGGCGTACGCACTGGCTGGCCCGGAGAAGACGCCAATCGTCGTGCTGCAAAGCGGCCTGGGCGACGGCCGCTCGACCTGGAACACGGTATGGCCCCACCTGACCGCGCGCCACCGCGTCTTCGCGCTGGATCGTCCGGGCTACGGCGACAGCCCTTCGACCACCGCGCCCCGAGACCCCTGCCAAGTCGCCCGTGAACTGCGCGCCGCACTGCGCGACGCCAACGTGCCGCCGCCGTATCTGCTGGTGGGCCACTCGCTGGGTGGCCTGTACCAGGTCGTGTTCGCGCGTCTGTACCCGTATGAGACGGCTGGCGTGCTGCTGCTGGCCCCCACCCATCCCGAGCATTGGGCCACGCTGCAACGCGAGACACCGAAGACGGCCGCCATGCTGACAGGCCTGCGCGGCACCGTGTTCACTCCCACGATGCGTGCCGAGTTTGACGCCCAGGCGCAATGCCTTGAAGGGGTGCCGCCGTGGCCGCCAGAAGTGCCTGCAAGGCTGCTGTTCTCGGGCAGCTTCGGCCCGCTTGATACCGACGAGTTCCAGAGCACGCTGATGCCGCTGCGCCTGGACTGGCAGCAGCGCCTGGGGGCTTCTGGCGAAACCGTATCCGGCTCGGGGCACTACCTTCATCGCGATGCGCCAGATCGCGTCGTGCAGGCGCTGGAACGTCTGCTGGATGCAGCGGACAAGCCGCAACGCCACTGAAGCGCAGGGGGGCCATCGAAAAGGCGATCTTTGGCTTCCCTTTGGGTGGAGCCCCGCACACTGCCTCGCATCGCAACTTCAAGGTTTCCGCATGTCGAGCCACGCCACTTCTTCGCCCTTACGCCGCCGTTCGGTGCTGCAACTGTTGCTGTCGAGCGGCTTGGGCCTGGGCCTGCCGGCGTGCGGTGGGTCCGACGATTCGGAGCAGGCCGAGACCGCGGCTGTGCTCAGGACCCAGGCCGACACCGCCGTCGCTTCCGGGCTGGTGGGCTTGGTGCTGGGCCAGGTCAGCCGCCAGTCCAGCAGCGTGGCCGTGGCCGGCAAACGCCGACTGGGCCAGGGCGCCCCGGTGCAGACGCAGGACCGCTTTGCGATCGGCTCGAACACCAAGGCCATGAGCTGCGCCGCCATCGTGGCGCTGGCTGAGCGCGGCGGGCCTGCCTTGTCGCTGACCTTGCAGGAAGCCTTCACCGATTGGGCTGGTGACATCCACCCCGCCTTCGCGCAGGTGACCCTGTCCGACCTGATGCACCACCTCGGCGGCCTGCCGGCCTTCAACGGCAGCGGCCCGGAAGAGGACGCCTTCATCGCGGCGGTTGAAGCCGACTCCCGCCCCCTGCCGGACACCATGGCGAGCCGCCGCGCGTACTTCGCCCGCTGGTTGCTGGCCCAGGCGCCTGCAGACAGCGTGGTGCCGGGACGCGACTATCTCTATTCGAACGCCGGCTATGTGCTGGCCGCCGCCATCGTCGAGTCGCGCACGGGCAAGGCCTTCGAGACCGTGTTCGACGAAATGCTCGCGCAGCCTCTGGCACTGCAAGGCGCCTGGCGTTCGCCTGTGCCTGGTCCCACCGACCTGCTGTGGGGACACGAGGGTGCGGCCGGCGCCTTGGCCGTGGTCGAGGCCACCGAAGAAGCGCTCGCCACCAAGGACTGGCTGGACATCATCTCGCCCGCCGGCGGCTGGGCCTGTACCGGCGCGGCCTACGCGCAGTGGCTGCGCTGGCATGTGCTGGCGCTGCGGGGGGAGCGCACGCCGCTGCCGCAGGCTTATGTGAACGACTTGCGCGCAGCGTCTGACGGCCGATACGTGTGGGGCTGGCAAGCCTTGGCCACGCCCAAACGGTTGCTGCTGACCCACACCGGCCACGAGCCCGGCTTCATGGCCGAGGTGGTGTTGGACCGGGCCGGCGAGTTCGCCGTGTTCGGCCTGAGCAACACGGGCCACTTCGCGGACGACGGCACCAGTTGGGTTCTCGGACGCATCGATCAGGCACTGGCCGAGGTGCTGAAGCAACAGTCGATAGCGCTTTGAGCGTGGGGCGTCGGTTTGGCTGACCGCCCGCTTTCGGGGGTTGCTCCGAGCGACTCCTCCTGGCCGATGCCAGATGTACGCCAGCACGGGTCGACCGTCGTCTCTATCCGGAAGCTGACGTTCGCCGTTCACGACTCCATTGGCTGCCCCACTCGTCTTCGAGACGTCGGCGCCGCCCATCTTCACGACTCTTCTTGAGCCTGTTGGGCAATCGCCTCGCCGCAAGCCCGCACAAACGCTGGTTGGGTGTTCCCGACGCCAATTGGCTGGAACACCTGGCCGCGAAGCTGCCGACTGCCGGACTGCTCTGCAAGTGGAAGTCTGTCGATATGTGCCGTGAGTCGAGGCACGGGCGCGTGGTGGATGCACGGTCCGGTGTGGCGGCCCGCTTCGGCGACAGCGGGCGCACTGCCGGCCGCGCAACGCTGTTAAGACCCTTCGCGTTGTGCTGCTGCCAATGCAGCAGCGAGTGCCATCAATACGGCACCGCAAGAGCGATGGACGCTCGTGATCCACCGCGAGCCGAGCCGGCTCACCCAGCGGGCACCCAGCAGGGCATAGGCCGCCAGTGTCGCGCCATCGATGAGCACGAAGATCAGACCGAGCGTCGCGTACTGTGCGGCCAGCGGCGCCGTTGGCTCGATGAACTGCGGCAGCAATGCGGAAAAGAACAGCAGGCCCTTGGGGTTGCCCAGGGCCACCAGCAGCGAACGGCGGAATCGCTGCGCTGCGGGTTGTCGGGCGGTGTCGCGCTCGCCGACCCGCGGCGAGGGCGGTGGCTGCTTCAATAGGCAGAGTCCCAACCACGCGAGATAGCACGCCCCCAGCACTTTCAGCACCGAAAACGCGACGTCAGATGCCGCCAGCAGCGAGCCCAGGCCAAGAGCGGCCGCAGCGATCAGCAGCACGTCTGACAGCAGCGCGCCTGCGATGCCGGGTGCTGCGCCACCCATTCCGTGGCGCGAACCATGGGACAGCGCCAACAGTACCGTTGGCCCTGGCGTCACGACCGTGATGGCAGCGGCCAGGGCGAACAAAGCGATCGTGGGTGCCCCGATCATCGCGCTGGGTCCGACCCCGCGCGCATCGGTGCAGCTGTGGCTGGATCACGCTGAAGGCGATGCAGACGCGCAGCGACGACCAAGAGCGTGACTATTGCCCCGGTGCCGACGACGATCACTGGTGCCAGGTCGGGTGCAGCGGCCTCGGTGAAGAACTTGTGGGGCCCAACGCCGGGAATGAACGCAAGCGCTGTGAGCGCCAGCAGTGGCACCGCATCGCCGCGAGTCGCCATGAGCATCCACAACGTGGCGGTGGCCAAGGCGGCAGTCGCTGCGATGTATGGCCCTCGCGCGCCAGGCGGATGCGGTTCCACACCAGCCAGCATGGACGCGAACATGCCGAGGTCGAGAACGATCAGGATGGTCAGGGCGGCGGCGGCTGCGCCGCGAAGTGGACCCGCGGCGTCGCGGACGGAGAGAGTCGGCATGGTCAGCCCTCGATGGCAGTGGACAGGAAGCGCATCCTGTCGCCTTGGCGGGCTCGGCGCCTTTACAAATGTTCAGGCTCCCCCCGGCGACGGATGCGCGAGAGCGACACATCGGTAAGGCCCAGGTAGCTGGCGAGCTGGTTGAGAGGCACCCGATCGGCCAGAGCCGGCTCGCGGCGGCAAAAGGCCTCGTAACGCCGCCGCCCGTCCAACGTCAACAGGTCGTGTTCACGCTGGAGCTTGTGGGTGATCAGGCGTTCGAGCATGCGGCCCCTTACAGCCTGCCACAGACCCTGGGCTTCGAGAAGGCGTCGCATCGCGGTGCTGTCTGCGCGCCAGACGTAGCCGGCATCGAGCGCTCCGATTGCAAACAGCGATCCGTTGTCCCACATGGCTGGGGTCAGGGGAAAGAACAGCGCGCCATCGGTGAAGAAGTTCTTGTTGAACTCTCGGCCATCGCGGCGGACGAAGTACAGGCGCAGCAGACCCTGTTCCACGAGCAGCGCTTCACGCCAGATCTGCCCCTGATAGAGCAGGCCGTCACCTTTCACGACGGCATGGCGATGGAACAGCGGTGCCAATGCGGCGCGCACGGTCGATGCGCACTCGGGAAGCGCGCGGGACAGCCATGTGTCGAGCACGGCGGGAGGGTGGGATTGATCCGCGGCGGGCATGGTGGCTGGCTGGGTGTGTCCTGACGCACGCGCGGCGGCAAGCCTACCTTGCCGCGACGTCGGACGTCGCCGGCCGTGCGGCTCACCCCAAAATGGTGGACGCTGCGCATGGCGGCGGGTGGCTCCGAGTCCTGGCCGCCACATCCCGGTGGGCATGCCGGCCGCGCTCGGCCCTGGGGCGAGCCCAGTGTCATCGACAGTCGACGGAACGGCGGGCCCAGCTGCGGGCGTGGCAGGTGACAGGCCGGCGGTGCACAGGCGCACGCTGAACGGTGAAGAGCCCGATGCTACGCCGCCGCGTTGAACCTGCAAGCGGCAGCATGCAGCGCAGGGCTTCATGGGATCAAGCCGCCAGGGTCCGACTTCGCGCTGCGGGCATGGCCTGCGCCTTGTTCTTGACGCACCGGGCGCCGCCTTTGGTCGGGTGAGCACGTATCGCAGACTGGCGGCCTGCCTGCCCGCCCGCCTGTCACATCAGCCAGCCTTTCAGCCGTTCATGGACCTCGGCACTCGACAGCAGATCGAGATGCCCCGTGCCACTCACCAGTGCCTGATGGTTCCCGGCAAAGGCGAGGCGGCGGTCAGGGTCGCGGTGCTGCCCGAGTGCGCTGTCGACGGGCACGAGGCCGTCGCCCAGCAGCCGCGCCTTCAGGCCTTCGGCCGACGGCCCCAAGCACGCGGCGACCGCGTAGCAGCGGGTGCCGCTTGGCAGCGGTACCTGGGCACACTGATAGGTGTCGTCACTCCCCGAAGGCGCGCTCACGATGTTGCCGTGCCGCAGGTCGTTGATGCCGGCACTGCGCACCTTGCCCAAGCGCGCCAACGGCCCGGCATAGGGCGCGGCACTGAGCAAGACGTCCACTCCATGCCCGGCTCGTTCCAGCGGCGCACCCTGATGCGGCGTGCCCAGGCAGACGAGATCGTTCACGCGCCCCGGCCAGCGCAGTCCACCGCGCTGGAGCTGGGCGCCGTGGTGGATGGCGCTGCGCGCGACCAGGCCGCCCATGCTGTGAGCGACCAGAACCAAGCGCTCGATCGGCATGGGCCAGGCGTCGTACAGGCGTTCCATCAGTTGCGCGAGGATGCGGCCATTGGTCGACACGCTCAGACCCGTGTTGTAGTGCAGGTAGACCGGCGTGTAGCCCAGCTCGCGCGCCAGCCCTTCGCCGTGGTCATGACCCGCGCGCTGCCACTGCAGGTCGTTCATGCACAAGCCGTGCAGCAGCACGAGCAGTCGCGGCGTGGCGCCGGTCAGCCCCGCGCGCAGCGCGGACCGCTCGAGCGGCAGTGGCCGACCCGCCCGGCGAAACGCCATCGTGATGGCCAGAGGGTTGTCGGTCGCTGCCAGGTGGTCACCCAGCACCCCGTTCAGCGCCGCCACGACGGCTTCGCGCTCCGGGCGCGGCGGCGCGAGCGGGTCGGACGCGACCAGCACAGGCTCCAGCAGCCCCAGCAAGGCCTCAGCGCTGCCGCCGACCAGATGCGTGACGCCACGAACGGTCTTGTAGACGAGGCCCGGAATGCCCCGGGTGCGTTCTTCCTCGGGCGCCGCCGCACCGAGGCCCGGCAGCCGAGGGGGGCTCGCGATTCGCGCATGCATCGCCTCGACCAGGCTGGCGATTCCCGCCACCGCGTCGGTGGTGAGTCGGGCGGCGCCGCGCAGGTCGGCGGCTTGCAGGAGGGGTTGCGTCATGGGCCAGTGTGGCATGCGCGAAGGCCGGTGCGGCCGAAACATGAGCGCGTTCCAGCCATTTCCGCTACCATGCGCGGGCTGATCTGCACAAGACCGTCCGCTCTTAGGTCGTTCTTCCCGCTCCGGCGTCCTGCCGGCGGTCGAGTCGAATCCCCTTTTGAAGATTTTCTTGGCGTTTCTTCGCTGGGCGCGCTGTTGCGCCTGCAACTTCGAAAGGAATTCGTTATGACGACCGAAACCGGTACCGTGAAGTGGTTCAACGAGGGCAAGGGCTTCGGCTTCATCGCCCCCGATGGCGGTGGCAAGGATCTCTTCGCCCACTTCAAGGAAATCCAAGGCAGCGGCTTCAAGACGCTGACCGAGAACCAGCGCGTGCAGTTCGAGGTGACCCAGGGGCAGAAGGGCCCGCAGGCATCGAACATCCGCACGTTGGGCTGACCCCCTCGGCGAAAGCGGATGTCGGGTTCGACCCGACATCCTTCGATGAAAGCGCGGCCTCGCCGCGCTTTTTTCATTTGGTGCGAAGGAGTTGGCCGTGAAGAACCTGCAAGACGCCACCGAGCGCATCTGCGAGCTCAAGGGCAGCCTCGTCGCCCTGGATGCTCTGGTGCCGGCCCTCATCCGGGCGCTCTCGGCGCCGGCCCGTGCGCGGCTGATCGCCTCCTTCGATGCCCATGCCGAAGCGGCGCGCACGGTGCTGCTGCATGCAGACATTTCTGACGTCGTGCTCGCCACGTTCGAGCGTGACCTGGCCCGCAACCGGGCCATCCTTCAAGACAGCATCAGGCCCGGTCGATCCGGCCTGCCTGCGACTGTGGACGCGCTGCTGCTCATGACGACTCGCGTCGCCACGTTCTCGGCAGATCATCCCCTGACCAGCGCCAGCGGCTTTTTCTACCGCCATGGCGATCGACTCTTCCTCGTGAGCAACCGGCATGTCTTTGCCGATGCCGAGAGCGGGCACTACCCCGACCGGATCGAGATCGGCTTGCACACCGACCCACACGACCTGACGCGGTACTTCGAGATTTCATTGCCGCTTTACATCAATGGCCTGCCGCAGTGGCGCGAAGCCAGGGACGGCGGCGGTGCGGTGGACATCGCTGCGATGGAGATTCCCGCCGCCAGCCTGCCCGCGGGTGCCGCACTGCCGGCGTTCGATGAGTCCCACCTCGACGCAGGCGACGAACAGGTCGCGGTCGGCGATGCGCTGGTCATCGCCGGCTTTCCGCTGGGCTTCTACGATACGGTCTACCACCTCGCGGTGGCGCGCGGGGCATCCATTGCCTCGGCCTACGGGGTGCGATTCCAGGGCAAGGGCTATTTCCTCACCGATGCGCGAACCCACCGCGGCAGCAGCGGGTCACCGGTCGTGCGGCGGCGTCTCAACGACGCTGCATCGGCGCCGTCCTGGCAGTTGGTCGGCGTGCACTCCACCCGCATGGACATGAGCACCCGCGACCAGACTCAGGACGAATCGCTGGGGCTGAATTGCGCCTGGTATGCGGATGTGCTGCCGGTGCTCACCGGCGCGGGCTGAACGGTCCCGTAACTCGACCCCTCGGCGCACCCGGCGGTCGCGTCACGCAGCGATTGGGCGGGAACGCTGCCCCGGCCGGCGGCATACTTCCAGGCACAAGGCCCACGCGCACATCTGGCGCAGGGCTGGCCCCGCGCCAACTGATCCCGTACCCCGAAAGGCCCGGCATGAATCCCTTCAAGACCGCCATCGCGCGCGGCGAGCACCAGATCGGCCTGTGGCTGTCGCTGGCCCATGCCTACTCGGCCGAGGTGTGTGCCACCGCCGGGTTCGACTGGCTGCTCATCGATGGCGAGCACGCGCCCAACGACATTCCCGGCACGCTGGCCCAGCTGCAGGCGCTGGCCGCGTATCGCAGCCATCCGGTGGTGCGCGTGGTGCAGGGCGATGCGGCGCTGGTCAAGCAGATGATGGACATCGGCGTGCAGACCCTGCTGGTGCCCATGGTCGACACGGCGCAACAGGCCCGCGCGATGGTGGCCGCCACGCGCTATCCGCCCCAGGGCATGCGCGGCGTGGCCGCTTCGATCGCACGGGCCTCACGCTGGGGGGCGCAAGCCGACTACCTTGACCGCGCGAACGATGAGGCCTGCCTGCTCGTGCAGGCCGAGAGCGCCACCGCGCTGGCGAACCTGGACGAAATCTGCGCGGTCGACGGCGTGGACGGCGTGTTCATCGGCCCGGCGGACCTGGCGGCATCGATGGGTCACCGCGGGCACCCGAACCATCCCGAGGTGCAGGCCGCCATCGACGATGCCGTCCGCCGCATCACCGCCCATGGCAAGGCCGCCGGCACCCTGACCAGCGACCCCGCCATGGCGCGCCACTACCTGGGCCTGGGCGCGACGTTCGTGGCCGTCGGTGTGGACCTGAGCCTGCTTGCACAGGCAACCCGGCGCCTGGCGCGCGACTTCGGCCTGGGCGCACTGGCAGCGGCCAGCACCGGCGGACCGTACTGAGCGCGCGCAGCGCTGCCGCGCGCTCCAGTCAAAGGAATCCCCCCATGAGTCACACGCACCGCATCGCCGTTATCCCGGGTGACGGCATCGGCAAGGAAGTGATGCCCGAGGCCCTGCGGGTGCTCGAGGCCGCGTCACGCCGCTACGGCTTCGCGCTGGAGCTGCGGCATGTGTCGTGGGCGAGCTGCGATTACTACGCGCAGCACGGGCAGATGATGCCCGACGACTGGAAGGCGCAGCTGCAACCGATGGACGCGCTGCTGTTCGGCGCGGTGGGCTGGCCCGCCACGGTGCCCGACCATGTTTCGCTGTGGGGCAGCCTGCTGAAGTTCCGGCGCGAGTTCGACCAGTACATCAACCTGCGTCCGGCGCGCCTGTTCGAAGGCGTGCCGTGCCCCCTGGCGGGCCGGCGGCCCGGCGACATCGACATGCTGATCGTGCGCGAGAACACCGAGGGCGAGTACACCAACCTCGGCGGCGTGATGTACGAGGGCACCGAGCGTGAGCTGGTGATCCAGGAGTCGGTGTTCAGCCGGCATGGCGCCGAGCGCGTGCTCCGGTACGCCTTCGAGCGCGCCGCCGAGCGGCCCCGCCGCACGCTCACCGCGGCGACCAAGAGCAACGGCATCGCGATCAGCATGCCGTGGTGGGACAAGGTGGTCGACGCGGTGCATGCCCACTACCCGCAGGTGCGGGTCGACAAGCAGCACATCGACATCCTGAGCGCGCGCTTCGTGCTGCAGCCACAGCGCTTCGACGTCGTCGTGGCCACCAACCTGTTCGGCGACATCCTGTCGGACCTGGGGCCCGCCTGCACCGGCACCATCGGCATCGCCCCGAGCGCAAACCTGAACCCCGAGCGCACCTACCCGAGCCTGTTCGAGCCGGTGCACGGCTCGGCCCCCGACATCGCCGGCCAGAGCCTGGCCAACCCGATCGGCATGATCTGGAGCGCGGCGATGATGCTCGACTTCCTGGGCGAGCGGCCAGCGCACGATGCCATCGTCGCCGCCATCGAGCAGGTGCTGCGCGACGGACCCCGCACGCGCGATCTGGGCGGCAACGCCGATACGCGCGAGGTCGGGCGCGCGATCGCGGAGCGGATGCAGTAGGCAGGCGGGCACGGCGCCCGCGCCGCCCGCAGGGACAAGTGTGCGGTTGGCGCCGCAACGTGGCACAGTGCGGGCAATGGCCGTGCCTGTGGTTGGCTCGGCTGCTACCGGAGCCATTGCATGGAGCCCGCGATCCACCAGATGCCTGATCTCTTCCGGCAGCTCGGCCTGCCCGAGGATCGAGCGTCGGTCGAGTCCTTCCTCGCGGCGCACCGACCGTTGCCCGGCGGCACGGGGCTGACCGAGGCCGGTTTCTGGAACGAGAGCCAGGCCCAGTTCCTGCGCGAAGAGATCGCCAAGGACGCCGATTGGTCCGGGGTCGTCGACCAACTGGGCCAGTTGCTCGGTTCCTGAAGACCTCGCTGCATGCCCGACTGTTGCGTGGTCTGCGGCGCAGTACCGTGACAATCGTGCTGGGCGCTACATCCGCGTCTGCACAGGGAGCCCGGCGATGAAGCGCTTCGAGATCTACCGCTACGACCCCGAGGGCGATGCGCCACCGCGCATGCAGGCCTACGAGCTCGAGGTGACCGATGACCAGCGCATGCTGCTCGACGCGCTGCTGCAGCTCAAGGCGCAGGATCCGACCTTGAGTTTTCGTCGTTCGTGCCGCGAAGGCGTGTGCGGATCGGATGCGATGAACATCAACGGCCGCAATGGCCTGGCGTGCATCACCAACCTGCGCACGCTGCCCGACACCGTGGTGCTCAAGCCGCTGCCAGGCCTGCCGGTCATCCGCGACCTGATCGTGGACATGACGCAGTTCTTCGAGCAGTACCACTCGATCCGGCCCTATCTCATCAACGACACGCCGCCACCCGAGACAGAGCGCCTGCAGTCGCCGGTGCAGCGCGACGAGCTCAACGGCCTCTATGAGTGCATCCTGTGCGCCTGCTGCTCCACCGCCTGCCCGAGTTTCTGGTGGAACCCGGACAAGTACGTCGGCCCGGCCGGGCTGCTGCAGGCCTACCGATTCCTGGTCGACAGCCGCGACCAGGCCAGCGGCGAGCGGTTGGACAACCTGGAGGATCCGTATCGGGTGTTCCGCTGCCGCACCATCCTGAACTGCACCGACGTCTGCCCCAAGGGCCTGAACCCGGCGCGGGCGATCGGCAAGATCAAGGAAATGATGGCGCGGCGGGCGCTGTAGGGCGGGAGCGGTCCGCTCAACGCTGCCGCAGCCGCCGCGGCGAGCGCCGGTCGGCCAGCGCCTCGCAGGCGCGCCGGTAGTCCTGCAGCGTCTTCTGGGCGCGGCCGAGCACGGTGTCGGGCGCGTAGCCACCGGGGCCCAGGCTGCCGTAGGGCATGCCGGTGAGCAGTTCCATGCCCTCGGCGGCGGTCTCGGCGGTGTACAGATGAAACCGGCCGTCGGTCACCGCCTGCGCCAGGCGCGGATCGAGCATCAGGCGATGGCGGCTGCGGTGCGGGATCAGCACGCCCTGCTCGCCGTCGAGCCCCAGCAGCTCACAACTGCGGAAGTAGCCCTCGATCTTCTCGTTGATGGCGCCCACCGGCAGCATCTGGCCGTGCTGGTTCAGGGCGCCGGTGACGGCTATGCCCTGCTTGAGCGGCAGGCCGGACAGCGCCGACAGCAGTGCGTAGAACTCGGCGCACGAGGCCGAATCGCCCTCGACGCCGCTGTACTCCTGCTCGAACACCACGGCGGCGTTGAGCGACAGCGGCGCAATGTGCGCGAACAGCCCGGCCAGGTGGCTGTGCAGGATGAGCACGCCCTTGTCGTGGATCGGCCCCGACAGCTCGACCTCGCGTTCGATGTTGAGCAGGCCTTCGTCGCCGGCATGGGTGGAGGCGGTCACGCGCACCGGGAAGCCGAAGGCGTGGTCGCCCAGATCGATCACCGTCAGGCCATTGACCTGGCCGGTGCGCATGCCGGTCACCTCGAGCAGGCGCTCGCCCTGGACGATCGACTCCTGCAGGCGCTGCTCGGGGTAGTCGTGGCGATGCTGGCGTGCCTGCCGCGCGGCGGCCACGTCCGCTGCGTCGACGGTGGCCGCACCGCGACCGCGGGCCAGTGCCGCGGCTTCGAGCAACAGCGCCTCAGTGCGGCCGAACAGGGCGCTTTGGCGCGTCTGGTCCTGCGCCTCGCGGTGGGCAGCCTCGATGAGGGCCGCCACAGCGGGCGCGCTGAAGTGCGGCAGGCCCTTGTGCCGGCAGGTGTGGGCAACGAAGACCGCCGTCGCGCGACGCGTGTCATCGCTGGCTGGAAAGCTCTCGGCGAAGTCGACCTTGCAGCGGAAGCGCCGCGCGAACTCCGGGTCGCCCTCCTGCACCAGGTAGTAGTCGTCGACCGAGGCGATGAGCACGATCTTCACATGCACATCCACCGGTTCGGGCTGCAGCGAGACGGCCGCCACCGGCGCCAGCGCCATGCCCGCCTCCTCGATCTGCAGGCGACCGCAGCGCAGGAAGCGGCTGAGCTTTTCCCACAGCTGGGGGTCGGTCATCAGGTCGCGCAGGTGCAGCAGCAGGAAGCCGCCGTGTGCCTGCAGCAGGCTGCCGGCGCGGATGCGCGAAAAGTCTGTAACGAGGACATCGGCCTGCGCCTCGTACTCGATGCTGCCGAACAGCGAGCGGCACACCGGGTTGTCGGCCACGATGACCGGCGCGCTGCTGTGGCCATGGTGGTCGACAGCGAGGTTGACCCGCATGCGCGAGAACAGGGCCAGCAGCGCCTCCATCTGGTCGTTGCGGTCCTGCGCGTCGTCGCCATCATCGGCCTGCGCTGGCTGGAACAGCTCCAGGTTCTCCAGCACATCGTGCTCCACCTGCTCGAGGTAGCTGCCAAGCTTGAGCGTGTCCTTGATCTGCTTGCGCAGCGCACCGCGGATCTTCTGCAGCTCGCGATCCAGCAGCGGGCGGATCATCTGGCGCCGCATCGTCGCCAGCGCCTCCTGCACCACGCGCTCGCGCGCCATGGCCTGGTCGAGGAAACGCCCGATCGCCGCGCGCAGCGTTTCCTCGTTGGCGTCGAGTTCGGCGCGCCGCTCGCGCGGCAGGGTCATCGCCTTGGCCGCCGTCAGTGGCTCGCCCTGCTCGTCGCGCTGTGTGAAGACGAGATGGCCCTGCTCGCGCAGCAGGCTGAAGTTCAGCGACTCGGCCAGGCGGCTCAAGTCGTCGAAGGCCTGGTCCTCCTCGGCCTTGGTGCCCGCTTCGATGCGCTCGCCGGCGGCCCTGACCTCGGGCGCGACCAGGCGCTTGGGCACCTCGGCCTGCACGGTGCGTGCGAAGTCGGCCATCATCTGCCGCAGCAACCGGCCCTCGCCCGCGGGCAGGCGCAGCGCGCGCGGGTGTTCGGGTGCCTCGTGGTTGTGCAGGTAGCACAGGTCCGGCGGCACCGGCCGGCGCGCGGCCTCTTCGCGCATCATCTGCTGCATCAGCGTGGAGCGGCCGCTGCCCACCTGGCCCAGTACGAACAGGTGGTAGTCGGGATGATCCATCTGCAGGCCGAAGCGCGCGGCCTGCTCGGCGCGTTCCTGGCCGATCCAGGGCAGCGGCTGCTGCACCAGCTCCGCGGTGTCGGCGAAGCCCAGTGCGGAGGCTTCGATGTTCAGGCGCAGGGCGGCCGGAGGCAGGTGGACGATGGGCATGGCGGCAAGGGGCAGATCGACGCATCGCGGGCCATTGTGCGCTGCTCGCCTATGAACCCCGGCGATCGGCCGCGGCCGCCAGGCCCAGCACGTCGGCCACGCGCACGCGCAGCGCCGGCAGCAGCTCGGCCTCGAACCACGGGTGGCGCCGCAGCCACAGGTTGTTGCGCGGGCTGGGGTGCGGCAGCGGCAGCACGGATGGCCAGAACTCGCGCCAGCGCCGCACGGTTTCGCCGACCGAGGCCCCGCCTTGCGGAAGGTGCCAGTCCATCGCATAGCGGCCGATCACCAGTGTCAGCGCCACTTGTGGCAGATGCGCCAGAACGGCCGCGCGCCAGGTGAGGGCACACTCGGGGCGCGGTGGCAGGTCGCCACCCGCGCCCCGACCGGGGTAGCAGAACCCCATCGGCACGATGGCCACCCGTGCGGGGTCGTAGAACACCAACAGCGGCATGTCCAGCCAGGTGCGCAGGCGCTCGCCGCTGGCGTCGGTGAACGGCCGCCCGCTGTCATGCACCTTGGTTCCCGGCGCCTGGGCGGCGATCAGGATGCGCGCCGTCGCGCCGACCTGCAGCACCGGTCGCGGGCCCAGCGGCAGGTGGGCTGCGCAGCGCGTGCAGCCCCGGATCTCGGCGAGCAAGTCATCAAGCGAGTCGGCGCCCGAAGCGCGCGGCAGCGGTGGTTCTGGCATAGTGGCTGCATCATGCGCCCAACCTCCTGTCGCGAACGGGTGAGTCACCCCAGTCGATTGCTTCTGCGGGCCTCGACCGCACTCATGCTGGCGGCGGTGGTGCCGAGGGTGTGGGCCGCCAACTTCAGCGATGCCGATGCCACGCGGGGCCTCAAGGAAGCGTTGGTGCGCGGTGCCGAGGTGGCGGTGCAGCAGCTCGGCCGGCCCGACGGCTTCCTGGGCGACGAGCGGGTGCGCATACCCCTGCCCGACGGACTGCGCCAGGCCGAGAAGTTGATGCGCAAGCTGGGCGCCAGGCGACAGGCCGATGAACTGGTGCAAACCATGAACCGCGCCGCCGAGCAGGCGGTGGTTCAGGCCCGCCCCATTTTGGTCGATGCGGTGCGGCGCATGAGCTTCGACGATGCGCGCCGCATCCTCACCGGCGGCGACGATGCAGCCACGCAGTACTTCCGGCAGGCCACCAGCGCCAGCCTGGAGGCCAAGTTCCTGCCGGTGGTGCGCCAGGCCACCGCTCGGGTGAAGCTGGCCGAGAAGTACGACGCCTACGCCGGCGCCGCGTCGCGCCTGGGCCTGGTGAGCGAGCGTGACGCCCACCTCGACACCTACGTCACTCGCAAGACGCTCGACGGCCTGTTTCTCATGGTCGCCGAGCAGGAACGCGCCATCCGCCGCGACCCCGTGGCCACCGGCAGCAAGCTGCTGCGCAAAGTATTCGGGCGTTAACCGCAATGAAAGGCGGTCGGGGTCGCGGCTGGTGTCGGACGACAGGCCTGACGTGACGGGCGCACGCACTCGGGACGCAGCGTCATGACGATCAACGCCGCGGCCGACCCTCGCGGGTTTCTGCGCTCGCTGTTCGATGCCGCGGTGGCACGCGCCCACTCGACGGTCATGTCGAAGCAGCCCATGGCGCCGTAGGCGAGCGCGGCGAGCCCGACGCGCTCGTGATTGAGTTGCTCGGTAATGAGACGCCAGCCGCCGTTCACTTCGCCCACGATCATCGAAGCGGGCACGCGCACGTTCTCGTAGAAGGTGACGTTCGTGCGAATGCCGCCCACGGTCCAGATGGGCGAGACTGAGAAGCCCGGCAGGCGGGTATCCATCACGAAGATGGTGATGCCCTTGTGCTGCGGCGCGTTCGGATCGGTGCGTGCGGCGAGCCACACGTAGTCGGCGCCTTCCGCGCCGCTCGTGAAGATCTTCTGGCCATTGATGACGTAGTGATCGCCGTCGGGCTCGGCGCGGGTCTTGAGCGCAGCGAGGTCCGAGCCCGCCGTGGGCTCCGTGTAGCCGATGGCGAAGATGATCTCGCCGCGGGCGATGCGCGGCAGCAGCTCGCGCTTCTGCGCCTCGCTGCCGTTCTCGACGAGGTTCATCGCGCCGTAGAAGGCGCAGTGAATGAAAGGCCCGGCCAACGCCGTCCCGCGCTGCGCCAGTTCCTCGATCACGACGATGGCGGACAGGACGTCGACGCCGGCGCCGCCGTACTCCGTCGGCACGGTCAGCCCGGTTACGCCGAGCTCGCACAATTTGGCGAAGGTGTCCTTGCAGAAGCTCGCCTGCTGATCCAGCTCGCGCGCGCGTTCGCGCGGCATCTCCTTGTCGAGGAAGCGCCGCAGCGTTTCGCGCAGCATCGCAATATCTTCGCCCTCGTCGAAATTCATGAGCGTCGCCGCCTTCTCTCGTGTTTCAAACCATCCGCTGCTGGCCGCCCCAGAACCGCGCGCGGATCGCCTTCTTGTCGATCTTGCCGAGGTTCGTGAGCGGGATCGCGTCCCAGAACTCGATCGCCTTCGGCGCGTTGAGGCTGCCTTTGCGTGCCTTGACGAAGTCGATCAGCGCGCGTTCGCTGACGTCTTCGCCGGGATGCAGCACGACGACAGCGCGGACTTCCTCGCCCCATTTCTCGTGCGGCGCGCCGACAACCGCCGCCTGCTTCACGGCCGGATGCTCGAACAGCGCGTCTTCGACCTCGCGCGGATAGACGTTGAAGCCGCCGGAGACGATCATGTCCTTCTTACGGTCGACAATGGTGATGAGGCCCTGGTCGCTGATGCGGGCGATGTCGCCCGTGTGCAGCCAGCCGTTGCGTATCGTGGCGGCGGTGGCCTCCGGATTGTCGAGATAGCCGGACATCATGTTCATGCTTTGGGCGATGACTTCGCCTGCTTCGCCCGGCGCGACGTCGGCGCCGTCGTCGTCGACGATGCGGAGTTTGGCCTGATAGGCGGCGCGTCCGGCGCTCATCAGCACGTCCGCTTCGTCGAACGCCGGATCGACGTGCGCGGCGCGCGACAGCGCCGTCAGCACCATGGGCGCTTCGGTCTGGCCGAAGAACTGGGTGAGGATCGGGCCAAACACGCCGAGCGCCTGCTTCAGGCGCTCCGGCGCAATGGCGGATGCGCCGTAGAGGATGTTCTTGAGGCTTGAAAGATCGTAGTCGCCGCGCCGGGCGTGATCGAGCAGGACGTAGATCATGGTCGGCACGAGCAGCGTCGCTGTGGCGCGGTGAGTCTGGATTGCGTTCAGCAGAAGATCTGGATCGAAGTGGTCGAGGACAACGCAGCAGCCCTGTTTCAGCAGCACCGGCAGGATGAGGCAGCCGGAAGCGTGCGTCATCGGCGTGACGAACACGAACGTCTCGCCCTCGGCGATGCCGAACTCCAGCATCTCGGCGCAGTAGGTGTAGTACCAGGAGCGGTGCGAGAGCATCACGCCTTTCGGCCGCCCGGTCGTGCCGCCGGTGAAATAGATTCCGGCGATATCTTCCGCTTCGACCGGGCAGGGAACGAAGG
>JABWBN010000234.1 GCA_013360485.1 Burkholderiaceae bacterium | reverse complement strand
ACCACGGCCAGCGCCACCGCCGCGCCCACCAGCAGCTCGCCGCGCTCGCGCTGGCCCAGCGTGCGGCAGATCAGGTCGTACAGCGCCCAGAACGCGACCAGAAAGCCCAGCGCCGCCGCGCCTGCGGCGCTGCCCGACCAGTCGTGCACCTGCCGGTCGACCAGAAACGTGCCGGCGTTCCACAGGTACAGCACCGTGAACAGCGCGAAGCCCGACAGCCAGGTGGAGTAGCTCTCCCAGTAGAACCAGTGAAGCTCGGTGTGGATCTTGCGCGGCGCCACCATGTACTTCTGCGGGTTGTAGAAGCCGCCGCCATGCACCGCCCACAGCGCGCCATCGACCCCCTTTTCCAGCAGGTCGGGCGAGCGCGGCCGGATCAAGTTGTTGTCCAGCCAGACGAAGTAGAAGCTCGAGCCGACCCACGCGATCGCGGTGATCACGTGCAGCCAGCGCAGCAGCAGGTTGGCCCAGTCGAGGAGATAGGTGTCCATCAACCGCGGCGGGCCCGCTCGCATGCCAGCAGGATGCGCTCGGGCGTGGCGGGCGCGTCGAGCTGCACGCGCTGGCCGGACCTGCCGCAGGCCGCCACCGCATCCTGCAGCGCGAACAGGCCCGACAGCGCGAGCATCAGCGGCGGCTCGCCCACGGCCTTGCTGCGATAGGGCGTGGGCTTGACGTTCTCGCCGTCGTGCAGATGCACGTGGAACTCGGCGGGCACGTCGCCGGCCACCGGGATCTTGTAGGTGCTGGGCCCGCGCGTGAGCAGACGCCCGCGCCCATCCCAGATGCACTCTTCCATCGTCAGCCAGCCCAGGCCCTGGACATAGGCGCCTTCGATCTGGCCGCGGTCGATGGCCGGGTTGAGGCTGCGGCCCACGTCGTGCACGATGTCCACCCGCCGGCACCACCACTCGCCGGTGAGCGTATCGACTTCGACCTCGGTGACGGCCGCGCCGTAGCAGAAGTAATAGAAGGCCTGGCCGGTGAGCGTGGCGAAGTCGTAGCCGATCTCGGGCGTGCGGTAGTAGCCAGTGGCCGCCAGGCTCACCCGGTCGAGCCAGGCCTGGGTGACCACCTTCGTCCACGGGAGGCTGTGGCCATGCCCGTCGTGCACGGCGTCGCCCGCGAAGCGCACCTGCGCGGCTTCGCAGCCCAACAGGGGAGCGGCCACGGCGGCCAGGCGCTCGCGCAGCTGCGCGCAGGCGTTCGCGATGGCGGCGCCGTTGAGATCGGAGCCACTGGAAGCTGCGGTGGCGCTGGCATTGGGCACCTTCTGCGTATCGGTGCCGGTTACCCGCACGCGCGCCAGCGGCACGCCCAGGCCATCGGCGGCTACCTGCGCCATCTTGGTGTTCAGTCCCTGGCCCATCTCGGTGCCGCCGTGGTTCACGACCACGCTGCCGTCCTGGTAGACCAGCACCAGCGCACCGGCCTGGTTGAGCATGGTGGCGGTGAACGAGATGCCGAACTTCAGCGGCGCGAGTGCCAGGCCACGCTTGCGCACCGGGTTCACCGCGTTGTGCGCCCGCACCTGGGCGCGGCGCTCGGCCCATCCGCTGCGCTGCGCGAGTTCGTCGAGCACCGCCGGGGCGATGAAGTCTTCGATCACCTGGCCATACGGCGTGGTCATCGACAGCGGATGGCCGCTTTCGGCCGGGCTGCGATAGAGGTTCAGGCGGCGCACCTCGAGCGGATCGCGACCCAGCGTGCGCGCGATTTCTTCGATCACGGTCTCGATGCCCAGCATGCCCTGCGGCCCGCCGAAGCCGCGAAACGCGGTGCTCGACTGCGTGTTGGTGCGGCAGCGGTGGCTCACCACCCGCATGTGCGGCAGGTGGTAGCAGTTGTCGATGTGCAGCACCGCGCGGTCATTCACCGGCCCGGAGAAGTCGACGCTGTGGCCACAGCGCGAGGCCATGACCACGTCGAGCGCGAGGATGCGGCCGTCGTCGTCGAAACCGACGTCGTAATCGAGCCGGAAGTCGTGGCGCTTGCCGGTGATCAGCATGTCGTCGTCGCGCCCCACCCGCAGCTTGACGGGCCGTCGCAGCTTGTGCGCCGCCAGCGCCGCGCTCTGGCTGAAGATGCTGGCCTGGCCCTCCTTGCCGCCGAAGCCGCCGCCCATGCGCCGGCAGATCACCTCGACATCGTGCGTGCCCAGCTCGAGCGCCGCCGCGGCTTCGCGCTGGTTGCCGTCCGGATGCTGGGTGGAGCAGAACAAGGTGAGCTGGCCGTCCTCGCGCGGCACGGCGTAGGTGATCTGGCCCTCCAGGTAGAACTGCTCCTGCTGGCCGCACTGCGCGCTCCCGGCCAGCCGCCGCGGCGCGGCGGCCAACGCGGCATCCACGTCGCCGCGCTGCAGCGTCTTGGTCGGCAGCACGAAGCTGCCGGCTTGCAGGGCCTGGTCGATGGTGAGAATGGCCGGCTGCTCCCGCACCTGCACCACCGCGCGCGCGGCGGCCTCGCGCGCATAGAGCATCTCGCGCGCCACCACCACGGCCACGGGCTGGCCGAGGTAGCGCACCGTGCCATCGGCCAGGAACGGATCGTCGTGGACGATCGGGCCGCAGTTGTTCTCGCCGGGAATGTCGCGCGCGGTGAACACCGCGACCACGCCATGCTGGGCCAGCAGCGCGGCACGGTCGATGCCCTCGCCCACCAGTTCGCCACAGGCCACCGGTGACAGCACCAGCGCGGCATACACCGTGCCGCGCAGCTCGGGGATGTCGTCGGTATAGGTGGCCTCGCCAGTGACATGCAGCCATGCCGATTCGTGCGGCAGCGCGCGTCCTTGCTCGCCGGCATCGGCGCGGGTGGCCAGTTCGGCCAGTGTGGCGGGGGCGTTCATCAGCGTTCTCCGGTGCCCGCGGCGGCCAGCGCCGCCGCTTCGTGCTGCACGAACCGCAGCACCAGGTTGCGCGCCACCAGCGCGCGATAGGCCCAGGTGGCGCGCAGGCCGTCGCGGTGCGTGTAGCTGCGCGCGATGACGTCGTCCAGGGTGGCGGCGTCGAGCTCGTCCGGGCGGCGCCCCTCGATCGCCGCTTCGAGCTCGCGCGCACGCGCCGGAAACGGCGTGAGGCCGTTGTAGGCCAGGCGCACATCGGTCAGTCGCCCGCCGTCGTCGCACCAGCTCATGGCCGCGCAGGTGGCCGAGATGTCCTGCTCGAATCGCTTGCTGATCTTGTGCGCCCGGAACTGCCGCGGGCCCGGGCGCGAAAACTCCACCGCCTCGATGTACTCGCCCGACTGCAGCACGGTGCGCTTTTGCCCGGTGTAGAAGGCCTGCAACTCGACGCGCCGGGTCTCGTCCTTGCCGCGCGCACCGCGCCGGCGCAGCGTCAGCGTGGCATCGAGCGCCAGCAGGCAGGGCATGCTGTCGCCGATGGGCGAGCCGTTGGCGATGTTGCCGCCCAACGTGGCGGTCGAGCGTATGGGTGGCGAGCCGAACCGGCGCAGCACCTCGGCGAACTCGGGCAGTTCGCCGCGCAGGGCCTGCATCACCGCCTCAAGCGGCGCCGCTGCGCCGATGCGCCACGACCGCGGCCCGCACTCGATGCCGCGCAGCGCCGCGATGCCGCCCACGTAGGCAATGTACGGCGGGCGCTCGTAGCGCTTGTTCACCGCGAGGCCGAACTCGGTGCTGCCGGCCAGGACGATCGCCTCCGGATGCTCGGCCAGGTACGCCGAGAGCTCCTCCAGCGTGGCCGGCGACACGAACTCGCTGCCCTTGCGCGTGCGCACCACCGGCTGCACCACCAGCTCGCCATCGAGGTTGTAGCTCGGTTGCGCCGGCCGGGCGATCTCGCGCAGCAGCGCCAGCTCGGTGGCATCTTGAAGCGAGCGCTCGGCCGCGGGTGCCGCTGCGGCCTGCAGTGCGGCATCGATGATGGGGCGATACCCGGTGCAGCGGCACAGGTTGCCCGCCAGCGCGTCGGTCACCTGCGCCCGCGTGGGCGGCGCCCCCTCGCCCTGCTGTTCACCCAGGGCGGCCAGCGACATCACGATGCCGGGCGTGCAGAACCCGCACTGCGAGCCGTGGTGCTCGACCATCGCCCGCTGCGCCGGGTGGTGGCTGCCATCGGCACGGCGCAGGCTCTCCACGGTCTTGACCGCCTTGCCGTCCAGCGTGGGCAGCATCTGCAGGCAGGCGTTGACCGGCTTCCAGTCGATGCGCTGCCCGTCGCCGGCCAGCTCGCCCACCAGCACCACGCAGGCGCCGCAGTCGCCTTCGGCGCAGCCCTCCTTGGTGCCGGTGCGATGCAGCTTGTCGCGCAGGTAGTCGAGCACCGTGGTCGTGCGACGCTCGCCGCGGGCGTGGTGGATCTGTCCGTCGAGGACGAAGCGGACGGCGTAGATGTCGCTGCTCATGCGGGAGTTCCGGGTGTGGCGCTGCGCAGGCACCGGTGCGTGAGCGCCGGTGGGTATCGGTTGATTCTAGGCAGCCGCTTCAGCTGCCGCGGTAGGTGGTGTAGGTCCACGGCGTGACCAGCAGGGGCACGTGGTAGTGGGCCCGGGCATCGGCGATGCCGAAGTCGACCGGCACTTCGTCGAGGAAGGGCGGGTCGGGCAGCGCCACGCCGCGGCCGGCGAAGTACTCGGCCACCGAGAACACGAGGCGGTATCGGCCCGGCTGAAGCGCCGGCCCCTCGAGCAGCGGCCCACCGGCGCGGCCGTCGGCGTCGAGCGCCAGTTCGCACACCGGATCGAACCGGTCGTCGCCCGCGCGGCGCAAAAGGCGCAACCGCAGCCCGGCCGCCGGCGTGCCGTGCAGGGTGTCGAGAACGTGGGTGGTCAGGCGGCCCATGCCGGATGTCTCCTGGAGGTCTTGGGTGGCGTGGGTGCTGCGGCAGCGCGCCCATGACCGTATCATGGCCCCGAACGGCCACCGCCCGCCCCCGATCTACCCCTCACACCCGGTGAACACGCCCAGGCTGTCTCATTACCCCCGCGACCTGCGCGGCCATGGCCGCCACCCGCCGCATGCGCACTGGCCCAAGCGGGCCCGCGTGGCGCTGCAGTTCGTGCTCAATTTCGAGGAAGGCGCCGAATCCAGCGTGCTGCATGGCGATGCCGGCAGCGAGCAGTTCCTGTCGGAGCTGTTCAACCCGGCGGCCTACCCCGCACGCCACCTGAGCATGGAGAGCATCTACGAGTACGGCTCGCGCGTGGGCGTGTGGCGGCTGCTGCGCGAGTTCGAAGACCGCTCCCTGCCCTTGACGGTGTTCGGCGTGGCCATGGCGCTGCAGCGCTGTCCGGAGGTCACCGCGGCCTTCGTCGAGCTGGGCCACGAGATCGCCTGCCACGGCTGGCGCTGGATCCACTACCAGCAGGTGGACGAGGCCACCGAGCGCGAACACATGCGGCTGGCCCTTCAGGTGCTGCAGCAGGTGGTGCACACCGCCGGTGCCGCAACCGGCGCGCCGCTGCACGGCTTGGGCTGGTACACCGGGCGCGACAGCCCGGCCACGCGGCGGCTGGTGGTCGAGCACGGGGGGCTCGAGTACGACAGCGACTGCTACGGCGACGACCTGCCGTTCTGGCTGCAGGTGCGCCGGGCCGACGGCACGCTGGCGCCGCACCTGGTGGTGCCCTACACGCTGGACTGCAACGACATGCGCTTCGCCCTGCCCCAGGGCTACAGCCATGGCGATGCGTTCTTCCAGTACCTGCGCGACGCCTTCGACGTTCTCTGGACCGAGGGCGACGAGCGTCCATCGATGATGAGCGTGGGCATGCACTGCCGCCTGCTCGGCCGCCCGGGCCGGATGCGGGCGCTGCAGCACTTCCTGGACCATGTGCAGCGGCACGAGCGGGTCTGGATCACCCGCCGC
Source organism: Burkholderiaceae bacterium (assembly GCA_013360485.1). Taxonomy (GTDB): domain Bacteria; phylum Pseudomonadota; class Gammaproteobacteria; order Burkholderiales; family Burkholderiaceae_C; genus Pseudaquabacterium. The sequence continues at coordinate 265 of JABWBN010000234.1, read as the reverse complement.
ATCGACATCGCGCGGCATTGGAAACAGGTGCATCCGTTCGACCCGGCCACCGCCTTCGTCTGGGAGTGAAGCGAGGATGGCTGTTACACCAGCGCCGCCGGTCGACCTGTCCAGGCTCAATGGCGCCAGCATCGCGGGCTTCGTCGCCGCGCTGGACGGCATCTACGAGCACTCGCCGTGGATCGCCGAGCGCGCCGCCGCCGCGCGGCCGTTTGCCACCCTCGCGCAACTGCGCCAGGCCCTGGTACAGGCGGTGCGCGATGCC
>JABWBN010000233.1 GCA_013360485.1 Burkholderiaceae bacterium | reverse complement strand
CTGGGATCGGTGCCAGCAGGGCCAATGCTACCGAGTGCGCTACGGCGATACCTTGTACAGCATTGGCCGGCGTTTTAATGTTCACCCGCGCTATATTGCAGCAGGCTGTAGCGGTCCGGTTCGCTGCGCCGCGCATAGCGCTGCACCACCGCCGCGGCTTCGTTCGGTGGCGGGGTCTCGGTCATCGTTGCAGAGCCTGCAGGAAGCGTTGCGCCAGCACGGGGTAGGTGTGGTGGGCCAGCACGTATGCGCAGCCGCGTTCGCCCATCGACTGCCGCTCGGCGACGGGCACCGCGGCCAAACGCTTCAAACCGTCGGCCACGGCGTCGGGCGACTGCGGCAGAACGGTGAAGCCGCAGCCGCTTTCGGCCACCGGGTCGTTGCCCGCCGACACCGAATGCAGCACGGCACAGCCAGCCATCATGTAGTCCATGAGCTTGTTGGGGGCGATGCCGAAACGGTAGATGGGTACGTGCTGCCAGCCGATGTAGGCGATGTCCAGGCGGGCCAGGAAGGCGGGGATCTGCGCCTTGGGGATGGGCGGCAGCAGCGACACCTGCGCCAGGCGTTCGGCGGCTATGCGCTGCTGCAGGCGTTCGCGCTCGAGACCGTCGCCCACCAGCACGAAGCGCAGCGGCGTGTCGCGCAGCAGCGCTGCGGCATCGAGCAGCGTATCCAGCGCGTTGGGCAAGCCCATGGAGCCAGCGTAGCCCACGACAGTGCCGCCCGCGGCCGCGCGCGTGAGCGCCGCATCCACATCGTCACGCAACGCGGCTGGCTCGCCTTGCCACTCGTCCAGCGTGATGCCGTTGGGCACGATGGTCAGGCGCCGCAGGTCGAGCCCGCGCGAGGCCATGTAGTCGTGCACCACCGGCAGCATGGACACCACCCTGTCGGCGTCGCGGTAGGCCACGGATTCGGCGGCGTGGCACAGGCGAACGAAGGGGTGGCGTGGCGACATGCCCGACAGCTCGATGGGCGACAGTGGCCACAGGTCGTGGACCTCGAACACCAGCAGCGCTCCGGCGGCTCGGGCAACGCGCCGCGCCACCCAGATGTCCATGGGGTAGGTACTCGAGGCGATCACCGCATCGGGCCGAAAGCTGGCGGCGATGGCCCTCGCCCTGCGCCACAGTGGGAACAGGAAGCTCGCAATGTTCCAGGCACGCCCCACTCCGTTGCCCTGGTAGGCCGGCGTGGGTCGCCATTCGTACTCGATGCCGTCGATCGTCTGCAAGCCAGGTTCCGGCTGGCGGGCACGCACATGGGAGTGATCGGCTGCCACGATGCGCACCCGATGCCCCAGGCGCACCCACTCCCGGGCCAGGTAATAGGGCCGGTATTCCATGCCCAGCGCCGGGCTGCCGGCATAGTGATTGAGCAGCAGGATGTTCACGGGTTCCATCCGCCCATGCGAAGGGCGCCGCGCGAATCCAGCGCGTGCAGCCTGGCCACGAAGCGCTCGACCGCGGGCTCGAACATCGCTTGGCGCGCCACCCAGTCGTGGTTTCGAGCGGCCACGTGAGCGGCCCGCTGCGCCAGCCGTTCGAGCTCGGGCGGTGTGGGGCACTGCCCGGCGCCGAGGATCAGTCCATTCGAACCATCGCTGACCAACTCGCGGTTGGCCGGCAGGTCCGACAGCAGCGGGATGCAGCCATGTGCCATGGCCTCGAGCACCGACACCGACACCGAGTCGCTGACCGGCAGGCTGAGGTACCAGCGGGCCTGCTGGTACCAGTGGGCCTGGGTGGTGGCATCAAGCCGCCCGACGAAGCGCACACGGTCATCCAGACCCAGCGCACGCACCTGCTGCTCCAGCGCATGGCGCAAGGAACCATCGTTGGCCACCACCAACCGGGCATCGGGCCAGTGGGCCGCGATGGCGCCGAACACCTGCAGCACCCGTTCGGGCGCGTAGATGGGCTCCAGGCCGCGGTTGGCGAACACCAGGTGCTCGTCCTTGCGGCCGGGCGGTGCCGGCAGGGTTTCGAGGCCGAATGGGAAGCTCATCACTTCGGTGGCCCCGAGCTCGCGCATGCGATCGGCCATGTGCAGCGAGTCGCTGGTGGTCAGCGCGCAGGCATGCAGCACGCGCTGGGTGAGCCAGCGCAGCGTCGGGTGCCGCTGTGGTGTGACGAGGATGTCCGAACCCCAGGCCGACCCCACGATGGCATAGCGTTGGCGCCAGAGCAGGCGCGACAGCCAGGCCAGGGTGCCGTGGGAGGTGAGGTAATGGGCATGCACCCAGTCGGGTTGCACGCGGGCCAGCCAATGGGCCAGTCGCGGCAGGCTCTGCAGCACGGCCACGTTGCCGCCGGCAAACGCAGGCCGGGTGTCCAGCGCAAGCCGCCGCTCGCGTGGCAGCAGTTCCTCCAGCCCGGGGAGGAAGCCGCGCGTCGAGGCCGCATAGAGCTCGACGCGCGGCGCCAGCGCGCGCGCCCACTTCAGCAGGTGGGGGCTCTCGCCATCGCCCAGCAGCACCAGCTTCATGGCTCGCTGCGCCCCGCCCAGGCTTCATAGCCCGCGCGCAATTCGGGATGGCGATCGAGCCAGCGCACATCAGCCCGGCGCGCATCGCCCACCACCTGCGCCGGGTTGCCGCCGATCACCGCATGATCGGGAAAGTGGCCGCGCACGACGCTGCCCGCGCGCACGATGCAGCCGCGCCCGAGCGTGGTGCCCGCCTCGATGACACTGTGCGGGCCGATGAAACAGTACGGCCCGATGACCACCGGTGCAGCCACCCAGCCGGGCCGCGGCTGCGGCTGCGCCCAGTCGACGAAGCGCGGCCCGAGCAGGCGCTGCGCCCGATGCGACGCGTGGGTGACGATGCTCGAGTGGTGCGTGAGCTGGGTGCCCTCGCCGATCGTGACGCCGGCGCTCGCTTCGATGAAGTTGTAGGGCCCGATGTAGACGTGGTCGCCCAGCGCCAGGCGGTCTTCGTGGTCGATGCAGGTGGTCGGTGCGATGCGCGTGTGCGGCCGCCACTGCCCTTGGGACCGCTCGCCGAAGAGCATGCGATGCCACAACCATCGCGCCAGGCCGCGGCGCATGCGATTGACGAGCGCGCGCAGGACGATCATGCGGCGCCTTCCCCTGCCGCCGAGGGTGCCGCCGGCACCGGTGCGGGATCGGTCGGCCAGGTGGCCAGGCACCAGAAGTACCAACCGAAGTAGACGGCCGTGACGCCCGAGACCACCCAGCCGGCACCGGTCAGGCCGCCCAGGTGCAGGCCTGCGGCGAGCGCCCCCAGGAATGCGACCTGGCCCACGACGGCCAGCTTGAGCGCCCAGCTCACCAGAAACGGGAACCACTGCTCCTGCATGGCCCAGTTGGCCGAGACGGCATAGCCGATGGGGTGGAGCGGAAAACTGGCGTAGCGACCCCGCAGGAAGACCAGCAGAGCCATCACCAAGCCGCCCGCCGCCATGCCGTTGACACGGGCAAGGTCCAGGGCTCGCGGTTTGTCCAGCAGGCCCTGCAAGAACCGCCAAGGCATGGTGGCGACATCTTTGGCGGGCCACTGCCGGGTGATGGCGCTGGCCAGGCCGTAGGTGCTGTAGAGGTGCAGCAGCGCCCACATGCCGCCGACGATGCCCACCACCGCTGCCACCGCCAGGGCCAGGTGCATGGCGTGCTTGCCGCCGGGCAGCTCGGCGGCCAGGCGGAGGCCGGTCAACTGGTGCATGATAGCCGCGTCGGCATACCGTTCGTCGAAGTTGCGCAGCCAGGTGAAGGCCACCAGCTCGCGGCGGGTGACCACCGTGGTGCCCGCCAGGGCGTAGATGATCTCCTGTGGCGGCATGGGCCACATCGCCGTGGGGATGCCCGATTCGGCCACCAGCCTGCCCATCACCAGCGCCACCAGCAGGTAGACGACGAAGGCATTGCGCAGGATGCGCCGGAAACGCCGTTCCGCTTCCTCGCCGGCGGTCCACGGCAGGTCGTAGATGCGGTACTGGACGTGCACGCTCATGGCCGTTTCGATGCCTCTCAGGCCGCAGTGCGGGGCCGGGCCCGCTCGCGTTCCAGGACGGCCAGCGACACCTTGCCGAAGTTGGCGCTGGTGCAGGTGGCCATGACCTTCTTCAGCACGCTGTAGGGCACCGACCGGTCGCCCATGATGGTGACCTCGTGCGCGGCGGCCTGGCCGGCGCCCAGCACGCGCTCGCTCTGGCCGAGCAGCGCCGCCTTCAGCGGCTCGATGACGGCGCCTTCGCTGGCGGCTACCTCGGCGACGCTGCCGACATGCTGGCCGGCGACATAGACGCTGTCGCGGGTGACCATCACCACCACGGTCTCGCGCGGCTTGGTATCGGAGACCGACTGCGGGATGGAGATGTTCTGCGTGTTCGGCAGGATGTCCACATCGGCAGTGTGCAGCAGCAGGAACACCACCAGGATGGTCATCATGTCGATGAACGGCACCAGCACCAGGTGCCCCTCGGTGGTGTGCCGGCGCTTGCGGTGCTGCTTGACGCGGGTGGGTGTCATGTCGGCGCATCCCCCACGGAAATATTCGGGAACAGCTCGACGCGCGCCCAGCCCTGGCTGCCCGGCACCTCGTAGACCCGCACCGTGTCCATGACCTGCACCAGCACGTCGTAGGGAATGGCGGGCGCGAGCAGGATGGTCACGTCCTGGTTGTCCGGGAAGCGCGCCTTGACCAGCTTCAGGTACTCGGCGAGGCCGCCGAGGTCATAGCCGGCCGCAGCCTTCGGCAGGCTCTTCAGCACGCCGGTGGCCTGGTCGGACACATCGATGGCGCCATCGCGCACGATGACCTCCAGGTGCAGGCCCTGCGGCAGCTCCGGCACGCTGGCATTCGCCGCCGGCAGGTTCAGCTCGAGAATGCTGGTCCTGGAGAACACCGCGGTGAAGATCAGGAAGAACACCAGGATCACCATCATGTCGATCATGGGGATGATGTTGAGGTCACCCGCCCCGCGTCGACGCAGATGGTGCCGGCGCACGCGCTTTACGTGCTTGGAGGCCTTCATGGCTCAGGCCGTGCCGCGCGCCGGATGCGGGTTGCGGGCGACGCCCGGTGTCGGGGCCGGTGCCGTGGTGGACGACGCCGGCGCCATTCCGGCGCTGCGCTCGGTGATGGTGTTGAGGAACTTCAGCGCACCGACCTCCAGGCTGTCGATCAGCGCGGTGGTCTTCGACTCCAGGAACATGTGGCTCAGCAACAGCGTGATGGCCACCATCAGGCCACCGGCGGTGTTGTTCATGGCCACCGAGATGCTGGCCGCCAGCAGACTCGCCTTGTCGGCCGGATTGGCCGTGGAGATGGCGCCGAAGGCGGAGATCAGGCCGATCACGGTGCCGAGCAGGCCCATCAGCATGCCGATGTTGGCCAGCGAGGCAAGGTAATGGGTGCGCTTGTCGAGCCGTGGGATGATCTCCAGCAGGCTCTCCTCCATGGCCTTCTCGATGTCGTCGCGGCGCGTGGTGGCGCGGGCCCGCGACAGGCCGTAGCACAGCACCGTACCCAGCGCGGAATCGGACCGCTCGGCGATCTTCATCGCCTCCTGCAGATTGCCCAGCTTGAGGCTGGGGGTGATCTGCTCCCAGGCCCGGCGGTTCTCCGCGCTGGTCTTCGTCAGCACCACGAAGCGCTCGATGGCGATGGCGACACCGACGACGAACACCGCCGCCATGGGATAGAGGAAGAACCCACCGTCGCGGAAGAACGCGACGACGAATGAATAGATCTCCATTTGCACAGCCTCCTGGTCGAAATCACAAGCGGGCGCACCCGCAACCGCACAACCCTTTGCTGGCGGGCGCTAGCGCGCCTGCCCGGTGCCGGGACTCCCCGGGTCCGGCGCCGCATACAATTGACCGAAATAACGCATCTGTCGGCGAAACACTTCACGGTCCACGGGTGCCAGGGCCTCGTCCACCAGGCTGTTGAGCGGCCGGCCGGCCGGCTGCGCCAGCCCGGGCTCCTTCCAGGGCACGATATAGAGAACCTTGGGCAATTCCTGGTTGCCACGGATCGAGCTGGCATCGAGTTCCAGCCGGTCCGGAACCTTCCCGGCCGCAGCGGCCGGCGCCTGCGCCGCTGTCCTGGCGGCCGCGGTTGCCGCAGCC
>JABWBN010000232.1 GCA_013360485.1 Burkholderiaceae bacterium | reverse complement strand
GAGCGTGCCCCCGCCGCGGACGTGCCAGCGCGCGCGACAGCGCCTATCCCGACACGGCTGCCCGTGTTTGGGCTGCAAGCACCGGCGCGGTTCGATCCGTTCCGGCTGGCTGTGGCCGTACCGCGCACGCCTCCCAGCGCACCGGCAAGCGCGGCCACCCTCACGCCAGCGTTCGCGCCGGCCCGGCCCATCGAGTGGCGCTACGCTGGACGCATCGTTGCGCCCGATGGGTCGCTGGTCGTATTGATCGCCGGGCGCAGCCGCACGCACTGGGCCAAGCTTGGCGACAGCCTGCCCGATGGCCACGTCATACGCGGCATCAGCGACGACGCGGTGCAGTTACGGCGCCCGGACAGCCAGCCCGATGTGGTCCTGCGGGCAGAGGGCGCCACCTCTGCTGGGAGCGTCCGTTGATCGCGCTCGCACGCGGCCGCAGGTGTCGACCGCTGGTGGTCATTGCGCTCGCGTTGGCATGCGTGGGCTGTGCGGAACACCGCATCCGCACCCAGGCCGACGAGGACCGCGGCGCTGGCCGCCACGACAAGGCCGTACGCGATCTGGAGGCTGGGTTGCGCGACCACCCGGACAGCACCATCCTGCGCAGCGGCTTGCTGCAGGCGCGCACCGAGGCGCTCGCGCGCCACCTCGCGACGGCGGCCCAAGCGCGCGCCGGCGCACGCCTGGACGACGCCCGGCGAGAACTCGAGCTCGCGCTGGCTCTGGAGCCGGCCCACCCGAGGATCGCGGCGATGCTGGCTGAACTGGAGGTGGCTCGGGGCGAGCAGCGCGCGCTTGAGCAGGCCGAGCAAGCGCTTGCCGAGCGCAAACCCGATTTGGCGCTGCGCACGCTTCGCCAGGCACTGCGAAGCAGCCCCCATCACGCGGGCATGCTGGCCATGCTTCGCCGCCTCGAGTCTGAGACCGGTGTCGCACCGCCGCGCGCGGGACAGGTGCGTCTGCATGAGGTCAGACCCATCAGCCTGGACTTTCGGGATGCGAACCTGCGCACGGTGCTCGATGCCGTCGCGCGCCACAGTGGCGTGAACTTCATCCTCGATCGCGACATCAAGCCCGATGCAAGAGTGACCATGTTCATGCGCGACGCCCCGCTGGAGACCGCCCTGGATCTGCTGACGCAGACCAGCCAGCTCGCCAAGAAGGTGGTCGATCCACGCACGGTCGTGCTGTATCCCAGTACGCCGGACAAGCAGCGCGAGTACCAGGAACAGATCGTGAGGGTCTTTCACCTGACCAGTGCGGACGCCAAGGCCGCCGCCGCACTGCTCAAGGCCATGCTGCGACTGAAGGAGCCGTTCGTTGACGAGCGCGCCAACATCGTCTCGATCCGGGACTCCGCCGACAACGTGGAGCTCGCCGAGCGGCTGCTGGCCATCTACGACGCGGGCGAGCCCGAGGTTCTGCTGGAGCTGGAGGTGCTGGAGGTCAGCAGCACGCGCCTGAACGAGCTGGGCGTGAAGTTCCCGGAGTCGCTGACGTTGACACCATTGGGACCGACCGGGGTCGCGGGTGATCTGACGCTGGGCAACGTCCAGGGCCTGGGCAGCAACCGCATCGGCCTTGGACTGAGCGGGCTGCTCATCAACCTCAAGCGTGAGTTGCGCGACTTCAACACCCTTGCCAACCCGCGTGTGCGCGTGCGCAACCGCGAGAAGGCCAAGGTACTTGTCGGCGATCGCATCCCGGTCATCACGACCACGTCCAGTGGCACCACGGGATTCGTCTCGGAGAGCGTCAACTACCTGGACGTGGGGCTCAAGCTGGAGGTCGAGCCCACGATCTACGTCGACAGCGACGTTGCGATCAAGGTCGCGCTGGAGGTCAGCACGCTGGGCTCGCAGATCAAGACCGCAGCGGGCACGCAGGCCTTCCAGATCGGAACGCGAAGCGCCTCCACTTTGTTGCGGTTGCACGACGGCCAGACCCAACTGCTGGCGGGCCTGATCAGCCGCGAGGAGCGCGATACGTCGCAGCGGCTGCCCGGTTTGGGTGACGTGCCTGTATTGGGGCGGCTGTTTTCCAACCAGATCGGCAACGGCTCTCGAACCGAGCTCGTGCTCGCGATCACCCCACACATCCTGCGCAACGTTCGGCGCCTGACTGCAGCCGAAGCCGAGCTGGCAGTGGGCACAGACAGCGCACCCAAACTTCGACAACCCCTGGCCGTGGTGCCGCCTGCCCCCAGTGGCCGCGTCACGGCCAGTGACTCGGCGGGCGCCGCCGCAAGCCCTGCAACGGGGCCCACAACCGCTCCTACAACCGCGCTCTCAACGGGATCCTCAACGGGCCCCACAACGGCCGTGACGACGCAGCCGTCATCGGCACCTTCGCCGGCGCTCGTGTCCGGTACCGAAGGGGCACGCCCATCCGCACCGACGCCGTTGCCCGCCTCTGGCACTGCCCACGCATTCGAGCTGCGGTGGTCCGGGGCAAACACGGGCGAGGTCGGCCGCCAGGTCGAGCTCGAGCTGGAGCTGGCCAGTGAGGCCGCCGCGCGTGGTATGCCGCTCGAAGTGGCTTACGACGCCAAGCGCCTGAAACTCGTGGCCGTGACACAGGGTGAGTACTTCGCACGCGATGGCGCGAAGACGGCCATGAGCCACAGCAGCGCCGACAGCGCAGGCATTGTGCGCATCTCGATCGTTCGCAATGCCGCCAAGCCCGTCGCAGGACGCGCTGCCTTGGTGCGGCTGAGCTTCGAGCCTGTGCAATCGGGCGCCGCCGAGGTTCGCATCAACTGGGCTCGCCCCCTGGGCGCCGCGGGCAATTTGCGCTTGCCGGCACCGTGGACGGTCAACGTCAAGTGAATCGGCGCGGCCCGTCGTCAGCCATAGGCGGCTATACGCTTGTCGAGCTGCTGGTCGTGCTCGCGGTCACAGCCGTACTGGCCACCCTTGCAGCACCCATGGCCGAGGTGGCCGCGCAGCGCGACAAGGAGCGCGAGCTCAAACGCGCGCTGTGGCAGATCCGCGACGCGATCGACGCTTACCACGATGCTCGCAAGCGCGGCGTGATCCGCGGCCCGGCGAGCACGTCCGAGTGGCCGCCGCACCTGGACTCGCTCGCCGAGCCCTGGCCGGATGCCCGCCCAGGACATGAAGGCGAGGTCGTCCGCTTCCTGCGACGCGTACCGCGAGACCCGTTCGCCGACCCTCTCGTACCGGCTGCCAGGACATGGGGCTTGCGCAGCTACCGCTCGAACTGGTCCGATCCGCAGCCGGGCGACGATGTGTACGACGTCTACAGCCGCAGCGCTGGTGTCGGTCTGAACGGCACCGCGCTGAGCCAGTGGTAGCGGTGATCGGCGAGGAGTCAGACGGTGCTGCGCAGGGGATACACGATCATCGAGTTGCTCGTCGTGCTGGCCGCCATTGCGTTGCTGCTGTCGGTTGCCGCGCCCCGTTATGTCAGACATCTGGACACGGCCCGCGAGGTCGCGCTCAAGCGCAATCTGCAGGTGCTGCGCGACTCGATCGATCGCTTTCACGCCGATCACGAGCGCTATCCGAGTGGTCTGGGCGAACTCGTGCAGCGCCGCTACATCCGCGCACTGCCAGAAGACCCATTGACCAGCCGCCATGACACCTGGGTGGTCGTGCCCGCCAGCGGAAACGCCGGCATCTACGACGTGCGCAGCGGTGCCACCGGCCGTGCCAGCGACGGCAGCGAGTTTGGCGCATGGTGAGACGCCACACCCCGGCCATGCGGCCCAGGCGAGCTGGCTTCGCCTTCTTGAGCGTGCTGGCCTGGACGGCGATCTCGGCGCTCGCGACCGGCGCGGTTGCACACGTCTGGTCCCAGCAAGCGCGACGCGAACGCGAACAGCAGTTGCTTCGCGTCGGCGCGATCTACGCGCATGCCATCGACAATTACCGAAGCATGTCACCCGGCACCGTCAAGCACTATCCAGCCACACTGGATGACTTGCTGCTGGACACACGCTTCGTACACGCCGTACGCCACCTGCGCCGCCCGTACACCGACCCGGTCAACCCCGGGAAGCCGTGGGGCCTGCTGCACGACGCCAACGGGCGCATCACCGGCGTGCACAGCCTGAGCCAGGACGAGCCCGTTTCCAAAATTGCGCCCGTCGTCGACGGTGTGCGGCTCGACAGCGCCACCCGCTACAGTCAGTGGCGGTTCTTCCGGGAGCCCCAGCCATGATGCGCATCGCCCCCAGTCCCCGCCCGGCCACCTCGCGCGGTTTCACATTGGTCGAGTTGCTTGTGGTCGTGTTGATCATCGGCCTGCTCACGGGCATCGTCGCGCCTCGGCTGATGGGCCACATCTCCCGATCCGAAGTGACAGCCGCCAAGGCGCAGATCGATGCGCTGGACAAGGCCTTGCAGGCTTTTCGCATCGACATGGGCCGCTACCCGAGCGAGTCCGAGGGGCTGGCCGCACTCGTGCACCCGGGTGCAGCCTCCGATCGCTGGCGCGGCCCATACCTGAGCGCACAAGTGCCGCTCGATCCCTGGGGGCAACCCTACCTGTACCGCCACCCGGGCGGGCAGGGCAGGGACTACGAGATTAGAAGCCTCGGTCGCGATCGCGCTGCGGGCGGTGCAGGCGACGACGCGGACCTGGCGAACTGAGCGCACCCAAGCCCGGAGAGGCCCCAGTCGTGAACTTCACCGTCCGTACCCTGGACCCCGCGACGCTACAGGTGTGCGAGCGTCAAATTGACGCGCGCTCAGAGCGCGATGCTGCCCACCACGCTGTCGAGCAAGGCGTACCAGGATCAGCTGTCGTGCTGTCGGTGCGCCGCACCCCCGGGGCCGGCGCGCGATCCGAGCGTCTCGATGTGGCCTGGTGGTGCCGCGAGCTGCGCACCCTGTTGTTTGCGGGCATGACCGTTGTGGAAGCCCTGGACACCATGCAGATGAAGGCCACAGGCGCCGCCCGAGCCGACGTCCAAGCCGGCGTGCTCAGGCAACTGCGGCAAGGTCACACTCTGTCGGGCGCGATGGCGGCCGATCCGCGCTTTGCACCGGAACTCGTGGCGAGCGTTCGAGCCAGTGAGCGCACGAGCGCGCTCATCGAAGCACTCGATGACTATCTGCGCTACCACGAGGTGCTCGAGCGGTTGCGCAAGCAGGTGGCCAGCGCAGCGCTGTACCCGGCAATGGTCGTGACGCTCGGGGCTGTGATCACGGTGTTCTTGCTGCTGTTCGTGATGCCGCGCTTTGCGCTGCTGTACCGTGACATGCCCACGGGCCACGGCACAGCCACGACTGTGCTGCTGGCACTGAGCAAGCTGGCCTCGGATCACCTGTGGGTGCTCGCGTCGCTGCCGGCTGCAAGCGCCGTGGGCCTGGCATGGGCCTGGCGCAGCGGGAGATTGCGCCGGGCCGCCTCAGCGCTGGTGGACGTCGTTCGGCCATTGCGCGAGCGCCTGGATCACTTGAAACTGGCCCGGCTCTACCACTGCCTGTCCCTGATGTTCAAGGGCGGCTACACCCTGAGCGAAGCCCTGTCGCAGTGCGCCACGCTGCAATTGGGCCCTCGCTACACCGGCGCCATCGAGGCCGCGTGCCGCCGGCTCGAGCGTGGCGAGAGCGTGTCGGCGGCGATGCGCGCGGCCGGTCTGGCCGATGTGGTGGACCTGCGCCTGCTCGAAGTGGGCGAGCGCTCGGGCAACTTCGAGCGCGTCTTGCAGACCTTGGCCGAGCGTCATGCGGACAATTTCACCACCTTCATTGCCCGACTGACACGCGTGGTGGAGCCAGCGCTGATGCTCGTGGTCGCGCTTATCGTCGGCGCCATCGTCGTGCTGATGTACATGCCCGTGTTCGACATTGCCAGCAGCGTGCGAGGCTAGCGGCGATGGCAACCTTGCGCAGTCAGATCATTGCGGCGCGCCAACGCTGCCGCACCGGCACGGGCGGCAGCGTCTTGGACCACCTGTGCTCGGCCACCGGCATGTCCGCGGTTGAACTGGCGCCCTCCCTCCAAGCCGAAGGCGGCGTGGGTGTCTTGCTCGACGATGACCAGCCGCGCCCCGACTTCACGGTGCTCGAGCCGCAGCGCGCGCGAGCGTGGCGCTGCGCACTCATCGCGCCGGCTGCCGACGGCACGCCCCGCGTGG
>JABWBN010000231.1 GCA_013360485.1 Burkholderiaceae bacterium | reverse complement strand
GGCCGCCGCTGCACGCGCCGCCGGGCTGGTGGAGGCGCTCGATGCGGCACCAGGGCCTGCCGTTGCGACGGCGACACCTGCGCCCACGCCACCCGATCCGGCGCCGGTGCGCGAAGTGGAAGTCGTCCGCGAGGTGGCCACCGCTGGCTCCGCTACCACGGTGGTGGACAAGCCGCTGCGATCGGGGCAACGGGTTTATGCGCGCGGTGACCTGGTGGTGCTGTCGGTGGTGAGTTTCGGCGCCGAGGTGATTGCCGACGGCCATATCCACGTCTATGCGCCGTTGCGCGGCCGTGCCATGGCCGGTGCGCGCGGCGACACAACCGCCCGCATCTTCAGCACCTGCCTGGAGCCGCAGCTCGTCTCCATCGCCGGGATCTACCGCACCACCGAGACCGCACTGCCCGATGCGGTGCGCGGCCGCGCGGCAATGGTGCGGCTCGAGGGCGAAAAAATTCTCGTCGAACCCCTGGGCGGCTGAGTCACCACGGCTTGCCCCACACCGTACTCCCTCGAAAGGACCCCACCGATGGCCAAGATCATCGTCGTCACCTCCGGCAAGGGCGGCGTCGGCAAGACGACCACCAGCGCGAGCTTTGCCGCCGACCTGGCCCTGCGCGGGCACAAGACCGCCGTCATCGACTTCGACGTCGGCCTGCGCAACCTCGACCTCATCATGGGCTGCGAGCGCCGGGTGGTCTACGACCTGATCAACGTGATCCACGGCGAGGCCAACCTCAACCAGGCGCTGATCAAGGACAAGCAGTGCGAGAACCTGTTCGTGCTGGCGGCGAGCCAGACGCGCGACAAGGATGCCCTGACGCAGGACGGCGTGGAGCGCGTGCTACAGGACCTGGCGGGCATGGGCTTCGAGTACATCGTCTGCGACTCGCCTGCCGGCATCGAGACCGGCGCCCTGATGGCCATGCACTACGCCGACGAGGCGCTGGTCGTCACCAACCCCGAGGTGTCGTCGGTGCGCGATTCCGATCGCATCCTGGGCATCCTGGCCAGCAAGACACGCCGCGCCATCGAGGGCAAGGAAGGCGTCAAGGAGCATCTGCTCATCACCCGCTACAACCCCAGCCGTGTGGTGGGTGGGCAGATGCTGTCGTTGCAGGACATCCAGGAGATCCTGCGCATTCCCCTGATCGGCGTCATCCCGGAAAGCGAGTCGGTGCTCGACGCCTCCAACCAGGGCGTGCCGGCGGTGCATCTGAAGGGCACGGACGTGTCCGAGGCCTACAAGGACGTGGTCGGGCGCTTCCTCGGCGAGACCATTGCCATGCGGTTCACCGACGCCGAGAAGCCGGGCTTCTTCAAGCGGTTGTTCGGCGGGAGGTAAGCAGCGATGTCGTTCCTGTCCTTCCTGCTGGGTGAGAAGAAGAAGACCGCCTCGGTCGCCAAGGAGCGGCTGCAGATCATCCTCGCGCATGAGCGATCGGGGCGTGGCGGTTCTCGCGCCGACTACCTGCCGCAGTTGCAGCAGGAGCTGGTGGCCGTGATCTCGAAGTACGTGTCGATCCGGCCCGAAGACATCAAGGTTCAGCTCGAGCGCCAGGACAACCTGGAAGTGCTCGAGGTGAAGATCGAACTGCCCGACGCCGTGCGCAGTTGAGTCGCGGTGGACGCCTGCCGAAGCAGCCGCAAGCTCATGGCTGTGCCAGCAGGCGCTGCAGGCCGCAGGTGAAGTCGTCGAACTGGATGGGCTTGGTCCAATAGTCGGCAAAGCCAGCTGCTCGTGCCATGTCGACGTCGTCGGACATGGCGTTGGCCGACAGGGCCACGCACGGCGTGCGGTCGAAACCCGGCAGTTTGCGCAGGCGACGGTGCAGTTCCAGGCCATCCATGTCGGGCAGTTGCATGTCCACCAGCACCAGCGCGGGCTGCCAGTGGGCGGCGACGTCGATGCCCTCGGTGCCCGTGGCCACCACCCGCAGTTGCACGGCTGTTCGCAGCTTCGGGTGGGTGCGCAGCAGTTCCTCCACGAGCAGCGCGTTCACGGGGTTGTCTTCAATGTAGAGCACCCGTGCGGGTGCTGCCGCACCGGCGGTGTGTGCCGGCGCATCCGGCGGCTGCGGTGCCTCGGAATCGGCCGTTGCCAGTTCGAGCATGTCGTTGATCAGCACCAGCAGTTGGCGCCCCGCTTCCTCGACATGGTCGAGCCAGAGTGCCTGCTGCGCAGGCTCGTGCCCGTCGGTGCGCTTGAGCAATTGCGTGAAGCCCAGTATGGCGTTGAGCGGCGTGCGCAGCTCGTGGCTCATGCGCGACATGAACTGCGACTTGGCCGCGCTTTCGGCACGCGCGCGCTCGCCGTCGCGCAAGGCCTGCTGGGCCAGGTGCGCGTCGGTCACGTCCCAGGCCACGCCAAAGTGGTGGGGCGCGCCGGTTACCGGGTCGGCCATCATCTGCGAACGCGATGCCAGCCAGCGAACGGTTCCATCTGGCCACACGACCCGGAACTCGAACTGCCAGGGCTTGCCCTGAGTGTCCAGTTCGAGATGCGCTTGGGCCAGGCGCATGCGGTCGTCGGGGTGCAGGTAGCCGAGCGCTTCCGTCCGCGAGACCTGACGCGCGGGGCTGGCTACACCGCGCAGCCGGAACATGTGCTCGTCCCACCAGGCGAACTCCTCGCCGGCCTGACCGCTCCAGATGCCCAGGCCCAGGGCCGACTGGGCCAGCCCGATGCGGTGCGCGGCTTCGGCGGCTTCGCGTTGCCGCTCGACGATGTCACTGATGTCGATCATCACCCCGAGGTAGGTCTCGGGCATTCCGTCGGGCCCGTCGCGGCGGATGCGACGGCTGAGCGTGTGTCGCCAGCCCCCGCCGGGCCGCGGATAGCGGGTCAGCGCCTCGCTGGGCTCGCCCGTGTCGCGGCACTTCTCATATGCCGCCAGCACGCGTGGCAGGTCCTCGGGGTGTGCCTGGGCCCGCGTCTGGGCCACGGCATAGCCGTCGGGGTCATAGGCCATGCCCAGCATCTCGCAGGCCCGCCGGTCGGGCCAGACATGCAGCGTGCGCGCATCCTGACGCCACAGCCCGATGTGGGCGAAGGCCAGCGCGGCCTCCATATCGCGACGCAGCGCGGCAATCTCGGAGCTCGCATCGCCAGAAAGGCGCAGGCCAGCGCGCGTGCCGTCCAGACCGTCCGGGACGTGCGTCGGAGGATCGCGGTCGGAATCAGCCATGGCTCCAGTCCACTGTAGCGGCCTTGGCCTGGGTTGCGCGGCGGGACTGTCCCGAGGATGAAACAGTCGATTTATCCATCCGGTTGTGGATGCGCGCGCCGTTGGGTTATGAGCCTGTTTGGATCCAGTGTTGCTCTAGACTGCCGGCCGATGATCCTGCTCGCACCCATGGAAGGCCTGCTCGACCACCGTTTGCGCGATGCGCTGACGCGGCTGGGTGGCATCGATCGCTGCGTGTCGGAGTTCATCCGGGTCACCGACCAGGTGTTGCCCGAACGGGTGTTCACTCGGGTGGTGCCCGAGTTGCGACGCGGCGGACGCACGCCTGCAGGGGTGCCGGTGCGGCCGCAATTGCTGGGGTCGGATGCGGCCTGCATGGCCGACAACGCGGCCGTGCTGGCGGGTTTGAACCCCCCGGGCATCGACCTGAACTTTGGCTGCCCCGCGCGCGTGGTGAACCGGCACCGCGGCGGTGCGGTGCTGCTCGACGACCCCGGGCAGGTGCATGCCATCGTGGCCGCGGTGCGCCGGGCGGTGCCGGTGGCGCTGCCGGTCTCGGCCAAGATGAGGCTGGGCTACCGGGACGACTCCCGCATGCTCGAGTGCGCCGCTGCCATTGCCGAGGCGGGCGCTGCCGAGCTGGTGGTGCATGCGCGTACGCAGCAGCAGGGCTATCGCCCGCCGGCGCATTGGGACCGCATCGCCGCCATCCGCGAATCGGTTCCGATCCCGGTGGTGGCAAACGGCGAGATCTGGAGCATCGGCGATGCGCGTCGGTGTCGCGCCGCCTCCGGCTGCGAGCACCTCATGCTCGGGCGTGGCATGGTCGCAGACCCCGGCCTGGCGTTGGCCATCGCCCGGCCGGACGGCGAAGCGATGGACTGGGATGACGTACTGCCGCTGCTGCTGGGCTATTGGCGCGCTGTGGCGGCCCAGGTGGCCCCGCGTCATCGCTGCGGCCGCGTCAAGCAGTGGCTGAACCTGCTGCGACGGCGTTTCGCGCAGGCGCAGGCGGCGTACGATCGCGTTCGTGCCGTGAACGATGGCCCGACGTTCGAGCGGCTGTTGCTGGGCGCGGGCGGCCCGACCCCTGGAGCGACCAAGTCATGCGTCTCACTCGCCATGTCCTCGTCGGCGCCTGCGCCGGCCTGACGATCGGCACGTTCGCGCTGCCCGCGGCTGCGGCGGAGTGGTTCGTCTCGCCGCAGGGCAGCGACACGACCGGCGATGGCAGCCTGGGCAAGCCCTTGCGCACACTCGGTCATCTGCTCGATCCGGCGCGCGAACTGGTGCGGGCGGACGATACCGTGACGCTGCGCGGCCCCGTCGGAGC
Organism: Burkholderiaceae bacterium; assembly: GCA_013360485.1. GTDB lineage: Bacteria > Pseudomonadota > Gammaproteobacteria > Burkholderiales > Burkholderiaceae_C > Pseudaquabacterium. The sequence continues at coordinate 1,586 of JABWBN010000231.1, read as the reverse complement.
CAATGTGTTCGACGAGACCGAGGTCCGCCTGCGCGTGCCGATCACGCTGCGCTCGTACGAAGGCGAGTGGGCGGTGATCCGCTGCCCCATCGACCTGGCCGATGGCGTGTGCATCCAGATCGACCCCGACGCCTCGGGCAGTCGCTTGTCGCGCCTGGAAGTGACCGGTGGCAACCTGTATGGCATCTTCTTCCAGACCGACTGGGACTCGGGCAACAACCGCCAGGGACGCGGCGCCTCCAACGTCATCGTCGAGGACTGCCGCATCCACGATACCGGGCGGGACGCCATCAAGATCACGCCCAAGAGCGACGACATCACGATCCGCCGCTGCGAGATCTACAACACCGGCCGCATCTACCCGCCGGGCACGCCGCTGGAGGAGAAGAACGCAGAGGGCATCGACAACGTCAACGGCAGCCGCATGCTGGTCGAGGACTGCCACATCCACGACATCGCCACCAATGGGCTGTACTTCAAGGGCGGTGCGGCCGACGTGGTGGTGCAGCGCAACCGCATCGAACGCGTGGGCGAAGGCGGCATCATGGTCGGCTACGACACCAGCCCTGAGTTCTTCGACCTGACGCTGAACCCGAACTACTACGAATCGGTGCGCGGCACCGTGCGAAACAACGTCGTGCGCGACACCGGCTACGCGGGCATCGGCCTGTATGCGGCGCAGGACGCGGTGGTCGCGAACAACACCATCGTCAACGCCGCGGCGTCCGGTCACGCGGCGCTGTACTTCGGCGTCACGCTGCAGGACTTCGATCCGATTGCCAAGCGGCCGGCCTCGATCAATCCGGTGATCCGCAACAACCTCGTCATTCAAAGTGGTGGCTTCTGCGCAGGCATCCGCTGGGCCAACGAGATCACGGATGCAGGCGTCTACGCCCTGCAGGGCAGCCCGGGCACCGACTACAACTGGTACCACGACACGACAGGTGAGTGCCGCTTCTTCGACAACCGACCGGGCAGCGCCCTGGCCGACGGCGGTACGCTGGCCCAGTGGCGCAGTTCGCTGGGCAGCGATGCGCACAGCGGCAGCGGCGCGGTCACCGTGACGGCCGACGGGCATTTGCCGCTTGGCAGCCCGGTGATCGACCAGGGTGTCGCCCTGGCCCAGGTGGGCGACGACATCGACGGCCAGGCCCGGCAGGCGCCGGTGGACATCGGCGCCGACGAGTACGCCGCAGCATCCACCGATGCCGACCGCGTGATGAACTGGGCCGAAGCTGTGTACGGGCAGTACTTCCCCAAGGGCGCGCAGGCGGGCACCTACCTCCAGTACCGCTACCGCTACTACCCGTCCACCGGCAACTACCTGGGCACGGACGGAACGCGCATGGTGGTGCACAACGGGCGCGACTGGAACCTGCTGGACGTGGGAGCCCTGGCCGACTTCCTGGCGCTGGCGGCAGCGGCGGGCTACTGACGCTGCCTGACCGCCATTCATGACGCTGGCCGCTGACGACAGCTATTACCTCGCCACCTTGCCGCCGCGCGCGGCGGCCGTTCGGCTGGTGGGCCGGCACGAGGCTCGCGTGGGCATCGTCGGCGGCGGCTACGCGGGCCTGGCCACGGCC
>JABWBN010000230.1 GCA_013360485.1 Burkholderiaceae bacterium | reverse complement strand
CCTTCGACCCGCGCGCGTTCGACATCGACGAAGTCAACCGGCGGCTTACTCAGACTGAGTAAGCGCCGTCAACAACGGCCATCGTCGGACTCTTACGTCGATGCGCAGGGCCGGCTGCTGTTCCCGGCCGGGACGCGCAAGAACCCGCTGGAGGTGGTGTCGCTGTCCAAGCGGCTGCTGTTCTTCGATGCCCGCGACGGACGACAGGTGGCTCGGGCCCGCGAGCTGATCGCGCGCTACGACGGCAAGGTCAAGCCCATCCTGACCGGTGGCTCGTACCTGGACCTGATGAAGGCCTGGCGCGTGTCGGTGTACTACGACCAGCAGGGAACGCTGACCCGCCGCTTCGGCATCAGGCAGGTACCCGCCATGGTCTCGCAGGAAGGCATGCGCCTGCGTGTCGACGAGGTGCTCGTGCAATGACCACCCTGCCCTCCCTGATCCGCTGCCTTGCAGCTCAGAGGATGCCCGCGCTTCGCCGATGGGCCGGCCAGGTCCTTGGCCGTACGGTGCTGGCTGCCGCCCTGCCTTGGGTGGCGCCCGCGCAGGCCGCCGACAGCCTGACCTGCACCGGCCGCTTCCCCAACCCGATCACCGAGATCTGCTGGAGCTGCATCCTGCCGATCAGCATCGGCAGCGCCACCATCGCCAACTTCGATGGGCAGGAGGACATCCCCAACCCGTCCAACCCGGTCTGCAGCTGCGGCGTGAACCCCACCATCGGCCTGTCGATCGGGTTCTGGGAGCCGGCGCGGCACGTGGAGGCCGTGCGCAAGCCGTTCTGCCTGGCGTCGCTGGGCGGCATCGACCTCGACCCCGGCATCCCGGCGCCGGCAGCGGCACGATTCACGCGTCCCGAAGGCGATGGCGACGGGGGCAGCTTCTACCAGGCGCACTTCTACGTGAACCCGGTGCTGTACTGGCTGGAGGTGGTGACCGACTTCCCGTGCCTGGAGCGGGGCTCGTTCGACCTGGCCTACCTGACCGAGGTGGACCCGCTTTGGAACGACGACGAGCTGACCCTGATCCTCAACCCCGAGGCCGTGCTGTTCGCCAACCCGGTGGCGGTGGCGGCCTGCGCGGCCGATTGCGTGGCCGCGACCGCAGGCTTCGGCATCCCCGAGATGTTCTGGTGCGCCGGCTGCCAGGGCGGCATCTACCCCCTCGATGGCCACGTCCCGTACCACATGGGTGGGGTGCGAACTGCGGCCCTCATCGCGCAGCGGCTGACCGCCAAGATGCACCGTGAACTGCTGGCCTGGGGCTGGCATGGCCGGCCAGGCCTGTGCGGACCCTACTTCCTGCCGGCCATGGACAAGACCGCCTACAAGACCCAGCTGACCTATCCGGTGGCCAACACCGCCAAGGACGGCGGGCGCTGCTGCCAGCCCTTCGGCCGCAGCACCATCGTCTGGGGCGCCGGCAAGGAGTACCCTGTGCGCGGCGAGGACTTCGCGTTCATGCTGTTTCGGAAGAGGAACTGCTGTGTGGGCTACTGACGCGGCATCGCCCATCGGACGGACGCTCGGCGCGGGAATCGCTGCGCTCCTTCTTGCCGGCAGCGTGCTGGGTGCCCCGGCGACGCCACCCACGGTGACCGACGCCGAAATCGAGCGCGCGCGCCAGCAGCATCGGATGCCGACCGAGGCTGAGCTTGCACGGGTGCCGATTCCTGGCGCACCGCGCATCGAGAACCTTCCGCGGCCGGTGACCCGCATGCCCATCGACCTCGAGGCCATATCCAAGGGCTTCGACGTGCAGAACGGAGCTCAGGCAGCGGCGATGGCTCCGGGCAAGGCAGGGCCGAAGGTGCTGATCTTCGTGAGCTTCGCAATGCCGGAGCCAACGCTTCAGCGCTTGGTCGACCAGGCAGCGCGTGCAGGCGCGACCCTCGTGCTGCGGGGGTTGGTCAACGGCTCAATCCGCGAGACGGTTACTCGCATGCAGGCGCTGATCGGCAGCCGCCGCGTTGCAGTCCAGATCGATCCGGAAGCGTTCGATCGCTACGGGATCGCGAGGACTCCGACATTCGTCCTGATCATGGACGTTGCCGGGACCGAAGTTTGCGCCTCCCGCGTGTGTGGTTCGTCGCAGCAGTTCGCGAAGGTCGCTGGAGACGTGACCCTCGACCATGCAATGCAGTACCTGAATCAGGACTATAGAGCTTCAGTTCGTAAAAGGCGGTAGTTACCGCTGTCTCCGCGCCTCGCGCACAAGGACCACAACTGACCGCGGAAGCCCTTATGGCGGCAGTGGGCGCCCGAGGCATGGAGCCAAGACGACTTCACATGAAGAACCGGAACTGATACGGCCTGGACCCAAGTCGGCTGATGCGCTTGACGACGCGCGACAGCACCTTCGCATAAGCAAGCGTCACCGGGAGTGGGTCGTATAGCGCATCGTTGTTCCAGTCCATCTTAGTTAACGCCAAGATCGCCCAAGCCGTGTCATCCCACGGTCCGTGGCCGGCATGTCGAATAATGCGAAGCGGTCGAGGAGTGCTTCGCGAGCCCTGGAAGTATGAGCCCTTGTCGCTGATCTTCTTGACGCTTCCATGCGTCCAAACCAGCGCTTCGGCGGGCGCTATACCCAGCACTGTTCCCCTGGGCACGGGAAACATTGCTGCCTGCGCCGGACGGTCGTTGAACGGACCGTTCCCGAGGACTCCGCGCCATCCGACGTCCTCAACAACTTGCACCAGATCAACCGCCTCGCATAGATTGAAGGCCTCCATGCAGCCGTCGACCTCCTGCGGCTTGAATTCGGTCGTCTTGTGAACCATGACGCGCCGAGGAACCCGTCCGGCATGGCGCCGGCGATATAGATCCATAGCGCGCGTCATCACCCTGAACATCTCGGTTCGAGACAGGAATGGGTTGTCCCTTTGTACCTCGAACTCGTGGGTGTTGTAGGCAATGAACTCCAAGCCTGACCCGTCCGCATCAAACACCTGGCTGCAGCACGTCACGAACCTCGGCTCGCCCGATTCGACCGGTCGCACAGAGTACGAGATGCCGATGAACGCTGTCTCCGGATCCGTGTCGGCGAGTTTCCACGGAATGCCCCCTGCCTTGGCGTACAACGCGAGCCCGATGCGCCACATAACGCTGGCCCGGTCTGCATAAGCCAACGCCTTGTCCTCGCGGACGATCTGCACGGGCACACCTCGCGAAGCCGAGACTGCCTTGATGTGGTCGTGCAGATCGAAGTCCTCGTTCAATCCACCAACAAAGCCCATGCTCCACCGTTCCGGCAAATAAATGAACAGCACATCGAAAGCAGATCGCCGCGCGTGCAGACGTTGTGCGGCTCGAGTGATGGCGTCCGCAAGCACAACGTGAGGTGTCGGCGACTCCTTCAACTGGGCCTCCAGCCCTGCATCCAGTTCGAAGTGACAGTCGCCGCCGGCGCCTGTCATTCGAACGTTGAAGACGCGCTGAAACCCCGGCCACTCCGGCAGGTAGTCCTTGCGCTCGCTAGGCTTGTAGAACGAATTCAGCTCTTTCATGAACGCATACAGTCGGCCGCCCTCTCCAGCCGGAGCGATGGTTGCGACCCGGATCGGGTCAGGCACCAGAAGCCCTTTTGAGTAAGGACCGAACCGCAAGAGACCACTCAGCGGATGAATGTCTCTGTCGCTGCGCCTGTCGGGATGGAACGAGAGCTTCGGCTCTGTCAGGCAGAGGTGATGCGCAAGCTCGCTGGCACTCATGCGTTGGCCCTCTTCGAGAAGCCCGTGCGAGGGGCAAGTTGAAACACCGCATCGACACCACTGGAAATGTCCAGTGCGCGCAGTGGCTCACCGTCTCCGACAAGGAACCCGGCCCAGAAGTCAATTAGCGCATCCAGCTTCGGGTTATATCGCTTGACCGTGCGCTCACGAGCGAAGTCCGCGGCAACACCCTTTGTGTCTTCGGTCATGCCCGAGAACACCGTTGTCGGTTCGAGCAGCAACCAGAGCTTGTCGGCCGCCCAATCCAGACGCAGGCCTAGTCCTTCGTGCCAGCGGACATCCGGAAACCCGGGCAGTGTTCCTGTCAGTACACCGACTACGCGACGCAGGGCGCCAAAGGCCTCCGCGGATGGCGTCGCCGGGTACAGCAGATCCATCTTCCGCTTACGCAGCAGCGTCAAGCCCCGATGCCTGGAGATGGCTCGGCTAACCGCTTCCTTCAACAGGCCCCGATCCGCAGATTCATATCGCAGCTTGTGAGGCTCGATCGCGGCTAGGTCGAACTCGGAGATACGGTGGTCCTCGAACGCTGCGCGAACTGCCGAGTCCTCTCCAAATAGAAGAACACCTCGGCGGCTCCTTGCGACGAGCAGATTGACTCCCGCTTTCTCAACGGCAGCGCGTACGTCGGCGTATCCGCCTACATCACACACGACACGCCGGCAGACCGACGGGATCTGTGAGATGTGTAGCGCGTTTAGCCTCACGATAGGCCAGCCGCCCTTACCGCCGAGGATCGGAGCCGCGCTCCACCGTGCACGTTGCTTTCCGAACTCATCCAGGAACTTGGTGTCCAGGCCCTTCATCAACCTGACGATGTCCCTCATGGTCTCGTCGAAGTTCTCGATGCGCACGAGTGCCGCTTCGATTCCGCCAGCCTGGGCCTTTACGAGGAGCTCTATCACCCGCCCATACGGAGGCTGCTCCCCTCTGTGCAACCAGAAAACGCCTGAAGGAAACGCCCCCTTCTTGTCCAACGCCGAGTCCAAGGCCTTCATCACCGAGTCATCGCGGCCGCTGTATCCGGCCACAACCATTCCAAAGCGCCCGCACGAGTCAACGAGTACTTGCCTCAGCTGCTCGTCTTGGTGGCGAAGCTCGTCATCTGTGTTCTTGAGCTTGCGATGCCTGAAGTCGCCGTGTAGTTTGATCTCAACCGGCCACCGGCCTTCGGAGATCGCATGGGCAGCCACCTCTGGAGCGTTGAGCGCAACGGTGGTAAGTGCGCCAGTTCCGTCGAACACCTTGGCGCATGCGTCTGCCACCAAGGGATCGAAGTTCGTGGTCCAGACCAGGCGTGCTTGCTGGCCGCGCATCAGGGTGGCCAGTACGAGGTGACCGTACGAGGGCTTGGCACCCGTCATCTTGGAGTCCAGGTAAGTGCGGCGGTCGGCCTCCGAACGGAAGACCTCCTCGAAGAGGGCCGAGTACTCAGTCGGATCACCGACTTTTGGCAGGCTCTCCATCGAGTCGATGTGCTCTTGCAGACGCTGACGGACGCCTGGAGCTGAAAGGTCTGCCACGATGTCCGGCGGCATCCTGCGTTGACTGACAAACAGGCGCTGCTTGAACTCCCAGATCATGTCGCCAGCAGTTGGGATACCGGCCGCCGCTGACACTCCCGCGCCCAGGAGCCACATGACGTTCGGCGCGCGCATTGACAGCCGCCTGGCAAAGTCATCCGCATCGATAGCAGGCGCGAAGGCCTGCTGTTCGTTTTGGCCAGATTCGAAGTCTTGTTCTTCCATGCCTGATGGACCTCTTGGGGACTCAGCGACGCAACGCGAGCTTCACGACCTCGCCTAGGCCCCAATTCTCGCGCGACCGCTCGGCTTCGATGTCCACCGGCGTCATCACCACCAGCAGCGAACTCACGCTCAGAACCAGGTCGCCGGTAGATGATGTGTTACTGCAGCTTCTAAGCGACCGGCGGTCGTTGCCTTCCAATTCCCGATTGACTCGGATCAGTCTTGGGCGACTACTCGCCCTCGGATTTCGAAGATTCCCAGTGCAGTAGAACTGAACACCCTAGCGAGTAGTCACGAGTTTCGACTACCGCTGCTGACCAGCTCTCCGGCCAACCGCGTGTCCAGCCTCGAAACCCCTCTCTGTCAGCCGCCGTTTCACCGCGACACCGATCGGACCGCCCCTGACCATGGGGCGTGCTTCCACCGACCCCGCCAGGCCCCGATAGCCACCTCACTGCCTCGCCGCCATCCACGGCGAGCCGCGCCTCGCCGTGGCGCCGCCTCGTCGCCGGCATCACCACCGCCTGCTTCCTGACAACGCAGACGGCAGCCGTCGCCGGCCCGCACGAGGAAGGTGTCGCCGGCCGGCCAGGCCGCGAACCCCGTGGCACGCGGCAACGTCACCACACCGGGCGCCACCGCCGTGGTCCCAGGCTACACGACCACCCCTCCTGAGCGCAGCTACTACCGCCAGCCCAACCTGTCGTCGCAGGGCAGCGCGAGGCTGTCTGCCTGTGCACTGACCCCCACCGACCCGCTCTGCCAGGCGCAGCGTGGCGCCTTCTCCTCGGCCAACACGCCGCGCCCGACGATCGGCCCCGATGACCCTGCCGTGGCTGCCGCACGTGCAATCGGCCGGACGCCATCGGCCGAGCTGGGCAGCCTGGCCGCCTACTACAGCGGGTGCACCACCACGGTCACCCCGGTGCCCGCCGGCATGCAGCCACGCAGCTGCCTGCGCTACGTCGGCGTCGGCAACTACAGCTGCAGCCGAAGCCTGACCGTCAGCACGACGCGGACTACCAGCTGCAACCCGGGCGACTGGTTCGCCCACGCCGCCTCCGGCCGCACGGGTCTGGACGTGCAGTGCCTGCCTGACCGCGCCGTCACCGCGCAGCACTTCCGCGTCACCCAGGACGGCAATCCGCTCAGCTTCTTCGACGTGGACATGACGACGCCGGTCGTCTTTCCGCAGATCGTGTCGGTCCTCGACACCACCTACTCGATGATCGACGGCCAGCCCATCCGCACGGCCGTCTGGGTGGCTGACAAGAGCTGCAGCGGATCGACCTGCAGCCTGACGGCGATGGTGGCCCCGGAGCGCGCCGAGGTCTGTACCGGTGGTGGCGACTCCGGCTACAGCTGCACCAGCGTCGAGCCCTTCCTCAGGGTCTACGCCGCCTGCCGCGCCGGCACGCAGAGCGGGGACAACATCCAGGACACCGTCTGCCAGGGCGACAGCGGATGCACCACCACCGCCCTGGACGGCGCGAAGTGCTACGCGCCCGCTTCCGGCTGGACGCCCTACGCCGGCGTCGACATCACCGGCGCCATAGGCGGCTATTACTGGAACATCGACGCCGACCGAGCCGTGATCGGCTGGGCGCCCAACCCCGCCTTCGGCCCGATTCCGACAATGCGGCTGTCCTATACGCGGCCAGCCACCACCGTCACCGAGACCGACCGCTGGGACGACCAGTGCCCGACCCTGGACGCCGGTGGTCGCTGCACCACGACCACGCCCGCCGTCTGCACCGATGGCCCGGCGACCAAGGTCGTCGACGGCGTGGCCGTCACCCGCGACTGCTGGGAGTACCGGAGCACCATGTCGTGCAGCGG
>JABWBN010000229.1 GCA_013360485.1 Burkholderiaceae bacterium | reverse complement strand
AAATCCACCCTTCCAAACCCTGGCCACAGGCGCCTCAGAGGCACTCAGTAAACACCTGGCTCACCCTCGGGCCGGGTCTTGAAACGCTTGTGTACCCAGTAGTACTGGCCCGGCATGGTGTCGATGTAGCTCTGCAACTCACGGTTCATGCGCGCTGTGTCGGCCTCTACATCGTCGGTGGGGAAATGCTCCCAGGCGGGAGACAGCTCAGCCACATAGCCCGTGGGCGTCAAGCGCGTGTACATGCCCAGCACCTTGGCGCGGCCCAGCCGGGCAAAGCGTGACAGCGAAGGCACCGTGGCCGTGGGCACGCCGTAGAACGGCACGAAGATCGACTCGCCCGGACCAAAATCCATGTCAGACAACAGATACAGCAGCCCGCCTTTGCGCAGGCTGGAAATGATGGGCTTCACCCCGTCGGCGCGGTTGAGCATGCGCACATCTCCAAAGCGCTGGCGCCCCGCCATGAACCAAGCATCCACCGCGGGATTGGGGTGCGTCGAGAAAATGGACGTGAACGCGCGCTGGGTGCGCAGGGGCAAGGCCAGCCCCCCCGCATCCATGCCGTAGAAATGCGGCGCAAAGATGATGGTGGGCGCATCGCCTTCCAGCTCGTGCACAGCGCCCTGCAGCTTCACGCGCTGCAGCACCACATCGCGCGGTGCAGACCACAGCCAGCTGCGGTCCAGCCAGGTCTGGCAAAACACCACGAAAGTCTCGCGCGCCCACGCCTTGCGCTGCGCCAGAGTGGCCTGCGGAAAGCACAATTCCAGATTGCGCAGTGCCACACGGCGGCGCGGCGCCGCCAGCACGTACAGCACCTGCCCGATCAGCCAGCCGATGGCGCGCAATACCGGCAGCGGCAGATACGCCAGCATGCCCATGAACCACACCCCAAGGCGGCCGCTCATGCAGCACCTCCGGCGGATGCCTCGGCGCGCGGCTGCTTGTAGCGGGCATAGCCCCACAGGTACTGGTCCGGGCACTGGCGAATGATGTGCTCCATGGCACGGTTGATTTGCAGCACAGCGGCCTCCAGAGAGTCATCGAGCGCCGCAGGCAGCGGCTCGATCACCAGCAAAAAACCCCGCCCCCAGGGCTGGCGCTCGCAGCGCGCCAGCAGCACGGCGGCCCCGGTCTGTTGCACCAGCCGCGCCGCCAGGGTCATGGTGTAGGCCTCGCGCCCGAAGAACGGTGCCCACACGCCCATGCCTTCGGGTGGCACCTGGTCGGGCAGCAGGCCAACGGATTCGCCGCGACGCAGTGCGCGGATCATTTGGCGCACGCCGGTCAAGGTGGCCGGCACGGCCTCGAGCCCCGGACGCCGACGGGCGGTTTCCTGCAACCCGCTCAACCAGACCTGGCGGGCCGGGCGATACATCACCGTGAGCTTCACGCGTGCACCCCAGCGCTCGGCGAATGCCTGCGCCGTCACCTCGAAACTGCCCAGGTGCGGCGTGAGCAGCAACAGGCCGCGCCCGGCGTCCAGCGCCTGCTCGATGAACTGCTCACCCCGCCACTGCACCCGCTCGCCCAGCGCGCGCTGCTGCGGCCGCAGCCACAGCCATGGCAGCTCCGCCACCATGCGGCCGGCCTCGGCCACCGAAGCGCGCCGCTCGCGTGCGGACACGCCGGCCAGCGTGGCATGTGCACGCAACCGCCGCCGGTAGGTGGGCGAACCCAGATAGGCCAACCAGCCCACCAGGGCGCCCCAGATGTGCAAAGTGCCCAGCGAACGCCCGGCTAACCAACGCATCAGGCTCAACATGCGGTTCGTATAATTTCGCGGTCGCCGAGTTAAAGGACAACTTGCGGGGCGACGCGCGGCAGTGCCGCGGCAGGCCGGGCAACCGGCTTCGAAATACCGCTAAAGCGTTCGCCGCACACACCCCAACGGATCCGGCGAGCGGGTTATTCATCTCAACAGTTGGAGTGTATTGAAGTGGCGAGCGACTTTCTCTTTACCTCGGAGTCGGTGTCCGAAGGCCATCCCGACAAGGTGTCCGACCAGATCTCGGACGCCATCCTGGACGCGATCTTCACCCAGGACCCACGCTCGCGCGTGGCGGCCGAAACCCTGTGCAACACCGGCCTGGTGGTGCTGGCCGGCGAGATCACCACCAACGCGCACGTCGACTACATCCAGGTCGCGCGCGACACCATCAAGCGCATCGGCTACGACAACACCGAGTACGGCATCGACTACAAGGGCTGCGCGGTGCTGGTGGCCTACGACAAGCAGAGCAACGACATCGCGCAAGGCGTCGACCACGCCAGCGACGACCACCTGAACACCGGCGCCGGCGACCAGGGCCTGATGTTCGGCTATGCCTGCGACGAAACGCCCGAGCTGATGCCCGCGCCCATCTACTACGCGCACCGCCTGGTGGAGCGCCAGGCCCAACTGCGCAAGGACGGCCGCCTGCCCTTCCTGCGCCCGGACGCCAAGAGCCAGGTGACGATGCGCTACGTCGACGGCAAGCCGCACAGCATCGACACCGTGGTGTTGAGCACGCAGCACGCGCCCGAGATGAGCCTGGGCGACAAGATGAAGCCCGAGTTCTACGAGGCGGTGATCGAGGAGATCATCAAGCCCGTGCTGCCCAAGGAGTGGATCAAGGACACCCGCTACCTGGTCAACCCCACCGGCCGCTTCGTCATCGGCGGCCCGCAGGGCGACTGCGGCCTGACCGGCCGCAAGATCATCGTCGACACCTACGGCGGCGCCTGCCCGCACGGCGGCGGTGCGTTCTCGGGCAAGGACCCGACCAAGGTCGACCGCTCGGCCGCCTATGCCGCGCGCTACGTGGCCAAGAACGTGGTGGCCGCAGGCCTGGCGCGTCAGTGCCAGATCCAGGTGGCCTATGCCATCGGCGTGGCCAAGCCGATGAACGTGACGGTCTACACAGAGGGTACCGGCGTGGTGCCCGACGAGAAGATCGCCGCCATCGTCAGCGAAGTCTTCGACCTGCGCCCCAAGGGCATCATCCAGATGCTCGACCTGCTGCGTCCCATCTACGGCAAGACCGCCGCCTATGGTCACTTCGGCCGCGAAGAACCCGAATTCACCTGGGAAGCCCGGGACAAGGTACAGGTCCTGCGTGACCTGGCAGGCCTGAAGGCCTGACGGGTCGCGCAGGAGCCGGGCCGCTCGGCCCGGCCGCCGCGACAGCGGCGCCTGTGCCTTGCGGCGTAGGCTCACTTGCCGAAGGCAAGTGAAGGCCCGCAGGGCCGGCCGCAGCCACAAGGTACCGCAGGGCAGCGGCCGCCGCGACAGCGGCGCCTGTGGCGCGTGCAGACGCAGCGGCACCAATACATTTGAATCAATGTAAAGTACCGTTTTCACGTCGGATGCTGGACATGACGCAGACCCTGACCCACAACATCAGCTTCCCACTGACTGAACCCGGCGCATTGGACCAGGACGAGGCCTTCTTCCACTTGTTCGAGGACGGAGTCGAGCGGCGGCTGCGCTTTCATGACTATGGCCCGATCTACCAGAGGCCCGGCTTGTACGAACAGCTGTTCTACCAGCGCCTTCAGTGCGCGTCACCGACCAAAGCGGTCGACGTCCTGGGCAAGGTCCTGACCGACAACCGGGTCGAGATCAGCAGTCTGCGCGTGCTCGACCTGGGCGCGGGCAACGGGATGATGGGCGAACTGCTGAACGCCGCGCGTGTCGTGGGCGTCGATATCCTGGAAGAAGCGAAGCAGGCCTGTGACCGCGACCGACCCCATGCGTACGACGCCTACTACGTCGCCGACCTGACTTCGCCGGACCCGAAAGTCGAGGCACAACTGAAGATGTGGCAGTTCGATTGCCTGAGCTGCATCGCGGCGCTCGGGTACGGAGACATTCCGGTGCCCGCTTTCGCCAACGCAATGAACCTGGTCCAGGACCAGGGTTGGCTGGTGTTCAACATCAAGGAAGACTTCATGCGGTCGGGCGACCGCACGGGTTTCTCGCGACTGATCGACGCGCTGATGCGCCTGGGGGTTCTGGAGATCCACCATCTCGAGCGCTACCGGCATCGCGTCAGCATCGATGGGCGCCCGCTCTTCTACTTCGTGGTCGTCGCTCGCAAGGTCGCCGACGTCGCCCCCGACGTGGTCGACCGCGCCATGCGCCCCTGAAGCATCATCGGGAGTCGTCATGGCCCTTGCGAGTTGGCAAGTCAGCCTCGAATCCATGCTGAACAATTTCGGCAGTGGCGGCTTGGTCGCGCTGCGCATCTCGGTGATCCTCATCGTCGCCTGGATCGCAATCGCCGTTCTACAGCGTTTGATCAGATCGTTTCGCATCCGGATCGCCAGCCGCTTCGACGACCCCGAAGTCATCAAGCGCGCCGAAACCTTGGGGCGGGTGTTTCGATATCTGGTCGCCGTCGTCGTCACCTTGCTGGCGGGCATGCTGGTTCTAGGCGAGCTTGGCGTTTCCGTCGCACCCATACTCGGCGCAGCCGGCGTCGTGGGACTGGCGGTCGGCTTCGGTGCGCAGAGCCTGGTCAGGGACTATTTCAACGGCTTCTTCATCCTCCTCGAGAACCAGATTCGCCAGGGTGATGTCGTTCGTCTGCTCGATCACTCCGGACTGGTCGAAGAAGTCACGCTGCGCCATGTTCGGCTGCGCGACTACGACGGACATGTGCACTTCGTACCGAATGGGCAGATCACAACCGTCGTCAACCTCAGTCGGGACCACGCCTATGCCGTGATCGACATCGGCGTGGCCTATCGCGAGAACGTCGACACCGTCATCGCCCGCATGCAAGCGGTGGGGCAAGACATGCGCGCGGATCCGGCCATCGCGGGCTCGATCCTGGAACCCCTGGAGGTCGCAGGTGTAGAGCGCTGGGACGACTCCGCGGTTGTGATTCGATGCCGATTCAAGTGTTTGCCATTGCATCAATGGACGGTGCGACGCTGGTTCCTGAAGAGCCTGAAGGCAGACTTCGATCGGCACGGAATCGAGATCCCCTACCCTCACGTCACGGTCTACGCTGGCCAGGACCGCAACGGCCTGGCGCCCGCCTTGCCCGTGGCGCTCGCACCTTGCCGCAACCCCCCCGATCCCAACGGCCGGGTGGCACTTCAGCCGGTGGCGGGAGGGCCCGCCTGATCGGGTCAGCGCGTGGGCATGCCGAAGGTCAGCTGACAGCGGCTCGGTCACCGGCGCACAATTCCTTCACTCGCGGTGCATCCCCGCACTGCGGCGGGGAGGTGCACCATGAATCCAACCCTGCGATTCGGCAGCGCGGGCCCTGTAGTGCGCACACTGCAGGGAAGCCTCAACCAGCTTCCGTCCCAGCGCCCGGCGCTGAACCCCGATGGCCGCTACGGGCCACTGACGCAAGCGCGGGTGCGCGAGTTCCAGTCCAGCCGCCAGCTGGTGGCCGACGGCGTCTTCGGGCCGCTGTCGTGGGCCGCGCTGGAGCAATGGCTGAACGACCTGCCGGCAGCGGCCGCGGCTGCCACGGCGGCTGCGACCACCAACGAGCATCCGCTGCGGGCCATGATCGCCCAGGTCGCGTGGCAGGAGTGGATGAACCATGGCGCGTTGGTGCACGCCACCCAGAGCGGTGGCACGGACGCCAAGACCCATCGCCACTGGCGGCGCGGACATAAGCGCCTGATGCTCTATTTCAGCGTGTCGGCTCCCAAGCCCGGTCACCCCGGATCCACCTATTACGGTGACGACAACGTGCGATTCCTGCAGCAACCGGGTGTGCTGGCGCCCTGCAAGCACTGGTGCGGCATCTTTGCGCTATGGGCGGTCAAGACCGCCATGGTGCCTGTGGGCACCTGGATCGACAGCAAGGGCATCGCCTCGGTGCTCGGTTTCAACCCGAAAGTGAGTCATACGCCGCGCCGTGGCGACATCGCCTACCGCCAGTTCGACGACCAGGGGCGCAACGTCAATCACCACGCGGTGGTGTTCAACGTCTACGACAAGGACGGCAAGACCTGGGTGACCACGATCGACGGCAACAGCAGCATGACGAGCACCATCACCAAGAACGACAAGCCGGCCCAGCACTGGAACGGCTATTTCAGCGTGGCGATGTTGGCCTGATTCACGCCGGAACCGGCACCCACCACCGCGCCACCAGCGCCGCGCGGGGGTCGGCGTCGTGGTGCAGCGCCAGCACCGCCCCGCCCTCGCGCTGCGGCTCGCCGCT
>JABWBN010000228.1 GCA_013360485.1 Burkholderiaceae bacterium | reverse complement strand
CGCCGGATCCAAGCCAGCTTGGTTGGCATCGGCCCGGCATCGGCTGCGAACCCAGCTCCGCGTCGGGCGTTCGAGGGGCCGTTTGAAAATCCTATGCGCAGGGCCTGGACAGCGGAGGTGACGACTACCTGGTCAAGCCCTTTGCCCTGGGCGAACTCGACGCCAGGCTGCGCGCCGTCAACCGGCGCTCGGCGGGCTCCGGCGCTTCCAAGCTTGCCTTCGGCAACGTGGTCGTCGACCTGCAGGCGCGGGCTGCCTACCTGGGGGGCAGCCGCGTCGACCTGACCGGGCGCGAATGGGCGGTGCTGGAAGCCCTGGTGCTGCGCGCCGGCCGCATCGTGCCGAAACCGGACCTGGAGAAGCTCGTGCTGGGTTTCGAGTCGGAGGTGGCGAGCAATGCCGTGGAAGTCCATGTCTCCGCGCTGCGCAGGAAGCTCGGCCGAACTCTCATCGAGACCGTGCGTGGCATCGGCTACCGCGTGAACCCGCCCTGACGCGCATGCGCTGGGGCGCCACGGTCGCGCAGGTCTTCAGCGATCGGGCATCAGGTCTGCGCGGGTGACCATCACGGTCTCCCAGTCTTCGGCCGGCGCGCGCCGCGCGACCACCGAGTCGATCTCGGCTTGCCGCAGGCGGTAGGCCGCCACCCAGTCCTCGTCCGCGATGGCGGCGCCGGCGAACCACTGCAGCAGCACGCAGCTGATGTAACCCTGGGCGCGCCGGCCCTGCACCATCACTTCGAAGAGCACGCCGCGCGCCTCGTCGTCGTGGTAGGGCTCGATGATCGGCATGGCGTGCGTGCTCAGGGCCACAGCAGCAGCAGCCAGGTCGAGGCCGCAAGCACGATGCACAGCATGACGGCCGCGCTGCCGAGATCCTTGGCCCGGCCCAGCAGAGGGCTCGGCTCGGTGCTGACGGCATCGGCCACGGCCTCGACAGCGGAGTTGAGCAGTTCGGCGACCCACACAAGCACGATCACGCCCGCCAGGGTCAGGCCTTGAAGGGGCGTCTTCGCCACCCACCAGGCCACGACGACGAGCGGCACGCCGACGAGCAGTTCCTGTCTGAAGGCAGCCTCGTGGCGCACGGCGGCGCGCAGTCCCGCCGCGGAGTAGCGGGCCGCTTGCCACACGCGGGCCCAGCCGTCGCGGCTCTTGTAGGGGCTGTCGGCGGTCTGCGGCGGTGGCGCCGTTCGATCGGGTGCGCAGGCCATGGACGTCGGGTGGGGGAGAGTGGAAAGAGCATGCAATCTGGATGGCGAAGCTGAAGCGCGGCTGAAGCGGTGCCGCGACCTTGCCTGCAGGCGTCGGCTTGCCCGCACAAGCCCCGCAGGAGGATCGCCGAAGCCGGCCTTCAGCCGCGCTTCAGGCAGCCGGGCTCCACTGCCCCACCATGGCACCGCTCACTCCTTCGACACGGGCACTAGGCCTTGCAGACGCTCGCGTGGCCCAGCCGCGCCGGCGCCGCTTCGGCGTGACACTGACGAGCGACCAGCTGGTCGTGGCCGCGGCCGTGTTCTGGGCACTGGCCTTCAACGGTGCCTTCTTCGCGGCGGTATCGAAGGGCCAGGCGGGCGATGCATCGGCGTGGGGCCTGCTGCTGGCGCTGGCCGGTGCACTGGTTGCGCTGAACGTTCTGCTCACCGGCCTGCTGGCGCACCGGCGCACCGTCAAGCTGGTGATCGGCGCGGCGACGCTGGCCGCCGCGGCCGGCGCCTGGTTCATCGGCGCCTACGGCATCACGCTCGATCCCTCGATGATGCGCAACGTCCTGCGCACCGATGTGGCCGAGGCACGCGAACTCCTGGGCTCGGGCTTCGTCCTGCACATGGCCCTGTTCGCCGGTCTGCCGCTGCTGCTGCTGTCGCGCGTGACGGTGGCACGGGTACCGTGGCGGCGCGCCCTGCTGCGCCGCGTGGCGCTGATGCTGGTGGCGCTGCTGGCCCTGGTGGCGCTGGTCTGGTCGGTCTTCCAGCCCCTGTCGTCGCTCACGCGCAACCAGCGCGAACTGCGTTACCTGGTGACGCCGGCCAACCTGATGTGGTCCACCGCTGCGGTGCTCGCGGCCGACACCCGCGGCGCGGCCAAGGCACGCGAACCCATCGGCCTCGACGCCAAGGCCGGCGCCTCCTGGGCCGCGCGCACCCGGCCGCTGGTGGTGGTGCTCGTGGTCGGCGAGACCGCGCGCGCCGCCAACTGGGGGCTCAACGGCTACGCCCGCCAGACGACCCCTGAGCTCGCACAGGCCGGCGTCGTCAATTTCGGTGACGTGCACAGTTGCGGCACCAACACCGAGATGTCGCTGCCCTGCATGTTCGCGCCGGTGGGCCGCCGCAGCTACGACGAGGCGCGCATCCGCGGCCAGCAGTCGCTGCTGCATGTGCTCGGGCGCGCCGGCGTGGGCATTGACTGGCGCGACAACCAGAGCGGCTGCAAGGGCGTCTGCGACGGCCTTCCTGCGCTGACCATCGATGCCGGGTTCGCGCCGAACCTTTGCGACGGCGACCGCTGTCTCGACGAAGCCCTGTCCCAGGACCTGGCACAGCGCCTCAAGCGGGCGCAGGGCACGCAGCTGTGGGTGCTGCACATGCTGGGCAACCACGGGCCGAGCTACTACCGCCGCTACCCCAGGGCGTTCGCCCGCTTCGAGCCCGACTGCCGCGACGACGACCTGCGCAAGTGCAGCGAGCAGCAGGTGGTCAACGCCTACGACAACGCGCTCCTCTATACCGACCATGTCCTGGCTTCGGCCATCCGCACGCTGAAGGCGGCTGCGGCCGATGTCGACACGGCGCTGATCTATGTGTCCGACCACGGCGAATCGCTCGGCGAGCATGGCCTGTTCCTGCACGGCCTGCCCTATGCACTGGCACCCGAGGTGCAGAAGCGGGTACCGATGGTCTGGTGGAACAGCGACGGCTTCGAGCGCGCCAGCGGCCTCGCAGCGGGCTGTCTGATGGCGTCGATGGCCGCGCAGGCGCGCCAACCGGTCGCGCACGACCACCTGTTCCACACGCTGCTCGGCGCACTCGACGTGACGACGGCGCTGCACGAGCCGGCCCTCGACCTCACGCAGCCCTGCCGCACTGCGACAGGCCTGTAGTGGAGTCAGCCCGTAACGCGTCGCGCCGCGACGCCTGGATTGCGCTGGTCGCTCTGCTGGGGCTGGGCCTGTGGGAAGCCTCGGGGCTGGACATGACGCTGACGCGCTGGATCGCGACGCCCAGCGGTTTCCCGTGGCGCAGAAGCTTTCTGGCCAGCCACGTGCTGCACGACGGCGGTCGCGCGCTGGGCTGGGCCTTGATGGCATTGCTGCTGTGGGACGCCGTGCGGCCGTTTGTCGCCGGGCCGTCGCGCGCCGAACGGGCCCGTGCCATCGGCGTGGTGCTGGCCGACCTGCTGCTGGTGCCCGCGCTGAAGCGCTTCAGCGCCACGAGTTGCCCCTGGGATCTGGCGGCGTTCGGAGGCCGCGCAGCCTACGTGCCGCATTGGTTGCCCGGTGTGAGCGACGGCGGACCGGGACACTGCTTCCCCTCCGGCCACGCGGTGGCCGCGTTTGCCTTCTTCGGTGTGTACTTCCTCTGGCGTCACCACCGGCCGCAAGGCGCGCTCGCCCTGCTTGCCGCGGTGCTGGGCCTCGGACTGGTGTTCGGGTGGGCGCAGTGGGTGCGCGGTGCGCACTTCATCAGCCACACCCTGTGGTCGGCCTGGCTGTGCTGGGTGATCGCCGCGCTCGCCGCGCGGGTGTGGCCCGTCACCTTGCGCACGGCGAAGGTGCTGCCCGCGGCCGCGACCCTGCAGCCCGCCCCTTGATCGATCGAGGCACCACATGCTGATGAAACCGACCGCCCTTGTGGCCATGGGCACCCTGGCTTTGTGGCTGGCGCTGGCCTCGCCGGCCCGGGCCGGAGACGAACCTCCGGCGCAGGGCTTCGCGGCGCTCGAGGCTGCCGGCGTGCGCATCGGCGAGATCCGCATCCGCGCCGAGGACATCTTCGACACGGCCGACCCGCGCGAGGACAACGGGCTGTTCCAGCTGGCCAACAAGCTGCACATCCAGACCCGGCCCGAGGTCATCGAACGGGCGCTGCTGTTCAGGCGCGGCGAGCTGGTGTCGGTGCGCCTGATCGAGGAGACCGAGCGCCTGCTGCGCGGGAACCGCTATCTCTACGACGTCAAGTTCAGTCCGCTGCAGGTGCACGACGGCGTCGTCGACATCGAGGTGGTGACGCGCGACACCTGGTCGCTCGATGCCGGTGGCAACGCCTCGCGCGCAGGCGGCGCCAATGCCGGCGGCATCCATATCGCGGAGTACAACCTGCTCGGCACGGGGACCACCGTCACGCTCGGGCGCAGCAAGAACGTCGATCGCACCAGCACGGCCCTCGGATTGCGCAACAGTCGGGCCTTCGGCACCTGGGCTGACCTGAGCTACAGCCATGCCGTCAACAGTGACGGCCGGCGTGATGCGGCTTCCGTGATCCGCCCCTTCTATGCATTGGACGCGCGCTGGGCCGCCGGCGTGTCGGCCAGCAAGGACGATCGCATCGACTCGGTGTACCAGGCCGGCAGCATCCAGAGCGAGTATCGCCACCGCCAGACGCAGGCCGAAGCGTTTGCCGGATGGTCGCAGGGCCTGGTCGACGGCTGGGTCCACCGCTACTCGCTCGGCGTGGCGGTGCAGGACGATGCCTACCTGCCCGAACCCGGCCTCGTCGCGCCGGCCGTGCTGCCGCCCGACCGCAAGCTGCGCTCGCCCTTCGTGCGCTGGGAACTGACCGAGGACCGCTTTGACCGCGAGCTCAACCGCAACCTGATCGGTCGCCCGGAGTTCTTCTCACTCGGCCTGAACGCGACCGTCCAGCTGGGCTACGCGACGCGCAGCCTCGGCTCCAGCGACAACGCGCTGCTGTACACCGCGTCGGTCAGCCGCGGCTTCGAATTCCGGGCCGAGGACACCTTGATCGCCGCCGCGAAACTCTCGGGACAGTTCTTCGACGGCCAGGCCCACCGCCAGCGCCTGGGCGTGCAGGCGCAGTACTACCGCCCGCAGGGTCCGCGGTGGTTGTTGTACGCGGCAGGTTCGCTGGACACGCTGACGCGCCCCGACCCGGACGAGGCCCTGGTGCTGGGCGGAGAGGACGGCCTGCGGGGTTATCCGCTGCGCTACCAGAGCGGCACGCACCGCGCGCTCTTCACGCTAGAGGAGCGTTTCTACACGGACCTCTACGTCTGGCGCCTGTTCCGCGTCGGCGGAGCCGCCTTCGTCGACGCAGGGCGAGCCTGGGGCGGCGAGATGACGAATGCGACGAACCCCGGGTGGCTGGCCAACGCGGGTGTCGGGCTGCGCATCGTCAATGCACGATCGGCCTTCAGCAACGTCCTGCATCTGGACATCGCGATGCCGCTGAACAGCGCGCCCGACGTGAAGAGGACTCAGTTCCTGGTCAAGACCCGGACGAGTTTCTGACGGCGCCGCCTCGTGGCTTGGCGGAGTCACCGTGATGCCTTCGGGCGAGGTGTGAGAGGCATGCGATGTGGGGGCGTGACTGAGGTACTGCGAGTGCCCTTGCAGCGTCGTGTGCAGCCAGCTGTCGGTGCCTGGGCGTGTCCCCGCTGTGCGGGGCCGGGCTGTTGCGCTGTGCGTCGAGCCGCTGTCAAAGGCCCAGCGTCTCGCCCCTGACGGGCTGCCATCCCTTACGCGAAGCAGTGCCAGGCCGGCTGGGCCGGCGGCGTGACCAAGGGCGGCCCTTCCCGTGGCCAGGGATCGCGGGCCCCGATGTCCGTCGCGGGTACGCGACCGACGGTCCCGCTTGACGAACTGGGGGCAGATCGCCGGCGCAGCGATGGGCACCGGTACCTCCACTTCCAGCGCGGCGTGCGCGCGCGTCAGGCAGTCGCGCCGATCGCCGTTGGTCAGCAGCCGACCATAGTGTCGAATCCGTTGGAAGCCGCTAGTCAGCACACGCAACAGAAACTGCCGTATGAACTCCTGCGAGTCCAGCGCCGTGATCTTGTGGCGTGTGCTGCCCTTGGCGCGGTAGTCCTGTCCACCGAAAGGTCGCACCGTGCTCGTCACGGCCGAGATGAAGCTCGACGTGTCGCCGGCGCTCAAGCGCGCGATCCAGCAGCGCATCGAGAACCCGGTGAGCAAGCTGATCCTGCAAGGGCGCTTCGGGCCGAAGGACGTGATCCCGGTGGGGGTGGGATCTTCATGACGTCGTCTCCTGTTGGTGCGTTCCGCCGTGCACTTCTCGACAGTCTCACTCGCGCTCGCGCCGGCCCCGCTCCCCACCCCCGCGCTTCTCGGGCTCGGCGCGCGGATCGCGGTGGCACTCGACGCAGTTCGTGAAGTCACGGATTCCCTCCTCGAGGTGTTCCGACCTCACCTTCGCCTCCGAGTGCTCGTGGCAGCCGTAGCAGGTGTAGCGGCTGTAGTCGTTGTTCTTGTGGCAGGTCTCGCACGTGGCCTGGTGGTCGCGGTCGAGCACGAAGTACTTGTCGTGGTCGAAAGTCGCCGGCTTCCACCCGTCGGTCTTGTGGCATGACTTGCAGCTGGCCTGAATCTGGCGGTGCAGGCGATCGGTCGGTGCGCTGTGGCAGCTTTCGCAGCGGTCGAGGACGGCCGGCGCCAGCAGCTTGTGATCGAACTGCGCCGGTTTCCAAGCCTTGTCGCCGTGGCACTGGCTGCACTCCAGCTTGATGTCGCGGTGCACCGTGTCCTTGGGTGCGGCGTGGCAGGAGGAGCATTGATCCTTGACCGACACCTTCAGCAGCGCATGCGAGAACGGCTTGCGGCTGCGCTTCGTGAGCTTCGGCCCCTGGTGGTCGCTGTGGCAGGCCATGCAGTCCTGCTCCACCAACTGCTGATGGAAAGAAACCTTCACGGTACGCAAAGGGATCGGCACGCCCGTCGTCGTCTTCAAGCCGACATCGGCGACGGCGTGGCATTCGGTGCAGCGCGAGGTCGAGGCACCGCGCCAGGCCGAGTGGCACGCAAAGCAGTCGGTGGTCAGCTTCTCGTGGCCCTTGACCAGCGGCCCCGGGCTGACCATCAGATGCGGGTAGATGAACGCGAGGGCCACCAGCACCCCGAGGTTCAGCGCCACGACGATCCACAGGATGGGCCGATTCTTCACTTCCAGCCCCAGAACAGGAAGATCGCCACGATGTGCGCGATGGCGAGAACGGCAAACGCCAGCGTGATCGGGAAGTGCACGACGCGCCACTGCTTCACCGCGTCGAAGGTCATGCTGTCCCAGTAGAGCTGATCCTCGAGCTCCGTTTCGGGCAGGCCGCGGGCACGCATGCGCTGTCGCGCCTCCTCCAGCCGACGCCGGGAGCGGTCAAGCAGGAACTTGCCGGTGAGCCCGCTACCGACGTTGATCAGCATCGCCCACACTGCCAGCCAGCCCAGGATGGCGTTGAAGTGCACGCCAGCGTGCACCAGCACCAGCAATGACCCCAGCCAGGCCAGCAGCTCGTGCCAGCGCAGCAGCTTGGCGGGGTGGCCGCTCTGGATCAGCTTGCGCTTGCGCAGCGAGTAGGCTGTCGAGCCGATGATGAGCAGCGTGCCGGGAATGCCGAGCCAGCGGCCGATCCACAGCAGGTCCAGCACGTGCAGCAGGCCGTCGAGCGCCAGCGCCAGCAGCGCGAGCAGCGCGAAGCTCGCCACGAAGGGCAGCACCTCGCGGCGAAACAGTCGGGCCTTCAGCGGCATCAGGCCTCCAGCACCAGGGCGGTAGTGGGCCGACCGACGCACAGCAGGCAGTGCCCCTGCGCGACATCGTGGTCGGGCCCGTGCTCGTAGGCCACTGCCCCCTCGAGCAGGCGTGTCTCGCAGCTGCCGCAACCGCCGGAGCGGCAGCCCGACTCGACCACGATGCCGTGGCGCTCGGCGAAGTCGAGCAGCGACGCGTCTCGGCCGTCCCACGCCAGGGTACGGCCCGAGCGCTGGAATTTCACCTCGACATCATGCACCTCGGGGAGCGCGGAGACCTCCTCCCCCGGCAGTTTTACCGACGCCGGGCCGAACGCCTCGTAGTGGATGTCGGCGACCGGCACGCCCCACTCGGCCAGCGCCGGCACCAGCGTCTGCATCAAGGCCGGGGGGCCGCAAACGTAGAACTGGTGGCGTCCATGCGGCAAGGTCTTGCGCAGCAGCTCGACATCGACGTGCCCGGCGTGCTGGTAGTCGCGCCCCGGCACGTCGGCTGCCGCGGGCCGGCTGTAGACCACGTGAAGCTTCAGCGCCGGGTGGGCTGCCGCCACTTCCTCGAGATGAGACTTGAAGGCGTGCTCGTCGCTGTTGCGCAGGCCGTAGAACAGGTAGACCGGCCGTTGTGGCTGGTTCGCGATGCACCAGCGCAGCATGCTCATCATGGGCGTGATGCCGATGCCCCCACCGATCAGCACTGCGCGCACGGCAGGGTCGGGATCGATGAAGAAGTGGCCCGATGGCGCCTTCACCCGCAGGACATCGCCGACGCGGACGTGGTCGTGGAAGTGGTTGGACGACAGACCTGGCAGAAATTCCGGGTGGTCGAGCGGCGCCGGCACGCGCTTGATGGTCACGCGGTAGTGCGCGGGATCCGGCCCATCCGAGAGCGAATAGCAGCGGGTGATCGTGCGCGCGGCCTCGGCACCGTCGACGGCGCCTCCCGCAAGCTCCAACGAGAACGTCAGGAACTGCCCCGGCCGGAAAGCGGGCAACGCTTGTCCGTCGATCGGCTGCAGGTAGAACGAGCATTGCGTGCGCGCCGCGTCTTCCAGACTGCGTTGCACCACCCGGAACTCGCGCCAGCCTTGCCAGGCAAGATCCGGCCTGGCCACCTTCTCGGTCGCCTGCGCCGGCGCCGTCGACGCTGCCAGACTTCGGCGTCGCAGCACCACGACGATGCCAACCGCCAGTTGAAGAAGCAGCGCGGCGGAGATCAGTCCAAGGAGCTGGGCAGCGGTCATGGGTGCTGGATGCGGGCGTTCCGATCCTCACGAGGGAACGGCACAAGCGAATTCTCTGGATCGGCGCTCCCGGGTCCTTGACCGGCCTCAATGCGTCGACCGTGCGCGAACTGGGCTCAGGAACCCTTAATCTGCAGGACTGACGCTGACGGTGTCTGAACTCGCAGAAGGATGTCCGTCATGCAAGCCGACCTTCGTCAGCTTCTTGCCCGCTTGATCGGGACAATCGCGCTCGCCTTGGTGCCGGTGGTCTTCACCTCCTTCGTCACCATGCCCTTGAGCCTGAGCCGCCATCCTGGCGAGGCCTCTCAGCTGAACACAACGGCACGGCACATGACCTGAAGCCGGCACGTCCTCAGCGTGTGTAATTGCCTGCGAATCGCTTCGCTGCCTCGAACCATGCGAACGCGATCAGGCACAGACCGGTGCCGATGGCCAGCATCGTCGCCGAAGGCGCCCTGAAGGCGAACAGAGCGGCAATGGCCGGCACCCACAGCACGGTCGCCAGGAGCACGACGGTGACGGACGCGATCCACCATAAGGCGGCATTGCGCGCTCGCGGTACGCCTCCGGACGTAGCCCACGAGCGGTTCACCTGGATCAGCGCGAGGTTGCTGAGCACGAGCACCGTGAAGGCGAGCGCACGCGCCACCTCGTCGGAGCCGGAGCCGTCGCGGGCGAGCTAGTAAGCCACGAGCACGACGGCCAGGAGCCCGCTGCCCTGGATTGCTCCGCGCAGCAGGACCTGTGCATTGAACAGGCGCGCCTCGGGCCGCCGGGGTGGCGCCTGCATGGCGTCGCGTTCGAGCGGCTCGGCCTCGAAGACGATGGAACACGCCGGATCGATGATCAATTGCAGGAAGAGGATGTGCACCGGCATCAGCACCATCGGCCAGCCGAGCAGCAGCGGCACGATCGACAGGCCGACGATCGGCAAGTGCACCGCCAGCGCGAATGCGATCGCCTTGCGCTGGTGCAGCAGCACGCGGCCAGCTTCATCGCGCACACCGAGGCCAGCACCGGCAGTGAGCTGCCGCGGTTCATCAAGGACGAGTTCGACGCCTTCCTCGAGTGCGGCAACCTGGCGCACGGCTTCCTGAGGCTGCGCTGCGGGGAGTGCGGGCCCGGTGCGGTGCCGACGGCGCGCCGAGCTTTGTCGAGGCGAAGGCGCCCACCGACGACGAACTGCACGCGCTGCTGCTGACCGTCGAGCGCGTGCAGATCAATGCTGCCGGGCAGGTGGAGCTCAGGCTGAAGACACCCTGGCGCGACGGGACCACGCATCTGGTGATGAGTCCGCTGGAGTTCATGCAGCGGCTTGCGGCACTGGTACCGCGGCCGCGGCTGCACCTCATCAGGTTCCACGGCGTGCTGGCCCCGAACGCCAAGCTGCGCTCGCTGGTGGTGCCGCAGGGGCCACCCGAGCAAGTGGGGCCGGCCACCGAAGCCGATTCGGTCGCCGAGTGCGAGGTCGAGACGGTTCAGGTCCGGCCGCACCGCATCAGCTGGGCGCTGCTGCTCAAGCGGGTCTTTGACATCGACATGCAGCACTGCCCGAACTGCGGCGGCGGGGAACTGAAGATCATCGCGGCCATCCTCGAGCGGCCGGTCATCGAGAAGATCCTGACGCACCTGGGCCTGGACCCGCAGCCACCGCCGATGGGCCGAGCGCGTGAGGTCGGGCAAGACTGACGCCGCCTGAGCCGCGCCGGCCGTCATCAACACCCCATTCGCGGGCTGCAGCGCCGCAACGCAGCCGGGGCGACGCTGCGCGCCGAGTTGGCGCGAGGTCACCGTACCAGGGTCAACCCATCAAGGCCGCAGATCAAGGCCGGACCGGCCCCAGGCGAAGCGTCGAGGCGGGCCGAGTTGGCACCAGCAATGGCTCAACCGCCGGATCCAAGCCAGCTT
>JABWBN010000227.1 GCA_013360485.1 Burkholderiaceae bacterium | reverse complement strand
GGGCTGGCTGTGGGCCTGTGGGCACTGCGACGCGGCCCGCAGCCGCTGGCCCTGCCGGCATCTCACGCGCACGTTCCCGATCCGCATCGCACCCGGGCTGCGGGTGCGCTGTGGCAGCCCTGGCGCCTGGGCGCCTTCCGCCGGCTGATGCTGGCCTTCGTGGCCAATGGCATCGCCAACGCGGTGCCGGCCACGCTGCTGGTGTTCTACGTGACCGATCGGCTGCAGGCGCCGCAATGGACCCCATGGTTGCTGGCCACGTACTTCGCGTGCGGCATGCTCTCGCTGCCGTGGTGGGTGTCGCGCGTGCCCAGCTGGGGCCTGGAGCGCACCTGGTCCCTGGGCATGACGGCCGCCGTGGCCGCTTTTTCCGGTGCAGCCTGGCTCGGGCCGGGCGATGTCGCCTGGTTCGCGCTGGTGTGTGCCGTCAGCGGCCTGACCCTCGGCGCCGATCTGGCCGTGCCGCCCGCCCTGCTGGCCCGTGTCATGGCGACATCGCAGGCGTCGAGCGAGGCCACACCCGGCATCAGCAGCGCCGCTGCGGGCGAGGGCGTGGCCTTCGGCTGGTGGACCGGCGCCAACAAGCTCAACCTTGCCCTGGCCGCGGGCCTGGCGCTGCCGCTGCTGCAGGCCGTCGGCTACAGCCCGGGCACTCGCGATCCGAAGGCGCTCACCGCCCTGATGCTGGCCTATGCCGTGCTGCCATGCGTCCTCAAGCTGCTGGCGCTGGCGGTGCTGTGTCGCCGGCGCCCATCCACCGCCCCTGTCCGAACGATGCCATGGAACGCCTGAAGCCTCGCGCGAGCGCAACGCGCCACACGTCACCCTTCCACCCTGCGCCGCCCACCGCGGCCCTTCCAGACTCCGGGTGCCACACGCGGCGGCGGCTGCTCGCGCTGGCACCGGCGGTGCTGCTGGCGGCTTGTGCGTCCCCCCAACCCGCCGACTACCGAGCCGAGGGCCCGCCTCTGGACCTGCGCCGCTACTTCAACGGGCCGCTGCAGGCGCACGGCATCTTCACGGACCGCTCGGGCCGCGTGGTGCGGCGCTTCACCGTGGCGATGGTCGGCCGCTGGGACGGCGACGAGGGCGTGCTCGAGGAAGACTTCCGCTACAGCGACGGCAAGACCGAGCGGCGGGTATGGCGGTTGAGCCGCACCGCCGAGGGTCGCTACACCGGACGCGCCGACGATGTGGTGGGCCAGGCCGAGGGCGAGGCCGCCGGCAACGCGCTGCGTTGGCGCTACACGCTGGCCCTGCCCGTCGATGGGCGCATCGTCGAGGTGCAGTTCGACGACTGGATGTTCCTGGTCGACGAGCAGGTCATGCTCAATCGCGCGGTGATGAGCAAATTCGGCATCCGCCTGGGCGAGGTGCTACTGTCGTTTCGCAAGCCATGAAGCCGCTGAATCCGCCACTGGCCGGATGGAGCGGCCGCACCGTCTGGGTGGTGGGCGCTTCCAGCGGTATCGGCCTGGCCGTCGCACATGAGCTGGCCCAAGCCGGGGCACGCGTCATGGTGTCGGCCCGCCAGACCGAACCACTCGAGCGGTTTGCGCACGAACACCCACAGGCACTGGCCTGTCCGCTCGATGTGACCGGACCGGACGCCGCGCACGCGGCCGTGGCCAGCCTGCTCGAGCGCTGGGGCCGCCTGGATCTCGTGGTCTATTGCGTCGGTCACTACCGCGCCCAGCGCGCCGATGCCTACGACTGCGCCGACATGCAGCATCACATGGAGGTCAACTACTTTGGCGCCTTGCATGTGCTAGACGCCGTGCTGCCATTGCTGCGGAAGCAACGCAGTGGCCACATCAGCCTGGTGGCCAGTGTCGCCGGCTATCGCGGCCTGCCACAGGGCCTGGCCTACGGCCCGACCAAGGCCGCGCTGATCCACCTGGCCGAGGTGCTCTACCAGGACCTGCGCCGCGACGGCGTGGCCGTGTCGGTGGTCAACCCGGGTTTCGTGCGCACGCCGCTCACCGCGACCAACACCTTCTCCATGCCCGCGCTGATCGAGCCCGACGAAGCCGCACGCCAGATGCTCGCCGGCTGGGCCCGCGGCGCCTTCGAGATCCACTTCCCGCGCCGCTTCACCTGGTGGCTGAAACTGCTGCGCCTGCTGCCCTACCCGTTGTATTACCCGGCCGTGCGACGCGTGACGGGGCTGTGACGCAAACCGCCAGGTGTGTGCCGGACGGTGGCAGCGCGGCCGATAGTGCTCAAGGGCGCGGCGTGGCTGAAGGAAGGAAGTCGGCCAAGGTCCCAAGCGACACGATGGATGGGTTCACAGCCGGTTGGTAGAGCACGACCTGACCGTTCTTGACCCCGACGTAGGTTTGGGTGGGCGCGTAGTACCGGTATCGGTAGCCGTCATACTCACCGGCGACAGGCGGCCCCTGGAGCAGTTGTGGATAGGTGCGCTCGCCCCAGTCGAACAGCCGATCGGCCAGCCAAGCCTCGGTCGTGCTGCCCCAGGCAATCAGCCTGTCCGTTGCGATTTCGGTCTTGGCTGCCAGTCTTGAGGTGCCCAGCGTGTCGAGCGCGTAGAGCACTGGATACAGCAGTTCAGTGAAGATGTTGTCGTCGGCCATTCCGTCGGAGGGCCAGCTTCGAGTGCCGTTGACTGCACCGACGATGGTCACCATGGGTCCGCCGGGGCTGCGCGGCGTGCTCAGCCAGCCGGTTCGCGTGCCCAGGATATTGCCCTGGAAGCTGTACCAACGGTCGGGATACCCGGTCCAGGCCAGGATGGTCTGCACGCCGAGCCCGGCATTGCGTGTCCCGTCGGGCAACACCTGCTCGGTCTGCATCAGGTTCCAGGTCTGTGGCTGGAGCAGCGCCGGTTGGCGTATCCCCTGCAGGCGCTGGACGAAGCGCATGACGGTCAGGGGCGATGCCATCAAACCGCCGGAACCGCCGTAGCCGGCCAGGGTGTAGTAGCCATACGGGCGGGGCACCAATGCGGGCTCGGGAGCAGGGTACAGCCCGGGGACCGGCGGTTGCTGCGGGGCACCCGCATAGTCGTAGTGATGGGGTTCGTCAGGTGTCACCTGCGCCGGCAGCACGCTGCCGATCCGAACGCGTCCTGTAGACATTGGCTCAGGGCCCAGCATCTCGCTCAACTGGCTCTCGAGGGGGCGACCGTCCACAGTCTGCGCGATCAGGTCGAGCCAGCAATAGCCAGTGTTGTTGTAGGCGTAACGCGCGCCGGGATTGAAGTTCAGCGTCATGCGCAGCAACTGGTAGCGCAGCATCTGCGGGCATGTCGTGAGCACCTGCCCGTTCTCGCGCACCCAACTTCCCATCGGGTCGGAAGCCACGGCCCGATCGAGGCCCCAGCTGTGAGCAAGCAACTGGCGCACCGTCACCTGCTTGATGCGTGCGTCGGCTGGCTCGCCGGCCATGGCGGGGGACACGTAGCCCCAGGCCTTCGCATCCAGCGCCACCCGACCCTGCTCGACAAGGCGCATCACCGCGGCCGCCGTGAACGACTTGGACACGCTGGCCAGACGGTACTCCATCCACGGCGACGTCGGTACACGTGCCTCACGGTCGGCCCAGCCGTACCCCTGTGCATAGACGATGCGATCGCCCCATGCGATGACCAAAGATGCTCCGGGCTGCCCGTAGCGTGCCAGGTAGTCTTGAGCCAGGCGATCGACCTCGGCGAAGTCGCCGTCGACGGGACCCGTTTGCACCGCACTGGGGGCCGTCTGTGCGACGGCCCACGCGCTCAACGTCAACAAGGCGCCGGCCAGCGCCATTCGCACTACGGTCATGACCAGGTCTCCCGTTCACGCCGCGTCCATGACCGGCTGCGCTCACATCGTGCCGTGTGCGCCTGCGCCTTGTCGGCCACACCGACGATGTCCGAGTGGACAATGCGGGCTATCGCCGCGTCGAAAGTTGCAACGGGTGCCCCGCTTCACTCAAACACGACCCATGGCTTGCCCGCAGCACCGCAGTCTGGCTCCACCCCTGTGGACAACCTGCTCACGCATGTGGCGCGGTGCAGGCATCGCCGTCGCGCTGTGGTTCGGCGCTGGGTCGTGCTTGGCCGCCGACGTGCAGGTGGCCGTAGCGGCCAACTTCGCCGCGCCGATGAAGGTAATTGCCGCCGACTTCGAGCGCAGCACCGGGCACCGCGCCGTGCTGTCGTTCGGTGCATCGGGTCGGTTCTACGCGCAGATCGTGGCGGGGGCGCCGTTCGAGGTGCTCCTCAGCGCCGACGCGCAGGTGCCCGAGCGACTGGTGGCGCAGGGCCTGGCACTGGCCGACACGCGCCGCACCTATGCGCTGGGCCGGCTGGTGCTGTGGTCGGCCGACGCTGGGCGCATCGATGACCAGGCCCGGGTGCTGCGCGACCCCCACGTGCGCCGCCTGGCCCTGGCCAACCCGAAGCTGGCGCCCTACGGTGCAGCTGCGCAGCAGGCGCTGCACGCGCTGGGCCTGGAGACGGCCTGGCAGGGGCGCCTGGTGATGGGCGAGAGCATCGCGCAGACCCATCAGTTCGTGGCCAGCGGGAACGCCGAGATCGGCTTCGTGGCCTGGTCGCAGGTGATGGGCGAAGGCGGGCGGCCCCGTGTCGGCTCGGCCTGGCCCGTGCCCGAGACGCTGCATGCGCCGATCCGCCAGGACCTGGTGCTGCTGGCCGCGGGCCGTGGCCATCCCGCGGCACTGGCGCTGCTGGATCACCTGCGCAGCCCGTCGGCGCAGGCCACCATCGTGCGCCACGGCTATCGGTTGCCGCCGCCATGATGGGCCTGGAAGCGGCCGACTGGGCCGCCATCACCCTGACCCTGCGGCTGGCCACCGTGGTCACGCTGCTGTTGCTGCTGCTGGGCACGCCGCTGGCGTGGTGGCTGGCCACCACACGCTCGCGCTGGCGGGCGCCGGTGGCCGCGGTGGTGGCGCTGCCCTTGGTGCTGCCGCCCACGGTGATCGGCTTCTACATGCTCTTGCTGCTCGGCCCGCAGGGCCCCGTGGGCCGCTTGACGCAGGCACTGGGGCTGGGCCTGCTGCCGTTCTCGTTCGGGGGTCTGGTGGTGGCCTCGCTGGTGTATTCGCTGCCATTCGTGGTGCAGCCGATCCAGAACGCGTTCGAAGCCATCGGAGCGCGCCCGCTGGAGGTGGCCGCCACGCTGCGCGCCGGCGCGCTCGACCGCTTCATGCACGTGGCACTGCCGCTGGCGCGCCCCGGCATCATCAGTGCCGCCATCCTCGGTTTTGCCCACACGGTGGGCGAGTTCGGCATCGTGCTGATGATCGGCGGAAACATCCCCGAGCAAACCCGCGTGATCTCGGTGCAGTTGTACGACCGGGTCGAAGCCATGGAGTACGGAGCTGCCCACGGCCTGGCCGCGGTGCTCATGGGCTTCAGCTTCCTGGTGCTGCTTTCGATGTACGCCTATCGGCGTCGCCTGCCCGGAGGCCTGCGGTGATCGAGGCGCGCTTCCGCTTGGATCGGGCGTTGCAGCGCGGCCTGCAGTCCAGCCAGGGCAGCGACCCCGGGTTCCGGCTCGAGGTCGACCTGAAGCTGCCCGGCCGCGGTGTGAGCGCGCTGTTTGGTCCCTCCGGCTGCGGCAAGACCACGTTGCTGCGCTGCTTTAATCGCGTGAATGAACGCTACGGCAACGTCAAAACCACCGGCGAAATCCGCATTCACGACAAAAACATTTACGATGCAGACGTTTCGTTGCCGGAGTTGCGCAAAAGTGTGGGCATGGTCTTTCAGCGGCCCAATCCGATACCGATTTCGGTTTATGAGAACGTCGTGTTCGGCACCCGCATTCACAATCCCAGCCATCTTTTGAAGAAGTCGGAATTGGATGATGTTGTCGAGCAAGCCCTGCGGGAAGTCATGCTCTGGCAGGACTTAAAAGACAAACTGCACACGAAAGCCACGACGCTGCAGCTCGAACAGCAACAAAAGCTCTGCATCGCACGCTTGCTGCCGCTCAAGCCCGAAGTGATCTTGATGGACGAGCCATGCTCCGCGCTGGATGCCGAAGCCACACGCGCCATCGAAGAATTGATGTTGACTCTGGAGGGCCGCTACACTATCGTCATCGTGACGCACAACATGGCGCAAGCGCGGCGCGTGAGCCACGAATGCGTGTTTATGCTGCTCGGCGAAATCATGGAGCACAGCCGCACCGAAGATTTATTCATCGCGCCCCGCAATCCCAAA
>JABWBN010000026.1 GCA_013360485.1 Burkholderiaceae bacterium | reverse complement strand
TGTCGGTGAGCCACAGGCCGTCCGTGTGCGCGGCCAGATCGAAGGCGCGGTCGAAGCTGATGCGGTGCGGCGGCTGGCAGATGCCGACGTAGTGGCGGTAGGCGCCGACGAGAGCTTCGCCCGCAGGGAAGTCGGCGTCGCGCAGACGGCGGTACAGGGCCACGACGATCGAGGCCTCGGCGCGGTGGAGCAGGTTGGCGCCGTGGTACCACTCCGGGGAGTCCGGCGAGCGCCCTCGAGGCACGGCGAGGCGATCGGGGAAGAGCAGGCGCAGCGCCTCGCGGGGCGGCAGGCCCGTCAGATGGCCGATGGTGCGCACACGTGCGCCGCATGCCGCGCAGGCCTTGGCCAGTGCCAGGGCGCGCAACTGGCGATCGACCCGCGACTGCATGGCCATTGACCTGGCAACTGAGCGTCAGGCGGCCGAACTGGCCGTCACATGGCGGGGGGCGTGGACCGCGGCCAGCGGTCGAACCAGCGGCAGCGGTGTGTCGAGCAGGCTGACCAGGTCGCGGCGCGGCGGGAAGAGCGTGGCGTCACCCAGGTTGGCCACGATGGCCATCAGCTGCTGGACGCTCATCGTGCCGAGCCGCTCTGCCTGCATGGCGTCGAGCGAGAAGCGGCAGCACGCCGCCGTTCGGTCGTGGAGGATGCCGTCGCGGATGGTGAGCAGCAGGGTCAGGTTGGCGATCTGCACATCGGAGAGCTGGACCTGGTTCATGGTGCGTCCTCGCGTGGGGACCACGAGCCCGTGCAGGGCAGGGTGGAGGGGTTGGTCGGTGGATGCGGGTCGTGTTGCGGTGGCTGAAGGAAGGGTTCCGGCGCTGTGCGGCCAGCATAGGGTGGGCGACAGGTCGACTTCAATGGGCGGCGCGGGCCTGTGCATCTGCTTACCGAATTGCCACTCGCAAGCCCTGGCGAATTCCGGCGAATGCGTGAGCGCGACCGCATGACTCGATGTGCGGCGTGAACGACGCCCTTGTCGGGGCGCCGTGCAACGTCGACGCCGGCACGGTCTGCGAACGGGGTTGCCCCCGCTCGCCGTCGTGCCGGACTGCCTGCTCAGGCCGTGCTCAGATCGCTTCGGCCAGGCCCTTCCACTCGGCGGTGCCGAGCTCGATCAGCTTGCCGCCCAGCGCCTCGAACTCCGTGGCGCGGTCGTAGTCGTCGATCTCCTGGCTGTAGTGCGTCACCGCATTGACCAGCCCGTAGCCCGAGAGCTCGCCCTCGGTGATGAGATGCCGCAGCACGCCCGAGCGCTCGACGTCGTTGAGCGTGTAGCGCTGGGCCAGTACCTCGACCGTCCTCACCGGGTCGCCGACGAGGGGGATCCTCAGCGTCTTCTGCAGCTTCTGCGCCGTCTGCCGGAAGCTCGCTTCCGACACCGCCGCCTGCACCACGTCGCGCACCTTCAGGAAGAAGGCCTTGTCATCGGCACGCAGCGTGTCGTCCTGGTAGACCTGCAGGCCCTCGTCCTCGGTGCCGAGCGAACGGCCCACATGCGTCTTGCGCAGCGACCGGTCGGCTGCGATCAGGCCGTTGCGGCAGACCAGGCGGTACAGCAGCGGCTGCACCGACAGCGTGCCCTGGCCGACCTCGGAGTTCGAGATCACCACGCCGGCCTGCACCACGTCGCCCGGCGCCATCTCGTAGGTCAGGCGCGAGGTGATGCACTTCAGGTACATGCGCGTCTCGGTCAGCTCGACCGACTCGAAGCGCACGTCGGGAAGCTGCTGCAGGATGGGCAGCACGCTCTCGGCGAGGTCGAAGTTGTCGAGCCGGCGGTAACGGTCCGACAGCACCGCGCGAACCTGGCCGTCCAGGGTGCGGAGCATGCGCCGGTCGTCTTCGCTCTGCAGCCAGGTGTTGACGTTGCGGTCCAGCAGAACCGGTTGCTCCTCGCGCATGCGCTCGAAGTACGCGTGCGGGATCTTCAGCTTGTCGGCCAGCTGGCGGCGCGCCAGCGCCGTGACGCCGTAGCGCACCGGGTTGCCGGCTTCGTTGACGATGATGTGCGTCTGGCCTTCGTCGCCGGTGCTGTGATGCACCAGCTGCGACGGCACGATCAGGTCCTTCTTCGAGTGCAGCTGGCGCTCCAGTTCCTGGGCCAGGCTCACGAGGGTACGTCCGCTCTTCATGACTTTCTCCAATCGGGTTGGGGTGGGTGAGAAGCGGGGACGGCACGGCCCACGTCGGGGCACGGGTCCCCGCAGTGGGTTGACGACAACAACTCGCCGCATGCAGCGCGTCCTGGGTGGACTGGCGATGCATCGGCGAGGCAGGGGCGCGACGTCGGTGACACGGGTGTCGCCATCGGTCGCGCGGGATCTCCAGGGCTGCCTTCGTGGCGCCGTTTGGCGTCACCTGGTCTGGCAGCTACCAGTCGGGAAACGACGAGGGGAGCGCGTCGGCCGCATGGCCGACAACGCCTGACCTTTTCGCCGGCACCGGCAGGCCGTGGCGCAGGGCATGCGCCGACTCGTCCAGTGCCGCTGAAAAAGCGGGTGCGGCCCGCCGTGGTTCGCCGCACCCCAAGCTCCATGACCTCTGCCTCAGCCACCGAGGGCCATCCGGTTGCCCGAGGCCCGGTCGGCCGACGACGATGCGGTCGCTTGTACCCGGCCCTGGTCGGGGCCGGTGGCACGCTGGCACCACACATCGGCCCAGTCCGTGCCCGCATGGCGCGGCACGAACACCCGCACCTTGCGCGGGCCGGTGGTCCTTTCCTCCCGCTTCAGCCGCCGCGCGAGCGCGTAGGCGAAGCACTGGCCGGCGAAGTCGCCGCCGGCGTCGTTGTCCGCGTAGATGCAGACCTCGCGCACGGTGTCCGGCACCCAGAGCTTCTCCAGGTTGCCGGCGCTGATGCCGGCCCACACGGGCCTGCCGGTGGCCAGGTGCACCGCCAAGGCGGTCTCGATGCCTTCGCACAGCGCGAGCTGTGCGCCGGCATCGAACAGACGCACAGCGGCGCCGTGGATGCCCGCGGAGAGCACCTTCTTCGCGTCGGCGGCGTCGAGCTTGCGGCCGTCGCGCAGGTAGGTCCGGTGCAGCGTCACGGCCTGACCATCCGGCGCCTGGATCAGCGCCAGCATGGCCGGGTAGGCCGCGATCTGCCGCGACTTGCCATCCGCACCCTTCTCGAAGTAGCCGAGCGACGGGTGGAACCGCAGCACCGGCGGATGCCGATGCAGGGTCAGCCCGCGCCCGCGCAGGTAGCGGTCGACTTCGTCGCCGGCCACCACCGGCCGCGCCTCGTCCCAGATGCGCTGCACCAGCCGGCGCATGCGCTCCCCTGGTGCCGCCGGGGCACCGGCTTCGCTGGCCGCCGCCGGCAGCACGCCCAGGCAGCGTTCAACCTCGCACAGGGCGGCATGGAAGTCCACGCCCCGGACGGCCTGCAGCAGCTTGAAGCCGCCACCCGGGCCGCATTGCCGGCAGTGGTAGTTGCCCTCGCCGAACTTGTCGGTGTACTGGAAGCGGTCGGTCCCTCCGCAGGACGGGCAGGGCCCGTTGCGGTGCCTGAGGATGCGCTCCTCGATGCCGGCCGCAGCCAGCACCTCGCTCCAGCGACCGTGCGCGCGCTGCTTCACGGCGTCGATGCGTGCCGCGTAATCAGCGTCCTGCATGGGCTCCTCCGCCTGCGGCTGCGTGGTCGACCAGATCGACGGTGTGCCCGGGCGCGAGACCCACACCCACCGTCAGCTGGAAGGTCTTGCCGCGCAGCAGCGGGTACTTGCCCAGCCGCAGGGACTGCAGCAGCGAGTCCAGCGTCTGCACCGGGTCCACCGCCCGCAGCAGGCGCAGCAGATCGGCCAGCGCGTCACGGTCGGCGTCGCGGTCGGCATCCAGGAACTGGTCGTGCTCGTCGGTGAACGAGGACAGCTGTTCCACCGGCGCGCCCGACGTCTCGCCGTCGGGGATGTACAGGTTGCCGTCGTGGCAGACCCCGGCGTCGCCGACCAGCGTCTCGTCGTCGCCGACGCGCAGGCGAACCTTCTCGCAGAGGATGACCGTGGGCCAGACCCAGCGGCCCTCCAGCGCCGTGCGCAGCTTCTCGCCCACCGGCGTCACGCGCTGACCCTCTTCCTCGAGGAAGCGGACGTGGCGCATCACCCAGTGGTCGGCATGCACGCCGATCCAGTCGAACACCAGCCAGCCGCGGGCGCGCGCCATCATCCAGCGCGGCGCGTTGTCGTCGCCCACGTCGTCCAGGGCCACCAGCTGCACGGCCCCTGACTCGATGGCCTCGCGCGAGGGCACGGTCGGCACCGGCGTCAGATGGCGGCGCTCGCCATGCTCCACCTGCACCGGGTAGCCCGACACCAGGCTGCACAGCTCGGCCGGCAGGGTGCCGAGGTCGTTCAGCAGGTCGAGGTGCCCCCAGCCGCGCATCACGCTGTAGTAGGAGTCGATGAAGTGGCGCGGCGGCAGCTCGGCCTTGGCGATCTCCAGCGTGCGCCGCCAGCAGGCCTTCAGCTCGGTGTCGATGCGCTGGCGCTGCACGTCCTCGTCGATCAGGCGGTCGCGGTCCGGCAGGCGCGCCATGAAGTGGCGCGAGTCCAGGTGCACGACGTTCACGTCCTCGCGTGTGGACCAGGCCGGCCGCAGCACGCAGAAACCCTGCAGGAACACCCAGGTGTCGTGGGTGTACCGGCCGTCGCGCGTGCCCGCGAGGTGCACGGCGCCGATGGCGCTGGCCTGGGTGGCCAGGTGGGCCTCGGCCATGGCGCGCTTGAGCGGCTCGCCGTTGAACCACACGGGCACCGGAAACCCGGCGCACAGTTCCTCGACGCGCTGCGCGAGGTCCGGCAGGTCGACGCCGTGCAGCTCGACCCGGGTGCCTGTCACCGCGTCACCTTCTACACACTCTTCGACCTCGACGAGTGCCTTGGCCAGTGCAGCCGCGGTGTCGATGTCGACGCGGCGCCGGCCCGAGGCCACCACGCAGCGCGAGGCGGCGTACAGGCACTTCGAGAACCCGACGCCGAAGGGGCGCTCCTGCGTGCAGGTGTCGGCGTCCCATCCCGACTCGTGGAAGCTGAGCAGCTTCTGGAAGTCGTCCAGGCCGTGGCCGTCGTCCTGCACGGTCAGGATCTGTGCCTGCGGATCGTGGTCGATCCGGATCAGTCTGGCGCCGGCACGGCGCGCGTTCTGCAGCAGCTCGGACACCAGGGTGAACCGGTTGCTGAAGGCATGGCGCTGGTTGCGCAGCGCGCCTTCTTCGTTGATTCGGACTTGGATCTTCATCGTTGACTCCTTCGGGGGCATCCCGATCGGGGGAAGAACCGGCGGAAGCACCCCTGGCGGGATGCACCCGCCGGGGTGTGTGGGCCGGTCAGCGCGGATCGGTGCCCATCAGGGCGTCGTGCGGACCGGAGGGGTGAACAACTGGCCGGCGGCCTGCGCCTCGACGAGGCTGTGCTCCAGGAACTCCCAGAGCTGCAGGTGCTGGCGACTCAGGACCTCGCCATGGTGGCCGAGGCGCTCGACCACCGGCCCGGCGGCATGGCCACCGGGTTCGGTGAGCGGCTGCCAGTGGACGCGGTAGACGAGCCGGTCGGCACCGGCGATGACGAAGGTGCGGCCGGACCGACCGGTCAGCACTTCGCTCTCCTTGACGAGGTACTCGATGTCCTCGGGCGCCTGCACGGAAAGCAGGCGCACGCGGCCGGGAACCAGGCGTGCATCGGTGTGCATGGCGGCTCCCCTCAGTGCCGGGTCAGCCGAATGGGCTGGTCCGACGCAGCGTCCGGGACGCAGGGCGCCTCCGGACGGGCGCCCTCGATGGGGCGGGCCACCGGCGGGTGCCCGGGGGGTCCCACTTCCGGGAGGGTGTCGTCGCCTTCGAGCGGCAGGATGCAGTCGGCGTCGACCTGTTGCCGGACTTGCTCCATCAGCAGGGCGTCTTCGTAGTCCATGCGCCCGGTGATGCCGTAGGCGATGACGATCGCCAGCAGGCAGAGGGCTTCCTTGAACGTGAGCATGGTGACTTCCTTCGAACGGATGGGCGCGTGCCGGCGCGGCCTGACCGGGTCGGTCGGCGCGGCCGAGGCACGGCGCCCGGGGTGGGCGTGATCACGCGAACAGGTCGCCCTGCACGGACATCTGCTTGAGCTGCTCGTTGATCCACTGGGGATTGCGTGTCAGTCGGGCCTCGACCCATTCGGGGTGGGTTGCCACGGCCTCGCGCACCCAGTCGGGGTATCGGGCCAGCGTCGCGTGCAGCCAGGCCTGAAGCCCATGGCGGATGCGCTCGCGAACCTCCTCGGCGTCGACGAGTCCGCAGTACGGGATCGGCGACAGCGGGCTGCAGCCGACCACGCGCAGGCAGTTCACGAACGAGAACGGCAGGCCGTCCTTCTCGCGTTCGGTGAACACCCAGCGCAGGGTGTCGAGCTTCTCCTCCAGCGGCGTGGCCGGGTCGGCCAGGTGCCGGATCTCCTGCAGCAGGCGCCAGTGCAGCAGGACGATGTCGTCCTCGCTCCACTCCTCCACCCACTCCTCGCGGGTGCTGCCCGGTGCGCCGATGGCGCTGTCGGCGCTGTCTGCGCCGGGATCGTCCTGAAGATCCAGAGCGGCCGGGATGTCGAACAGGGCGTGGACGACGAACGGGGTCGTCGTCGAGCCGAGTCGGGCTCGGTTTGCGTCGAGGCTTGCCGTTTGCGGCGAGCCGACAGGGGCGCCGGCCTGACGGCAGGCGTTGGTGCTGTGCATCGTGGACTCCTTGGATGGGAAGGGAGCCCACGTGCACCCCGTGGCGGGGGCGTGGGCCCCCATGCGGGTGACGGTTGGGTGATGTGGCGCCGGCCGCCTTGCGGTCGGGGCGTGGAACTCCAGGGCTGACAGGGTTCAGTGGCGCGCGCGAGCGCGGTGATCGGTGTCAGCGTCCGATCGGGGGGGACATCGGCGAGAACGGGACGAGCCCGGGAGGCAAGGGCGCGGTCGGTGCGGCGCTCGAGCGGATGCGCTCGGCACCGGGACGCAGCCCTTGCCTCGAAGGCCCGGCCTGAGGCGAATGCCCCGGCGTGCCTGACCGCTTGCGCGGTCCTCGGCACGGCGATGCACAGGGGCACCCGACGGAGCGACACCGCAACGGGTGTCCCCCATCGGTGGGGCGTGCATCACCGCGATTCGATCGTCCCCACGGGTGCCTGTGCGACCTGCACGGGCACCCACGCGGGGGATCAGTTCAGGAAATCTCCAAGGCTTGCCGGGTCTGGATGCAGGGCCAGCTGCTGCATGGCGCAAAGGTAGGGTGCCGTTTCCGCCCGGTCAATGGGCCGACGCCCGTCGCCACGCAACTGATCGCGAAAGCGCCCCGAGGTGCCGGGGCTTTCGCGTGGCAAAGGGCCGTGCACGTTCGGAAGATGCGATCGACCCCGTTGTCGACCCCGTTGTCAGCACAAGGAGCCGCGGGCATGGCCAATGTCGAGATCGTGAAGGTGGACCAGGGCGGCGCCAACGCCCGCATCCTGGCCCGCGAAGCCAAGGTCGACTTCCGACGCGTCGAGGCGGCCAGCCTCAAGATCGCCACGCGGTTCAGCAGTGCCGAGGGCAAGCGCATGTTCGTGCGCATGTTCAACACCCTGCAGCTGAACATGCATTTCATCTCGGTCATTGCCCGCACCCGGCTCGACCACGACGACATCGGCAGGATCGAGACAGCGCTGCGCGGCAGGATCGATGCCGCCACCGCCAGCCTGAACGAGGCCATCGATGGCGCCGAGGCACTGTTCAAGGCCCACGGCATCACCAGCCTGGCGTCCTACGACACGGTGCCGCTGGACGTGGACGTGCGCGTGCTGTCGTCGATCAGCCGCCGATTCCTGGAGGTGCTGGTCAAGCTCGACCAGCTGATGCCGCTGCTGCAGACGCTGGAGATCCACGAGGTGGTGTCGGCGCAGGCGGTGGACATGCAGCGTGCGGGGCTCAAGCGCCAGGTGCGCGACATCGCCAACGGCGCGCGCAGCTTCGCAACCGGCCTGCGGCGGCGCATGAACGCGCTCGATGCGCGCGCCACTTCGCCCGACGATGCTGAAGGTCCT
Source organism: Burkholderiaceae bacterium (assembly GCA_013360485.1). Taxonomy (GTDB): domain Bacteria; phylum Pseudomonadota; class Gammaproteobacteria; order Burkholderiales; family Burkholderiaceae_C; genus Pseudaquabacterium. The sequence continues at coordinate 19,479 of JABWBN010000026.1, read as the reverse complement.
GACGTTGCGCACGGTGCCGCCATCGGCGAAGCCGTCGATTCGACGACCAGGGCACCGGACGGACCCGCAGAGCCCCCACCGTCAGCGGGCCGCGACGTGGAGCTGCTGCCTGCGCCGGCGGCGGTTGCTGCGGTGGCGGAGTAGGCGGTGGAATTGCAGGCCGTCCGATGTCTCTCCCAAGCGGCGGTACCTACCGACGCTTGCGCGGGCAATCGGCGCGGGCGTGTTGCCCGTGAGCGGTGCGGACGCTACCGTGTGTTCAGGCCATGGGTTGCCCGTAGAGGCAAGTCGGCGCCACCGTAGCGCCGATCACCCGTTCAACGGGCGAATCGCCCCGGGCCTCCACCCGCATCGGGTGGCGTCGCAGTCGATACCTGCCTTGTCCAACGTCGGCACGCTGCCTCCGGCGTGCCGGCCAGTTCCGGCGGACCCGCCTTGCCCCGCTCGGCGACCGAACGCACCCGGTGCCGGACTCGGCCCTCCGCGGCATCGAACACGCGGACCCGCACCGCTTGGCGGCCGGCATGCATCCCCAAGGGGGTGGCGATCGAATCACACCGAAGAGGGCCCTCGGCAGGGGCCCTCTTCGGAAGGCATCTTCATCCACCGCGCGAACGGAACGCCCGCGGTGGTCCAGGAGTCGAGCGTTCCCGGGCGGCTGGCGCGTTTCCTGACCGAGCGCCGCCGCAGCAGAGCAGGTCATGACCTTTGCCGGCTGCATGCCGATGAGAGGCCGATCATGTCCCGCGCTACTTTGCCCGCCACACCTTCGGCGGATTCCCCGGCTGCACCGCCTTGCCCTGCCTTGCCGGACACCGGCTTCCTGCGCCAGCTGCAGGTGCTGTCCTTCGTCCCCATCTCCAAGTCCACGCTCTGGCGGCGCGTGCATGCACGCACGTTCCCCGCGCCGCTGAAGCTCTCCGAGCGGGTGACCGTCTGGCGCGTCGAAGACGTTCGACTGTGGATGGCGCAGCAGGGGGCTTCATCGCAGTAGTCGCTGACGGATTCGCTCCAGGCCGTGGCGTAGGCCGTGCTGGACGCCGTGGTTGCCATGTCGCACGCCACAAAAGGCAGCCCCGACCGGTTTCATCCGGTCGGGGCTGGAAGCCTTACCGCGTTCCTGCGGCGCGGCGCCTGCTCAGGGAGGAAAAGCAGGGGACGAACCGCCCACTCGCATACTACGCAGTCGGCGGATGTGGCTCAAGGTAAGCGATGTCGCGGCGGCGCCGGATGAACGTCGCAGGCGCACCGCCGGCCGCGCCGCTCACTCCTGAGACTGCCGTGCCGTTGCCCGGCGCTGCAGGGATCTGGGTGCCTTGCGGGCTACGCTACAGGCGTGCCTTGGCGACCAGTTCGGCCGTTGTCACATCGAGCGCCTGTGCAATCTGCGCTGCGAGCACCAGGCCAACGCTTTGACCGCCGCGTTCGACGCTGCTCATGTAGGAGCGATCGATGCCCGCCTCATGTGCAAGCGCCTCCTGCGATAGCCCGAGAGCAAGGCGTCGCTCGCGAACAGCGGAGCCGAATGCCACCAGCGCCGGTGCTTGGGCGTAGCGCGGAGATGGGCGAGGCAACTCGAACCCTGGTGTTGAACTCGTGAGCAATCCAGGAACTCGTTGGCGACCGAGGTGAGGCCAACGACACCCAAGTCTCAGGTCGGCGCCAGCAGTTCGACAATGTCGACGTCGAGGGCCGCAGCCAAACGCTCGACATTGTCGAGCGAGACGTTTCGCTCTCTGCGTTCGATGGAGCCAACGTAGGTGCGATGCAGGTCGGCCAGATCGGCAAGTGCCTCCTGCGACAGGCCACGCTCCGCCCTGAGCGCACGCAGTCTGCGAGCAAGACGCTCACGCGCAGATTGAACGGCTCCTCCTTGGCTTCGCATCGCGCCGGAGGTTCGCGTTCAGATGACTTTGGGTCTACAGACTTAAAGTAGCATCAGGCGTTCTCGGTGATTGGCACTGACATCGGCGGTGGCACGTCCAGGGGGGGCGGAGCCTCGACGATGGGGCACCGCACCCAGGCCGCCGAAAGCGTCAGCGTGGCTCTCGAGCAAGCAAATCGCAGATGTCCACCTGCAGCGCCTCCGCCAGTCGTTCGACGTTGTCCAGGGAGACGTTCCGTTCTTGACGCTCTACCGAACCGACATACGTCCGATGTAGTTCGGACCGTTCCCCCAGTGCCTCCTGGGAGAGTCCCTGTTCCGCGCGCTTGGCCCGCAGATTGCGCGCCAATCGTGCTCGCGCGCTGTCGTCACCTACCGTCCCAAACGCCATGCATCGAGCGTCTTGGGTTGATGACTTTAGGTCTACAGACTTAAAGTAGCACGCGCCTGCCGCTTAGCCCTGTTGTGCGCAGCGTGGAGTGTGTGGAGAGGAGGCAACTCGGATGTCTGTCATGGACGGCGGCTACTGCAGAGAAGACGGTGCCAGCGGCGCTTTGCTATGTCATCGATACCTCTTGGCAACCCTTCTTTCGTCGCCGGTCAGGGTGTCCGGTACCTCGATGGTCGGTTGCGGCGAGATCCGCTGGGCGGTGGGCATCGCCGCGAACGGCGATTGCGAGTTGCTCGGGGCTTGGGGGCCCTCAGTTGTTGGCCCACGGCCCGCCACCGGCGCGCTGGCGGCAGCGGGCAACTCGGCGAGACATGTTGGACCGCCACCTGCTTGGCATGCCCATCTCGCCGACATGCGTGCTCGCGGACTCGAGCGTGTTCGCCTTGTGGTTGGACCCGATTCGCCGAGCTTTACCAGCGAACTGCGCGAATGTTTCCCTGGCGCCGCGGCGCTGCCGTCGTTCGCACTGCAGTTCGAGCTGAGCGTGTCGCGAGTCGCACCGAACCATCGGGCATCGATGGCTCTTCTGCTGCAGGACATCATCGACGCCGGGTCACCGCACGAGGCTGGTCAGGCGCTTGACCATCTGGAGTCGAGTCGACTGGGTCAACGCTACCCGGACGTTGTGGCTGCCTGGCGCCACATCCTCGAACAGGGGAGCCCGCTGTTCGATGCGGCGCCCCCCCTTCGGAGGGTGGTCCATTCGGGCGATGGTCTGTCACTGGACATGAACCGAAGCTTGAGCCGGGCGATCGCGCGACGGCGGCCGTTCGTGAGCTCCGACGATGCGGTCGATTTCGTCCGCGTGGCGCTCGAACGGCGGCTCCGCGCGATCGGGGGTTCGGACAAGGGGGCCCCTACCGCTCGTATGCGCACGCGCAGGGCGCTTGCCACTACGATGTCGGCCAGCCTCTGAACCATCAGTCTTCTTCGCACGCGGGTATTCCGATGGTCAAGTACTGGCAGGGCGTATTCTCTCGGGTCAAAGCCGCCCTGGTGCGCCGCGGCCGGTCGGAGCAGGATGCCGACGACCTGGTGCAGGAGGCCTGGATCCGGCTCGAGTGCTACCGGCGCGAACATCCGGTCGACGAACCGGAGGCGTTCCTGATGCGGACTGCGCTCAATCTCTCGATCGACGCCCACCGGGCGCGCCTGACACGCGGCGAGGAAGTCATGCTCGAAGACGTGGTGCTCATCGACACGACACCCAGCGCGGAGACCACGCTGCTGGCGCGCGAGCGTCTGGAGCGGCTGAGCGTGTGCTTCTCGCGGCTGAACGGCAAGACGCGCGACATCTTCCTGGCGCACCGGGTCGAGGGCCTGAGCCGGGAGGAGATCGCGCGCCGGCACGGCCTCAGCGTCAGCGCGGTGGAGAAGCACATCGCCAAGGCCATGCTGCTCGTCACCGGCTGGATGCAGGGCTGGTAGCCATGGGTCGGCCGCAGGCGGCGGGTTCGGGCCGTCCCGCACCGGATGACCCGCCAAAGGTCACGCGGGAGATTGCGGCCGAGGCGGCCGTGTGGGTGACGCGGCTGCACGGGCCTGGCCGCACGCGCCAGATCGAGCTGGAGTGCCTGGCCTGGCAGCAGCGCTCGGCGGCGCACCGTGAAGCCTTCGAGCGCTGCACCGAAACCTGGGAGAGCGTGCCGCGGCTGACCCTGGCCAATGCCTTCGCGGCCGCGCAGTCAGGCGAGGCCCCCCTCGGTGCGGTCGGCGCTTGGCGAAGACAGGCCGCCCGATGGGCGCCCGGCATCGCCGCCGTGCTCGTCGTGCTGTCCGTCGGGCTTGGCTACCAGGAGTGGCGCGATCGTGACCTCTACGTCACCGGTGTCGGCGAGCAGCGGCTGGTGGTGCTGGACGATGGCTCCAGGCTGACGCTGAACACGGGTACTGCGCTGCGTGTCGACCTCGACGCCGCCCGGCGCTCGGTGACGGTTGAGCGGGGTGAGGCCCTGTTCGAGGTGGCGAAGGAGCCGGGTCGACCCTTCGTCGTGCGCGCCGGCGAGAGCGAGGTGGAGGCGCTGGGCACGGTGTTCACGGTGCGATATGCCGCCATGTCCGAGCCGACCGCGGACCGCCTGGCGGTGACGCTGATCGAGGGCAGGGTCGCGGTGCGCCCGGTCGAGCAGGGCGGCGACGCGACGCCGGTCGGGGTGGTGACGATGGAGGCGGGCGACCGGGTTCGGGTCGGTGGTGCAGTTGTGGGGCGCGGCGCGCCCGCAGAAGTCCGCGTCGACAGGCCGGATGTCGATCAGGTCACGGCCTGGCGGCGGCGGCAGGTGGTGTTCGACGACGACCTGCTGCCGAAGGCGGTGGCCGAGATGAACCGGTACAGCCGAACGCCGATCGTGCTGTTGGACGGTTCCGGGCTCGAGGGTCTGCGGGTCAGCGGGCTGTATGGCACCGGTGATGCCGAAGGATTCGCCAATGCGGTTGCGAACTTGCATGGACTGCAGGTCCGCCATCACGATGGACGTTTGGAGCTGACCCGTCCACACCCGTGAAACCACCGTCGGGTCCCGGCTCGACAGACTCGTCATCTCGTTGTCACCCCAACGACAACACCAGAAGGCCACGAGATGCACCGATCGCCCAGGGTCCGCCGTCGATCCTCCCACCATGTCCTGACGATTCCGGCGCTGGCCGCCTGCATGGCGTGTGCCCTGCCGGCGCTGGCGGCCGACGTTCGCGAGGCCGCCCGCCATGTCGTCGAGCAGCCGCCTCAGGCGATGGCCGAGACCCTGCGTGCGATCGCCCGCCAGACCGGTGCTTCCGTGCTGTTCGATGCCGCGGCGGTCCGGGGGCTGGTGGCGCCGCGGGTCTCGGGCCGGCTGTCGGCGGCGGAGGCGATCTCGCAGGCGCTACAGGGCTCGGGCCTGATGGTCGAGGTGATGGGCGACGGCGCCGTGGTGGTCAAACCCGCGGTGGCTCCGGCTGCGCCGGCGGCAGGTACCAAGACCTCGCTGCGCCAGATTCAACGCGACGTGGAGGTGGTTGCCCAGGCCCAGGATTCCGGCGTCGTGTCGGATGCTGGGCAGCCAGGCACGACCTCGACCTCGCAGAAGGTGGAGGTCACCGGCACCCGCTTGCGGCTGGTAGAGAGCGAGGGTGCGGTGCCGGCGCGCGTCTTCCGTCGCGAGGACATCGATCGCAGCGGACAGGCCACGCTCGAGCGCTTCCTGGGCAGCCTCAACGAAACCTCGGTGTCGCCGGGCGAAGGCGCATTTGGTGCCACGGCGGGACAGGGCTCCGTACAGCTGCGCGGTCTGCCCCTGGGCTCCACGCTGATCCTCATCAACGGGCGGCGCGTGCAGGCGGTGGGTTCCTCGTCGGCAAACTTCTTCAACCTGAACCTGATCCCGATGGCGGCCGTCGAGCGCGTGGAGATCGTCCCCGTGGGCTCGTCCGCCGTGTACGGCGGCGATGCGCTGGCCGGCGTCGTGAACGTGATCCTGCGCCAGTCGATGGACGGCGTGGCGCTCGACATGCGGCTGGCATCGGCCAGGGGCACCGGCGACGGCAGCGTGTCACTGGCGGCCGGTGGACGCACTCCGACGGGTGGGTTCACGGTGGTCGGGACATACAGCAGGTCGACGCCGTTGACGATGGCCGAGCGCTCGTTCTTCGACGACGCCGACTACCGGCCGCTGGGCGGGCCCGACGCACGGTCGCGCAACTGCGTCCCGGGGACCGTCACCACCGCCGATGGCAGCAACCTGCCCGGACTGCCGGCGCCTGTGGCGGGCATCCCGCAGCGGGCCCCAGGGGCCCCGCTGACGCCGGCCGACTTCGCGGCCTCGGCCGGGCAGCCGAACCTGTGCAACAGCCTGGCCAGTGGCCGCGGCTCGGCACTGGTGCACGGCAGCGAGGCGCTCGGTCTGCATGCGGTCGGTGACCTGCGCTTGTCGGACCGCTGGTCGATCTTCTCCGAGCTCACCCTGGCCGACGACCGGCTGCGGGCGGAGCAGGGCGGCCTGGTGCTGAGCAATGTGCTGGTCCCGGAGACCAATCCGTACAACCCCTTCGGTGTGCCGGTGCGCGTGAGCGCCCGCCTGGGCGATGCGAACGGCACGCAGTTCTTCGCCCGCACGACGCGGTTCACCCGGCTGCTGGCGGGTCTGCGCGGTGAACTGCCCGCGGGCTGGGATCTCGAGCTGACGGTCTCGAACTCTCGGGATGCTGGTGAGCGCGTGCTCGGCAACGGCAACACCAGCGCAGCAGCGCGGAACGCCGCGCTGGCGTCCGCGAGTCCGGCGACGGCGCTGAACCCCTTCACCGTGGGTCAGGCGGCCTCGCAGGATGTCCTGGATGCGATCTGGACGGACTCCGTGCGAGCCAACCGCGGGCGCAAGGACCTCGTGACGGCACTGGCGCGCGGGTCGCTGGGCGCGCTGCCTGCCGGCGAGGTGGAGGCCGTGGCCGGCGCGGAGCTGGCACGGGACCGCTACGAGACGTCCATCCCGGGCGACGTGAGCGTCGTCGACAGCCGGCGAGCGCGTGCCATCTTCGGTGAGCTCAGGCTTCCGCTTATGCGCGCGGGCGAGGGGCCCGATCGTGGGCGTGAGCTGGCTGCGCTGACGGTGGCTGCGCGTGGTGACCGCTACAGCGACTTCGGATCCGCCAGCACCTACCAGTCCGGCCTGGAGTGGCGCCCTTCGCGCTCCACGTTGCTGCGCGCGTCGGCGGCTACGTCGTTCAAGCCGCCCACGCTGCTGCAGACGAGCGTCGACGAGATCCGGCTGACCACGGACGATTTCGGGCTGGTCGATCCGGCGCGAGGTGGCGCACCGATCGTGGGCGGGGAGGTGGTGCGCACCACCAATGCGGCCCTGGAGCCCGAGGAAGGCCGTGCGGTGTCGTTCGGGGCCATCTGGGAGCCGGTGTCGCAGCCCGGGATGAGGTTCGGGGCGACGGCGTGGCGGGTCCGCATCAACGGCCTGATCGCGCTGCTGTGGCCCCAGGTGACCCTCGACAACGAGGCCCAGTTCCCCGGCCTGGTGACGCGGGCCGCGGACGGCTCGGTGTCGCGGGTGCTCTACACCGAAGTGAACTTCGGGCGGGTGGAGACGGCCGGCCTCGACCTCGAGGCCGCCTATGGCTGGCAGGCCCACGGCGGGCGCTGGAACGTCGGCGCCAGCGCGACGCGCACCAGCCGCTACGACGTGGTCATCGCCCCGGGCGCGCCCATGGTGTCCCGCCTGGGCAAGCGCTTCGCCGACTACTGGGCGCCGGAGTGGAAGGGGCGGCTGTCGGCGGGCTTCGATGCCGGGGCCTGGCGGCTGGGCTGGACGGGCCGGTATGTCGGCGCCTACCAGGACGCCGGCACCAGCACGCGTCGCCTGGGCGGGTTCTGGCTGCACGATCTTGCCGGCGGCGTCGACCTGCGCAAGCTCGGGTTCGACATCGGCGCGGCGAAGTCAGCCACGGTGTCGCTGGCCATCGTGAACTTCACGGACCGGCTGCCCGAGTTCGCCAATTCCTCGCCGTACTACGACGTGACGCAGGCCGACTGGCGCGGCCGCTACGCGAGCGTCAGGCTCTCCGTCGACTGGTAGTCGGCGCGCCGTGCGCCGGCGCGACCGGCCTTCGATGGCTGCGCTGTCAGCCGTTGCCCCTGTTTCCTGGCCTGGTCCGACCGGCAGCCCTCTGCTGGCGGACAGGCGTTGCCCACGAGGTTCCTGTCCATGCCGCGATCGCGTGAACCTGGCCATGTCCGCCTGCCGTTCAGATTCTTCAATGTGTCCGGGCGCGTCGCACCTGCGCTGTGCCTGGCAGCGGTCACCTCGCTGGGACAAGCGGCAGCTGCCGGTGAGGGCCCGACCGTGCGCGACGTCGTCGAGTTCACCCGCATCGTCCAGCCACCCAACGGGGATCCGGACCAGCTGGCGGCGCAGGTGTCGCCGGACGGCAAGCGGGCGTTCATCGTGACACGCCGCGCCGACGTCGCCACCGACACCAACCGGTACGAGATCCTGCTTCTGGACGTACGCCCCGAGCGCCTGTCGCACGGCAAGCCCGACCCGGTGCAGACGCTGATCACCGTCGAGGCCAGGACCGACGAGAACTACATGGACCCGTCCGTCCAGGACGTGCGCTGGGCTGGTGACCGGACGCTGCTGTTGCGCGCCCGGATGGACGATGCCGGCTTCCAGGTCTACAGCCTGGACGTGGCGACGCGTCGCCTCAGACAGCTGACCTTCGAGAGCCGGCGGCTGGTCTCGTTTGCGGTGTCGCAGTCGCTTGACCGTGTCGTCTATGCAGCGCAGGTGCCACAGCCGCCGATGTTGCCCGGTCGGCACGCGGTGGTCGTCGGCAATCAGTCCTTCTGGAGCGTCAAGCACGGACAGGACGACTGGCGCGCCCAGCGCAGGTACTACCAGTACTTCGTAGCCGAGGCGGGCGCCGACCGGCCGGCACGTCCCTTGGGTGAGGTCTTCCCCGAGGCGGGCAACGCCCTGCCGGGCGTGGACATCTCGCCGGACGGCCGCTGGGCGCTGCTGCATCGTTGGGAGCCGGAACGGCAGCTGGCGTGGGGCAGGGACTATCCACTGGTTGCCGTGGCCACGCGCCGCTACGGTCCTTCCGTGAGCGTGGACCCGCTCGGCTACTTCTCGCGCCCATCGCACTACGTGCCGCGCCGCCTGGTGGCCTGGCGGCTGGAGGACGCCAGACCGCAGGACGTCATCGATGCGCCGGATGACGCGCTGCCCGGCGACCTGCAGCGGCGCGGGGACCGCCTGTGGCTGGACGGTGGCCGATCGGTGCTCGTCGGTGGAACGCACCTGCCGGTGTCGGACACCCCCGACGGACCGGAGGGCGTCAGACGAAGCCATGTCGTCGAGTACTGGCCGGACGAAAACCGCAGCCGGATCGTCACTGCCTTGTCCGGTCGCCTGGGCGAACTGCTGCCCGTCCGGGGGCGGCCCGACCGGTTCATCGTGACCGATGCCGCCGGGCGTCGCCTGTTCGAGCGACAGTCGGATGGGGGATGGGTGCAGGTTCGCGCAACCCAGGAGACCGCGGCGACATCCACCGGACCCTCGGCCAGCGAACCCGAGTGGCGCCTGAGGGTGGCGGAAGGGCTGGACCTGCCACCGGACGTAGTCGCCGACGGCCCGGAGGGACGGTCAGTGAAGCTCACGACGCTGAACCCTCAGTTCGACCCGGATCGGTGGGGTCGCATGCAGCCATTCAGCTGGTCCGATGACAAGGGCAGGCGTTGGGACGGTGGTCTCATGACGTCGCATCGGGTGGACCGGACAGCGCGCCATGCGCTGGTGATCCAGACCTACGGTTTCGCGCCGGATCGCTTCTACCTCGATGGCTCGAACCGGGGCGACGGTCACAGCAGCGGGTTTGCAGGCCGGGCCTTCCTGCGCGAGGGCATTCTGGTGCTGGCGCTGCCAATCCGGGCCGCGACGGGCGCGCCGAAGGGCGAGCGGGAGGCCATCCTGGCCTTCATCGACGCTGTGCGTGGCGCAGTCAATACCCTGGTGGCGGACGGCCTCGTCGACCGGGATCGGGTCGGCATCCTGGGCTGGAGCGCGACCGGGGAGCGTGTCCTGAACCTGGTGACCTTCGGGGATGTGCCGATGAAGGCGGCCTCGATCCTGGACGGTGATGCAAACACGCTGTTCTCCGCGGCCATCACCTATGCGGCCAGCGACAACGTCCTGGCGCGCAAGGAACGCACCAACGAAGGCTCGCCGTTCGGGGCCTCTCTGGCGGACTGGGTGCGCAACGACCCGTCGCTGCATACCGATTGCATCCGCGCCGCCCTGCGCATCGAGACCTACGGGCCCTGGGTGCTGAACAACTGGGACGTCTACGCCCTGATGCGCCGGCAGTACAAGCCGGTGGAGATGGTGGTCATCCCTGGGGGATCGCATGCCTTGTCCCGTCCGGCGGAACGCATGGTGTCGCTGCAGGGGAACGTGGACTGGCATCGCTTCTGGCTCAAGGGCGAGGAGCGTTCAGAGGTGGTGGTGCCGGGCGAGACGGCGGAAGACCTCCGTCAGCAGTACCTGCGATGGCGGCAGATGGTGGACCTGAAACGTGCCGACGATGCGAAGCCTCCGTGCGCGGCCCGGCGCGATGCCGGAGGGTGACGGGCCGCGCCGCATACCCAGATGGACATGTGGTGGACCCGACGTTCGAGTCGTCGGCTCGGCGAGATCCTGCGGGCAGCACGACGTGGCCGCGAGATCGGCGTCTTGCTACGGTCCACGCGCTGGGAACGTCGAGCGCATGGCATGCGCTTCCCACATGTCGGCATAGAGGCCACGGCGCACCAGCAGCTGCTCATGTGTGCCGCGCTCTGCCACTCGACCTCCCGCGAGCACGACGATCTCGTCGGCGTGCCGTACCGTCGACAGTCTGTGGGCGATGATGAGCGTCGACCGTCCCTGACACGCCTTCGTGACCTGCTCGAGGACGCGGCGCTCGGTTTCCGTGTCGAGCATCGACGTGGCTTCGTCGAGCACCAGCAACCTGGGCTGCCGAAGCAGCGCACGGGCTATGGCGACACGCTGGCGTTCACCGCCCGACAGGCGCTGGCCGCGTTGACCGACACGCGTGTCGTAGCCATCCGGCATGCGCTCGATGGCGGCGTGCAGCTGTGCGGCGACGGCAGCACGCATGATGTCTTGCCGCAAGGCGTCAGGACGGCCAAGCGCGATGTTCGCCGCCAGCGTGTCGTCCATCAGCAGCGGGTCCTGCGGCACCACGCCGATGCAGGCTCGCCACGCGGCGGGTTGCACAGGGCACACCGGTTGCCCATCCATGAGCACCTCGCCACGGTCCGGTGGGATCAGACCGGTCAGCAGCCGGATCAGCGTCGTCTTGCCTGCGCCGCTGGCGCCGACGATGGCAAGGGTCTGGCCCGCATCTAGCACGAGATCAAGGTCCTGCAGGACCGACCGGTGCGGTCCATGGCGCACATGAACCTGCCGCAGTTCCAGACGCAGTCCTTCGCGCGGTCCAAGGCATCGGATGTCGCGTAAGGGTTCTGTCGACGGCGCTGGCCGCGTGCCGAAAGCTGGCTTGAGCGTCGGTGTACGTGGCGGCGTCGATTTGGCGTCGGGCAAGACATCGAGCGGGTCCGTCGTCGGCTTGTGCGAGACCGGCTCACGCGGGCGGGCCAGCAGCGCCAGCACGGGCCGCACGAAGGCCTGTGCCTGCACGATGTCACGGGCTGCGGCACCGAGCATGTCGAGCGGTCGCACCATCTGCAGCATGTAGACCTGAGTCAGCACAAAGGCGCCGATGCTCATGTCGCCCCGGACGACGGCATCGGCTGCGAGGACCAGGGTAATGGCCAGAGACACCGCAAAGACCGCCGTGATGGCCGAACCGACCACTGCCCGCTGGCGGTGCAAGGCGATCCATGCGGCGCCGAGCCGCCAGACCCGGTCGCCCTGTCGCTGTCCCACCTGGGACTCGGCGCCGAACAGCTTGATGGCCTCGATGTTCAGCAGACCGTCTGTGACAGCGGCCTGCAGGTCTTGGCTGGCCGAGGTCACCTCGGCAGCGCGCCGGCCGGTGTGCGACGTGCCTGACGTGAAGATCACGAGGTAGCACGCGGCCGTGACGATGAAGGTCACGCCGAGCGCCGTGGGGGCCTGGGTGGTCAGGACGGCCAGGACCACGGAGAGTTCGACCACGACGGGTACGACGCCATGCACGGTGTTCATCAGCAGGAGCTGCAGACCGGTGACAGCCTGCTGCAGACTCTGGCTCAGCGCGCCGGATGACCGGTCGAGATGGTCGCGCAGCGGCAGGGCCATCAGGTGGGCGTAGATGCGCTGCTGCACCCGGGCCAGGAGCTGGTGTTCTGCGGCCCCCGCGATCCAGGGACGGATGTCATTGATCCATCGAGCCGCGCAGATGGACAGCACGTAGGCCAGGGCAAGCCCGATGGCCAGGGTCGGGTCGTACTGCGGCATCGACTCGGCGGTGCCGAGGGCCGGCCGGGTCAACGTGTCGATCGTCAGCTGGAGTGCGAGTGGCGCCAGCGCGGAGAGGGCCGCGCCAGCGATCACCAGACCCAACGCCAGAGCAATGCGCCAGCGGATCGATGAGGTCGTCGCCGACATCAGCAACGTGGCCATGCGGCGCACGTCACGCGCAAGGTCGAACGCGGGCGTAGATCGGGACATCCGGCGCGTCATGTACCGGATCAGCTTTCGGGCCGTGGGCCTGCGGATCTCCGCAGTGCCTCGTGACGGCCGAGCCACGCCTCGATGCCCACGCAGGTCAGGATCTCAGCGGTCGATGCTGCAGGTGCTTGGCGTGCAGTGGAGAGAGACTCTTCGATGCGCCGCCGGTCGATGAGGCCGCGTTGCACGAGCTGTCCTTCCAGCAGCAGCGTGCGGACGACATCCCGGTTCTGTGCCACGACCGCCGAGAGGTGTTCCTCCATGCCGCCCTTGGAGCGACGCAGGGCGATCGCGCGAGGGATGTGATGGGCAAACGCCAGCCGTGCCAGACCTCGCGGCTGACCACCCGCGGTGAGCAGGTAGGTCGGCAACCGCAGGCAGAGCTCGACCAGTGGCTGGGACAGCAAGGGATTGACCAGTTCCGGTCCAGCCTCGCGGGCGATCGGGTCGTAGTACTCCATGGGGAAGAGCAGCTGGCTCAGCTGGACGGACTTGCCGATGGGCAGGCCGTGCGTGGCGCGGCTGAGCGGATGGACGAATCGGGCAAGGTCCGGTGTTCCGTCCATCAGGCCTGGGCCTGCCAGTGACAGCGATCCGCCAGCGGCGATGCTCGGCGCGCCGCTTCGGAGTCGATCGGACAAGGCCAGGCGCATGGTCTGCCAGACCGACTGGCCGCCAAGACGCGCTGCAGACATGGCTGCGCGCAGGAACCCTGGGCCGAAGCCTCGGTTCCGCAGGTAGTCGGCTGCCGGCCACCAGCGACGGAATTCGAAGTACAGCTGGTCGCCACCGCCGCCGGTGAACATGGCCAGAGCATCGACGGACCTCGCATGTGCCGCATCCGTGTCGGCCGTCAGCCGGCCCGCGATGCTGGTGGGACACGGGGTGAGCGCCAGTGCCAGCACGCGCTCGAGTCGGTACCCGGTGTCGCGTGGGGCCTCGATCAGCCGGCAGCCGGCCATCGACGCCGCTTGCCGCGCGTACCCTCGCTCGTCGCCATCGGCCCCCGGGGAGTGGTAGTTCAGGCAGATGATCGAATCGGGGTCGAGCTTCTTCGTCAGGCACGCCAGCACGATGGCGGAGTCGACTCCGCCTGACAGCCGCATCAGGATGCGGCCACCATCACCCGCCCACGCACCGACGCAGCGTTCTGACGTCTGCAGGAGCAGGTCCGCCGCCCGTGACGCCGGCAGGTCCAGCGGGTCCCGCGCGATGGCCGCTGGCGCCCAGAGCATCTCCCCGCGGGCGGCATGTGCGCCGAGTCGAACGCGCTGGCCGGGGAGCACGGCGGTCACGCAGTCCAGTGCCGTTGCGTGGCCGCCGAGAGCACCCAGGAGGAGCAGGGCGCGGATCGCCTCCCAGTCGAGAGGTGGGACCCCTTCCGGGCCGAGCAGATCGATGCTGTCTTCCAGCCACGAGAACACCAGCCAGATCCCGCGGAGGTGTCGGAAGAAGCAGGGAAGTGCCCCACCAGGATCGCGCACGACGGTGATGCCGGCGTCGTCCTGCAGCACCGCGACGTAGCGCCCCCAGTGCGATCCGATCAGCGAGGCACCCGAGGTCTGCGCGACTGCTTCCAGCAGGGCGTCGTTCGGCGCCGCGCCGGAGCCGGATGGGTGGGCAGCGCCGCGGATATCGAACAGGCGGCCCAGGATCACGCCTCGACCGCTTGTCAACGGCCACGCGCCGTTGTTGCGGCGGTCGCTGCCCGTCGTGGCGACGAACAGGCCGGAGACGTCGATCGATGGTGACCACGCGCCGCTCCGCAGCAGGCGCTGCCGCAGCCGGACGACCCTTGCGCTGCAGTCGGGCCGCAGGGGGTCCCAGGCTAGGACGAGGTAGCGGAACACGGCGGGTGCCGGCGACGGCTCAGACGATCAGGATGGGCGTGAAACGCCGCACGTGCTCATGCAGGTCATTGAGCACCAGGTCGTCCTGCTGCACCCAGGCATGCGCGGCAAACGGGCGATCCTTCACACCGATCACCCACCGCGCATCGAGGCCGTCCAGATGCAGAAGGTTCATCAGCGCCAGCGAGTCGAAAAGGCAGCGATCGCGCGAGGTGAAGGCCAGCGGCCGCAGCATGTCGAAGGTGGCGACCGAGACGAACATGGCGGCCTGCCCGTTCAGTGACGTCGAGGCACCCTCGGCACGGGTCCTGGTCCTGCTGCCGCGTACCCGCTCGAGATGTGCCGCGATGGCCTGCAGCGATCTGCAGCGCAGCCACAGCGTGGCCGACGCCGCGGCCCGGACGAAACTGGCGACTCGGCCGGGGCTGACCTGCAGTTCCGTCGACAGGTCTCGCGTGTCGAGTGAATGGCATGCGGCGGGAAGCCTGACGCGGTTCGTCTGCGATGGGGCTTCCGTCGTCAGCACGCCGCGATTCAGCAGCCGGGTCACGAAGGCGGGCGGCAGGTCGCACGGCGACTCTGGCGAGCTGGCGTGTTCGTCGGACGGCCAGTCCTGGACCCACTCGGACAGGTGGCGGGACTGCTCGGCCCCCAGGCCGAGGTATCGACCGCGGCGCAGGTCGAGCAGGATCGACAAGGCATCCAGCGTGCACACCCGCATGTGCGGGGCCAGCCAGATGTGTCGGGCGGCAAACGCGTGAACGGCAGGCTCTGGCATGTCGGGTCCAGCGAGGTGGGGTACTTGTCTGAAGGCAGGCGATGCCTGGCCGAGAGGGGCTGGCCATGCGGGCAATGCCCGGCGGGAATGGACCGGGCGCCGCACCCGGTCCTGGATCCGTCACTGCAACGGCGGCATCAGCGACGGATCCGGTGGCTCTGGGCGGGCGATGGCGTCCGCCCCGGCCAGGCCGCGCCTTCAGTTCTCCAGGCGGCGGCTGAGCACCGGGTGCTCTTCCGAGTTCTGCGGATCGATGGTGCCCTTGGTCACCTCCTTCGCGTCACCCAGGTCGGTGAACTCCAGTTCCAGCGTCTCGTTCATGACGAACTCCTTTGCGGTTGGGTTGCTGACACGTTGGCCCGGTGGCGAATCGCCTTGGGCAATCGCCGCGGGCATCTGCACCATAGGGATGTCTTCGCCCGAGAACCAGCGTCGTGGCGGGATGGTCTGAACCGTTCGGTCGAACTCGCCGCCAGCGGATCGGGGTTTCATGCGGGGATCGCGGCCGCGTGACGGCCCAGACCAGCCCTGGACCGACCCGCGATGGCCGCAATGCCGGTTCGGCGCACCCGGTGCAATGGGCTCGGACCGAACATCGGCGGTGTTGTTGCGTCAAGTCTGTTGAGGATTGGCGCCGCCAGATCGTCATAGTTCTCATGGGAGAGCCAGACGCTGACGACGAATCCGGCAACGATGGGGCGGCCACATGGCACCTGCTCTGGCAGGCGGCGTTCGGCCGCGACTGCTTTGCGCACCCCGCGCTGTTCGCGCGCATCCGCGACCGACTGATCGATGCACACCGGTACAGGGGCCGTCAGTTGCTCGACTACCTCGTTCTGCCGGGCGAGATCCATGTGGTGTGCAGGCTGCAGGCCGGCGATGCGCCAGAGCGCGTGGCGAGAGCCTTCGGTCACGTGGTTGCGCGCTGGGTGCGCCAGGTCCAGCGCGTGCGAGGCCCGGTGTTTGCCGAGCCCTATCGGGCGTTTCCGGTCGAATCCGATGCCGACCTGCGAGTGCTGTTGCGCATCCTGGCGTGGCGCCCGGTGGTGCAGGGCGAATGTGTCACGCCGACGCACCATGCGCAGGGCGCCTTGCGCATCACCCTCGGGCTGTCGCCCGCGTCCGGCTTCAACGCGCGGCCGCTGTTGAATCACTTCGGCGAGTCTGTCATCGGCGCGCGAGCGTCGATGCGATCGTGGATTGCACGCAGGCCCGGTGACCGGGATCTGATGCGCTGGGCCCTGATTCATGGCCTTCCGCACGGCCGCACCCGTAGTGCGGGCCCGCCGGGACGGGGTGTGGTGGATCACGCGGCAGCGGATCTGTTTGCGGCCGCCGGTCCCGGCGGACTCGACGCGGTGCTGGGGCTGCTGGAGAAGTGGGTGGCGCTGTGTCTCGGGAAGCCGACGCTGCTGTCCAGCTACGAGGGTTCAGACGCCCTGCGTACGCGCGCGAGGGCGCTCGTCGCCAGCCTCGCGGTTCGACATGGCGTGTGTGCGGCAGCCGTGGTGGCCCGGCACTACGGCAAGGCCAAGGCGACGCTGTGCGAACAGATGGCTGCCTGCCGGTCCCGGGCCGAGGACCGCGCGATCCTGGAGATGCCACTGGAGCGACTGCTGGCGTCGGGCCTCGATGCTTCCGGTGTCGGGGTCGCGTCCCGTCGTTCGGGCGCGGTGCCTGGACGTCGCAGCAAGCTGGACAGGGGGAAGCCATGAGCGAGGAAACAGAGGGCGACGCCCGGTTCCGTCAGTCGGTCCAGATGCTCGAACGGGTGCTGGAGGGCGAGCCGCTGGGCGTCGTGTCCGCGAAGCTGGGCGTCTCGCGCTCCACCGTGGACAGACGCGTTAAGCATCTGGCCCTGCAGCTGACCCGGTCGGTCGGCGTCGACGGCTTGAAGCAGGAAGGCACCGCGTTCGTTGAGCGGCTTCGCCAGCGCCGCACGGCAGTGCTCGAGGCACTCGAACGCTTCGAACCGGCGCCGCGACCGTCGACACGCGCAGCGCGGGTGCTGACCCGGGAGGAGGTGGCGCTCGGCGCCATGCGGGTGCAGGCCCGTGCGCCCAGGCCTCGGCACGACCTGGTCCTGTACCACCTCTCGTTTGCGACCGGCCTGCGGCCCCTGGAGGTGGCGCGGCTCGAGGTACGCGACTACCTCGACGAGGCGGGCGATGTCAGGCAGGCATCCATCGTTCGGGACGATGTGGCCATCAACGGCCGGAGCCGGCCGCTGCACTTCAGGCACGGGGCGCTGGACCGGGCGCTGGCGGCCTACATCGATGAACGTCTGCATGGCGGTCACGGTGTCGGCCGATCGGGCGAGTGGAGGGGCCTGGACCCGCGCAGCAGGCTGATGCTGGATGCCCGGGGACTGCCTTACCCGATCACGGCCGGTCCGGGAGAGGGGCAGCGGCATGTATGCCGTCCGATCCTCGACAGCTACCGGCGGATCTTCCGGCTGGCGGCGATATCGGGACTGAGCACGCAGTCGGCACGGCTGACCCTGATGTCGCGGATGTACGAGCGGGGCGCCGACGAGGACCAGGTCGGGCTGGTGCTGGGTATCGCCGATCGAAGTGCCGTGCGCGAGCAGCTGCCGAGGCCGCGACCCGAGCTGGCCAAGGTGCTCGAGGAGCTGACGTGACACGGCGCGCCGGCTGAAGGGCTGCAACGGCGTTGGAGTCGGGGAAGGAGTCGGGGGTGGACGGGCAGCGCTTTGCGATCGGTGGGCGCGTGGTCGACGCCGACGACCCGCAGCTGCAGGACCTGCTGGCCCAGGCCTACGAGGCGCCGGACCGGCCGCGCTGCCTGTGCGTGGCCGGCGGCGTCGAGATGTACGTCGCCTTCCATCGCCACTTCCAGATCAAGCGCATGCCCGAGACCGGGGACCGGCACCATCCCGCCTGCCCGAGCTACGAGCCGGGGCCTGCGATGTCGGGCCTGGGCGAACTGGTCGGAGAGGCCGTCGTCCAACTGGATCCGGCACGGGTGGAACTGCACGTGGACTTCCCATGGGCGCGTGTGCCCGGGCGGCCTGGGGTGAGCCGCGAACCTGCAGAGCCGTCGGAGGTCGGCCGCACCCGTCGCCGGATGAGCCTGCGGGCGCTGATGCACTTCCTGTTCGAGCGGGCCGGTTTCAACCGCTGGTCGCCGGCAATGGCCGGGAAGCGCAACCAGGCGGTGCTTCACAAGTACCTGATGCAGGCCGCCGAGGCGATCCAGGTGAAGGGCGAGCCGCTATCGAACCGGCTGTACGTGCCGGAAGCCTTCAGCGAGACCGCGAAGGCCGAGCAGGCCGAACGGCGCCGTGCCCGGTTGTCGTTGCTGCAGCCGCGCGACGGGCGACAGCCGCTGGCGGTGGTTCTGGGCGAGTTCAAGGCCTGCGAGCCGGTACCCGCGGGCGCGCGCATCTGGATCCGCCACATGCCGGACGCCCCCTTGCTGGCGGACGCGCGGACCTGGGCGCGGGTGCAGCGCAGCTTCGCGCCGCTCTTCGAGGCGCTCGACTCGGACGGAGGGCGAGGGCTGCGTCTCATGCTGGCGGCGCTGATCCGGGCGCGCCGAGAGCACACCTACGAGATCGACCTCGCCAGTCTGATGCTGACCAGCGAGGAGTGGATTCCGCTGGAGGGTGTGCACGAGGCGCCGCTGGTTCGAGCGCTGGTGGCGCAGGGGCGGCGGTTCGTGAAGCCCCTGCGGTACGACGCGCGATCGGTGGCCGGGTTCGCGAATGCCATCCTGCTGGACGTGGGCGCGGAGCCGGTCGACCTCCATGTCGTCAGCGGCTTCATGGGCGAGGCCGAACAGGGTGCCAAGCGAAGGGCATTCGAGACTGCCCGGCCGAGATCCTGGCTCTGGTTGCCTGGCGAGGCCATGCCGGTCCTGCCCGGCCCCTCGACGAGGCTCACCGCTGGAGCGGCGGCATGCAGGCCGCATGCAGGCCCGACAACCGTCCGACCGAACCCCGCAGGCCGGGATCCTGGCTGACGATCACGATGACGTTGGCCAGCATCAGCGAGAGCAGGTTGCGGTTCTGCAGCACCGACGTCAGCTTTCCTGCCGGGTAACCCCGCAGGGCGTGGACGACCAGGTGGACACCACCGTGCACGAACGAGTGCATCACCTTGACGGTGCCATGCAGTCGCTTCAGTTCGGTGGCCGCCGGGCCGGCGACCGCACCGATGGCATCGATCATGGCGGGGATCGGTGGCCCCATCTGGGGTTCCGAGAGTTCGCCCTCCGGCACCGGCGCGGAGAACTTTTCCAGCCAGTCCTCCTTGGCGGCGTGAAGCACCCAGGCGGCACGGACAACCGCCTCGAACTGCAGGCGGATCAGGCTGAGTGCGGTTCCCGTCAGGCCG
>JABWBN010000226.1 GCA_013360485.1 Burkholderiaceae bacterium | reverse complement strand
GGCCCGGTGACTCGTGCCCGGCGCGCGCCGCACCGTCAGCGCACCCGCATGCCCGGCTGCGCGCCGGGGTGGGGCTCGAGCACGAACAGGCCCGGATTCGCCTTGCCGTCGGCGTGGCTGGCGGCCAGCACCATGCCTTCGCTGAGGCCGAACTTCATCTTGCGCGGCGCGAGGTTGGCCACCATCACCGTGAACTTGCCGATGAGGTCTTCGGGCTTGTAGGCGCTGCGGATGCCGCTGAACACGTTGCGGTGGCGGCCCTCGCCGACGTCGAGCGTGAGCCGCAGCAGCTTGTCGCTGCCCTCGACCAGCTCGGCGTTGACGATGCGCGCGATGCGCAGGTCGACGCGGGAGAAGTCGTCGATCCCGATTTCGTCGGCTATGGGCTCGCCGCCGGGCTCCACCCGGGCCGCCTGCGGGGGCTCGAACAGCGCGTCCATCTGCTTGGCGTCGACGCGCTGCATCAGGTGCTTGTACTCGCCGATGGTGTGATGGCCCAGTGCGCGTGCAGCGTCGGCGAAGTCCATCGGCGCCACCTTCAGGAAGGCCTCGACCTGCGCGGCCAGCGCCGGCAGGATGGGCTTGAGGTAGATGGTGAGCACACGGAAGGCTTCGATGCACACCGAGCACACGTCGTGCAGCGCCACACTGGACGCCCCGGCGCCTGCGGCGCCGCCCGCCGAGGGGGTGCCGCCGCCTTGGGGCGGCCCGGCGTCGGCGGGCCTGTCTTGCTTGGCCAGCTCCCACGGCTTGTGCTGGTCGACGTATTCGTTGACGCGATCGGCCAGCTGCATGATTTCGCGCACCGCCTTGCCGAATTCGCGCTCTTCGTACAACTGCTCGATCGTGGCGCGGTGCGCGCGCAGGGTGTCGAGCAGCACGCGGCCCTCGACGCCCAGATCGGCCGAGAGCTTGCCGGCGAAGCGCTTGGTGAGAAAGCCCGCAGCGCGGCTGGCGATGTTGATGTATTTGCCGATCAGGTCGGAATTGACGCGGGCGACGAAGTCCTCGGGGTTGAACTCGACATCCTCGACGCGGGCATTGAGCTTGGCCGCGATGTAGTAGCGCAGCCACTCGGGGTTCAGCCCCAGCTCGAGGTAGCGCAGCGGGCTCAGGCCGGTGCCGCGGCTCTTGCTCATCTTCTCGCCGCCCACGGTGATGAAGCCGTGCACGAACACATGGTTGGGCACCTTGCGGCCGCTGAAGTGCAGCATGGCCGGCCAGAACAGCGTGTGGAAGTAGACGATGTCCTTGCCGATGAAGTGCACCTGCTCGACCGCCGGATCGGCCAGGTAGGCGTCGACATCGTGCCCGCGCCGGGCGAACAGGTGGGTGAGCGAGGCGAGGTAGCCCACGGGCGCGTCGAGCCAGACGTAGAAGTACTTGCCCGGTGCGTCGGGGATTTCGATGCCGAAGTAGGGCGCATCGCGCGAGATGTCCCAGTCGCCCAGGCCGCCGCTGCCGTCTTCGGCCTTGGTGAACCACTCGCGGATCTTGTTGGCCACCTCGGGCTGCAGCTTGCCGTCCTGCGTCCACTGTTCGAGGAAGGCCACGCAGCGCGGGTCGGACAGGCGGAAGAAGTAGTGCTCGCTGCTCTTGCGCACCGGCACCGCGCCCGACAGCGCGGAGTATGGGTTCTTCAGATCGGTGGGGGCATAGACGGCGCCGCAGGATTCGCAGGAATCACCGTACTGGTCTTTCGCGCCGCACTTGGGGCATTCGCCCTTGATGTAGCGGTCGGGCAGGAACATGCCCTTGACCGGATCGAAGAACTGCTCGATCGAGCGCACGTCGATCAACTCGTTCTTGCGCAGGCCGAGGTAGATGTCCTGCGCGAGGCGATGGTTCTCCGGGCCGTCGGTGGAGTGCCAATTGTCGAAAGCGATGTGAAAGCCCTCGAGGTATTGCGGGCGACCCGCGGCGATGCCGGCCACGAACTGCTGCGGCGTTTGCCCCACCTTCTCGGCGGCGATCATGATGGGTGCGCCGTGGGCGTCGTCGGCGCAGACGAAGTTCACCTCCGCGCCCCGCATGCGCTGCGCCCGCACCCAGGTATCGGCCTGGATGTACTCCATCATGTGGCCGATGTGGAACGGCGCGTTGGCGTAGGGCAGGGCAGTGGTGACGAACAGCTTGCGCGGCATGGGGCCATCCTGGGGAGCGAGCGGTGATTTTAGGATGGGGGTGGGGGAATGCGGCGCCGACGGCCGCGGCGAACGCTCAGATCTGGTCCAGTGGCGAGCGCACGCCGCGCCCGCCGCGATTGAGCACGTGCGTGTAGATCATCGTCGTCGACACATCGGCGTGGCCGAGCAACTCCTGCACGGTGCGGATGTCGTAGCCGGCCTGCAGCAGGTGAGTGGCGAAGGAGTGGCGCAGCACATGCGGCGAGCACGGGCGGTCGATGCCGGCGGCGCGCGCCGCCACTGACACCGCCTTTTGCACGCTGGCCTCGTTCAGGTGGTGGCGGCGCTCGATGCCGGTGCGCGGATCGATCGACAACTGGGTGCTGGGAAACACCCACTGCCAGCCCCATGCGCGCGGCGCACGCGGGTATTTCACCGCCAGCGCGTCGGGCAGCCACACCGCGCCGCGCCCAGCAGCCAGATCTGCATCGTGCAAGGCGCGGGTGCGCGCCATCTGGCCCTGAAGCGGCACGATCAGGTTCTCGGGCAGCACGGTGACGCGGTCCTTCCCGCCCTTGCCTTCGCGCACGATGATCTCGCGCCGCTCGAAGCCGACATCCTTGACCCGCAGGCGCAGGCCCTCGAGCAGGCGCATGCCGGTGCCGTAGAGCAGGCTGGCCAGCAGCCCGGTGGGGCCGTTCATGGCCTCGAGCAGTGCGCGCACCTGCGACAGCGTGAGCACCATGGGCAGGCGACGCGGCGCCTTGGCCGTCACGATTTCGTCGAGCCACGGCAGTTCGATGCCCAGCACGACCCGATACAGAAACAGCAACGCCGACTTGGCCTGGTTCTGCGTGGAGGCCGCCACCGTGCGATCGACCGCCAGGTGGCTCAGGAATGCCTGCACCTCGACCGGCCCCATCTCGCGCGGATGCCGCTTGTCGTGGTACACGATGAAGCGCCGCGCCCACTGGACATACGTATCCTCGGTGCGGATGGAGTAATGCCGCGACCGCACGGCCGCACGCAACTGGTCGAGCAGCCGAGGCTCGGGTTTACCCTGATCCAAAGGCCCTGACGGCCGAGGGCGATGCGTGTCAGCATCCGGGTTATCGGGTCCACCGTGATCCACCTGCATCCGGAGATTTTTCGTCCGCCCATTGCAGTCGGACATCCCTCTGAGGTGTGGGTGGGTGGGAGTGGGGGACCCCCAAAGGGAGGATTGCCATGTCGAACCAGCGTAGGCCAACTATCCGTCACTTGCCCTGGCGGTCCATTTAACGTTGGGCGTCTGCAGGTACTCGGCCCGCCCGTTCCACATCGAGCGTGCGCGGGCAATCGTCGGCGCCGCACCCATCTCTCCGTACACACTCGGGCCATCGGCGCCGCAGTGCGTGCAGTGGATGTGCGCAATGTGGCCCGCGTCGAACGTGTCCCACAGCTCAATCAGCCGTTCATCGCCGTCAGTCAGGCAGAACGGGCAAGGCTTCAGCGGGTTCATTCGTCATCCGTCCAGTAGCTCAGGTTCTCGGCCGCAGCCTCCTCGGGCGAGGTAGTCAGCCAGTCTGGAAACTGGTCTCCGTCATCTTCAGGCCAGCTCTGCAACTCAGCGTCCGCCACCCCGTCGCAGGCGTCGGCCAGTCGCCGCAGTTCGGCACGGAATCGGCGCTCCCACTCGGCGCGCGGTATGCCGTGCTCCGGCAGCGTCAGCATTTGCCGCATCTCGTCCCACTTCGCTTCCATGCTCACTCCTTCTCGCTTCGGGCAGGGCCGCCCAACAAGCCGGTCAACTCGGACTGGCCCTGGCGGGCCAGCCGGTTACCGGCAACGTTCGGCGTCTTGTAACGCGCCGCTTGGTCTTCGAGTGCCGAGACGACGATGCTTCGCTGCTTCTCGTTCATCTCCGCAATCAGCGAGTCCGGTATCCTGCGCATCCAGCCGTGGCAGGCCGAGAGACCACTAAGCGCCATCGGCAGCCTCTCCGGCTCGTCCAGGTCCATCAGCGCCGAGATGGCGTCGCCTGCGCTGATCTCGACTTCTACCTCGTGTTCAACCCATACCTTTGCGCGCATCGCGTTCTCCAAAGTCAGTCTTCGTGGCACGGCAGAGACGCCGAACCCATCCATCGAGAGGGACCGTCGCCATAAAGCCGGCGCCGGCCCCTCATGTCAGACGTTAGGCGCTTGCCACAGGCGCTGCATCCGCACCCATTCGGCGCGGTCGAAGTCCATGCCCAGCGGCAAGTGCTCGTCGCCGCGCGCTCGGGCCTCGCTGTCGCGCCGGATGGCCTCGTCAATGTCTCTCGCAATGATCGTCCGCATGCTGGGCTTGATGTGCGGCCACACCCGCGGCAGCCACTCGCAGCAGTCGCCCACGATGTAGCTCATGCGCCCCAGGCAGTAGCGCACGGCGGCCAGGGCCATCAAGTCATCACGGCCCCACGCGCCTAACTCCTCGTTGCAGCCGAGCCCCGCCGGCTTGTTGTCGTTGTCCATCACACCTCCGTTGCCGGCGTGGCCGGCTGAACTCGAACGTTAGGCCCCGAGTTCACGCCATCGCGTCGCGCAGCGCCTGCATCAAGTTCGCTTCCACTCCGTCGTCGGGCTCGCCCATGTCATCCAGCAGCGCGGCGGCGGCGGCGCGCAGGAGTTCAAACCGGGCCGTCTGCTGTTCCAGCGTCGTCGCCAAAACGGCAATGGTGGCGGTCTTCTGGCGCCATTCGCGGCGCAGCACCGCGTTTTCGGTCGGGCAGTTGTCATCCGCATCACGGCACGCCCGGTCGTAGGTGTCGGGGCGCTCGGTTTCGTTGGTGTTCACAGTGTTCCTCGCTTCGGCCACCAGGGCCTAACATGGCAGTCAACCGGACAAGCCCCGGCAAGCTATCTCGCTCCGGCAGCACCGCGCGGGGGCTTGCCGGTTACTTCTACGTTAGCCGTCAGGACAACAATGTGTATCCCCGGAGGGTCGAGAATGCAGAGACGCACGCTACTCGCTGCTGCAGCAGCCCCACTCCTCGGCGCCGCATGTGCGTCACAGCCCGCGTTCACATCCCAACGCACTACCGCATTCGATGGGGCACGGGTAAGTCGATTCGCTTTGGTCTATGAGGGGCCGGGCAACTCCTTCAGGATTGCCAAGTCTTCTCAGCGCACTACTTCGCCAAGGGTGCTTCCAGAAGAGGCCGCAATGGCGATCCGAGAAGCACGCAATCTTGACGCCACTCTTCGGCGTGGATTCGACGTTCAGTTTCCGTCACTCTGCGCCAAACACGGCTTCTCCTTGGAGCATGCCGCGACCGGCCTCCACACACTTCGCGTAGTCCTTTCAGAGGCCCGCATTGATGCCGATCGTCCTCGCCCGCTTGATGAAATCAGGTTGGTCGTCTCGGGAGAACTCCGCAACCCAACTGGGGCCATGCAGTGGTTCTTTTCTGCTCCACTGCCAAAGCCAACGGCAGACCAAGCAGAGAACGACCAAGCCTTCCTCGTATTCGCAACCGAAATGCTCGGTCGCATCAGGCGTGATGGCGTCGCCAAAGACTGACGGCTAACCCTTCGGTCGAGGCGACATCCTACAGCGGGGGCCTGGGGCCGCGAAGCGTAGAAGCCCATGTTGCGCTTCGCGGCCCCAGGCCCCCGCTGTAGGATGCGCCTCACCTAGAACGTTGGGCCCCGCGCCACACAACACTGCCAAGCACGTGCTGAGTAGCGTCACCGTGCACTGCAACGCCGCCACCTGCAAAGGCCGGTTCCGGCCGTCCGTCCGTTGGCGGCCGGCGCAAGGGCGGGGCGGTGCGACGGGTGCCCTGCTCAAGCGCGCACACCCGCGCCCGAAGGCGCGGGACCCGATGGCCGGGGCACAGAGCAGGCATCACATGCCAAGGGCACAGTGGGCCGCCCGTCCGTTGGCGGTCGGCGCACCCGGGTGCACGGGCACAAGGGCAAGGCCTGCAGCTGTTCGAACATCCCACTGCATGGCTGCGGCGCAAGCCGTCGCCAAGGCAGGGGCAAATCGCATGGTCACCGCCTCGCCCATCCAAGGGCATCGAAACGCGGTGCCCAACCCTGCCCTCGAGCGGACAACCCCGGCGGGCCGCCTTGGAGCGCTTGTCGCAAGCGGTGG
>JABWBN010000225.1 GCA_013360485.1 Burkholderiaceae bacterium | reverse complement strand
GGCCGCGCCGTCGGCCGACCGTGTGGTGCAGGCGGTTCTGCAGGGCCACAGCGAGGCCGCGGGCCAGCACGCACCGCGTTCGGTGGCGCGCGCCGTGCTGCGCTTCGATCCCGCGTACCTGCGCCTGGCCGAGGGGCTGAGCGTGGCCGACGTGCGCGAGGCCAGTCGCGATGAACAGGGTGCGAACCTGTTGTTCCATGGCCCACCCGGCACGGGCAAGACCCAGTTCGCGGCGGCGCTGGCACGCGACCTGGGACGGCGTCTGGTGGTGCGCACGGCATCGGACATCCACTCCAAGTGGTATGGGCAGTCCGAGGCCAACGTCGCGCAGATGTTCCATGCCTGCGACCCGCGCTCCGAGATGCTGCTGCTCGACGAAGCTGAGGTGCTGCTGGGGTCGCGCGCCGACGCGACGCACCGGGCCGACCATGCGGTGACGGCCGAGTTCCTGCGTTGGCTCGAGTGTTTCGAAGGGGTGCTGGTCTGCGCCACCAATCATCCCGATCGGTTGGATGCTGCGCTGCAACGCCGCTTCGTGCTGCGGGTGGGCTTCCTGCCGATGGACATGGCGCAGCGCCTGGCCCTGCTGCGGCAACTGGCCGGTGGTGCCCTGGGCGGCAAAGACGGTGAAGTCTCGCTGGAGCTCAGCAGGGAGCAGCACAGCCGGCTCCAGGCACTGGATGCGCTGACACCGGGCGATTTCGCGAACGTGGCGCGCCGCCTCAGCCGCAGGTTCAGCGCGACGGATGACTGGCTGCATGAGCTGCAGCTCGAGCAGCAGGCCAAGGCGCCCGGCCGCGCGGCGCGGATCGGGTTCGTCTGAGCAGCGGCATCGGAATCACAGGCGATCGGCACAGTCGCGGACGATCCGCTGCAGGCGGCGCAGCACAACCAGCTGCAGCGAGTACCACAGCAGAGGAATCATCAGCACCGCTTCGAGCAGCAGGTCGCCGAGGTTGACCACCGCGATGGCCGTGCGTATGGCGAGAAAGTGCAGCAGCGCCGCCGGATCGGGATTGCGCGGATCGAGCATGTCGAAGGCCTCCTACATGAAACCACGGAAATGACTTTGCCACCTGCATGCGACGGAATCAGTCGCTGCCCGACCACACAAAATCGACCGCAGGGAAACCAGATGGAGAGAGCACCGATGGCAACGACCCCGAATCCTGCATGGCGCTTGCAGTGCACCGGCTCGCCGATCCCGCTGCGGGATCTGGCGGTCTACTCACTCCTGCTCGACGAAACCTGTCGGACTGCCCTGCGCGTGGGCCAGCGCGAGGAGGCGGACCTGACCGATGCCGACCAAGCCGCCCTGGTGGTGCGGTTGGCCGCGATCGAGGTCGGTCGCGCGGGCAAGGCAGGCTGGATCGCTGCTGCCACCAAGGCGGCAGATCCGTTCATCAATGTCACCTTCCCTGCAGGATCCGCCGGGTCGGTCGCCATGCCGTCGCTGACATGCAACGGCCCCTCCGCCATCCTGATCGAAGCGGTCAGGCACCTGGGCGCAAAGGTCGACGCGGGCCACATCGAGATCGACACGGCCCGCATTGCCGAGGTGCTGGCGCGGTTTCCGTGAGGCATGCCCGGGCTCTCACTCGGGATCTGCATCGAGGCGGGGCCCATCGCGCTCGTCTTGCGCAGCCGGGCCAATGCCGCGATGCGGAGTCCTCCGGTCAGCGGGGTCGATCGCAGGGTACGGGCGTACTGCACCGGTGAACGCACCGGACGAGGCATCGTGAGCCATCTCGACGTCCCAGACCCACTGCTTGCACAGCTCGAGGCAGTCCCACAGGGAAGGCGCGGCGATGGCAGGCTCGTGTCCGAGATAGCTGCCGCTGGCGCGCCAATTTCCTGTGTCGTCCAAATCGATGCGGAGGGTGGCATCGTTCATTGGAGCAATGTACCGGGAACGGCGAGTCGCGCGCTGTACGGCGTTCCGCATGGGCGGCAAACTCGAAGCACCAAGTCACGCAATGGTGGCGGGTCTGGTGGCCGCTGGGGTGCCCGCAGATGCGTTCGCACCGTATGCTCGGACTGCCGAGCGAAGTGTGCAGCGGATTCGTTCCGCCGCCAACAGGAGGGAGCCAGCACGATGAGTCCGAACACCAGGCCGCGCCACCTGACAAAGTCGCGCTTCAAGCTCGCGCTGGAATGCCCGACCAAGCTGTTCTACACGGGCAAAGAGGATCAGTACCCCGACCGCAAGCGCGACAACGAGTTCCTGCAGGCCTTGGCCGAAGGCGGCTTCCAGGTCGGTGAACTGGCCAAGCTGATGTTCCCCGGCGGCATCGAGATCACATCCCGATCGCATGACGAGCAGGCCGCACAAACGCAGCGGCTGCTGCAGCGCGAAGACGTCACCTTGTTCGAGGCTGCCATCCGCCACGGCCAGCTCTTCGTGCGGGTGGATGTGCTGCGCAAGACCGGGTCGCGCATCGAGCTCATCGAAGTCAAGGCCAAGTCTTTCGACTCCACAAGTGCGCGGCCATTTCGCGGTGCGCGTGGCGGCATCGACGGCGGCATGAAGCCTTACCTGCAGGACGTGGCCTTCCAGCGCCATGTGCTGGGCCTGGCCTACCCCCATCTGCAGTGCAGCAGCTTCCTGATGTTGGCCGACAAGTCCAAGACCTGTTCGGTCGATGGCCTGAACCAGCGCTTCAAGATCGGGCGCATGGGCGGCCGCCCGGTGGTGACGGTGCTGCCGGGTACCGACGCGCAGTCGATCGGCGCGCCGGTGTTGAGCTGCGTGAACGTGGACGAACTGGTCGACGAGATCCTTCGCGAGCCGATCGAAGCACCCGGGGCGACGGGCGCCCTGTCGGAGCTGGCGGCAACCTGGGCCGAGCAGTACCGGACGGACACGCGCATCGCGCCGGCCATCGGTGCGCACTGCGCGAAGTGCGAGTTCCGCGTCGACCCGCCTCAAGCCGGCATGCGCAGCGGGCTGCACGAATGCTGGCGCGACGCGGCCGGGCTCACCGAAGCCGACTTCGCCCAGGGCACCGTGCTCGACCTGTGGAACTTCCGTGGCAAGCAGCCGCTGATCGAACAACGCGTGCTGCGGCTGGCGGAGGTTCCCCTCGACGCGCTGGGCGACCAGGGTGGCGCCGACGGCCTGAGCCGGGGCGCCCGACAGGCGATGCAGGTGACCGGCCAATGGCCCGGCCGCCCCGAGTTCTATCTCGACGCACCGCTGATGCGGCGAGAGATGGACCGCTGGGTCTACCCGCTGCACTTCATCGACTTCG
This sequence comes from Burkholderiaceae bacterium, assembly GCA_013360485.1. Classification (GTDB taxonomy): domain Bacteria; phylum Pseudomonadota; class Gammaproteobacteria; order Burkholderiales; family Burkholderiaceae_C; genus Pseudaquabacterium. The sequence goes on along the minus strand of JABWBN010000225.1, from coordinate 7,669 downwards.
AAACAGCGCGGGTCGCGATCCCGTTCTTTGCGGGGCAACGGCCGTACGCCAACATCGCCTTTCAGTTTTCGCACCACGTGGTCGACGCCGACGGGCGCGTCGAGCACCGAACGCAGTTCCTGAGCACGACCCCGGGCAGGAAGCCGAACTACGACTTCGTGCGGGCGCTGCGGGCCGCACTGGGTGCGACGGGTACGGTGTTCATGTGGTCACCGCATGAGAGCAGCACCCTCAACGCGATCCTCGACGAGCTCGGGCAGGACCCCGCGCCGCCGCCGGACGCTGCAGCGCTCGGCTCATTCATCCGCAGCCTGACGACACGGAAAGCTGGCAGTGGTGACGTCGAGACAGGCAACCGCGCACTGGTCGACTTGTGCCGCCTGGCCGAGAGGGCGTTCTTCCATCCCGCGACCAAGGGCAGAAATTCGATCAAGAAAGTGCTGCCGGCGGTGATGCAATCGTCCGAACACCTCAAGCGGAAGTACTCGCGGCCGATCTATGGGGCGATGAGCGGCATCCAGAGTCTGAACTTTGTCGATCAGGTCTGGTGGCAGGAGGTGGGGGGCGCTGTTGTCGATCCCTATCGATTGCTGCCGCCGGTGTTCACCGACCTACCGCGCGAGGTGGTCGACGCGCTGGAGGTCGATGACGATCTGGAGATCGCACAGGGTGGCGCCGCGACGACGGCCTATGCGCGTCTGCAGTTCGAAGACATCGCGCCACAGGAGCGGCGATCGATCGAGGCGGCGCTGTTGCGGTATTGCGAGCTGGATACGTTGGCGATGGTGATGGTTTACGAGGCTTGGAAGGAGTGGTTGAGATGACAACGATCGAGAACCTCCTCCCGTGGCTCCGCACTTGGGATCATGGGCGCAAGGTCCACGTGGCGGACTTCTTCGCGCCTCGGGTGGTCTATTACCCAGGCAGCGGCACGGACGGGCAGCCCGTGAAATTCTTCGGCTCGCGGCATGCTGCCCACTGCTTCGTCTTTGTCGACTACGGCATCTCGCAGGATTGCGTCATGCGAGAGTTGGGGGAAAGGGGCCATTCCTTTCTCGGTTACGGGAGAGCTGGACACGCCGAACTCAGCGAACGCGACCTGACACCGAACGGATGGGTGCCCCATATTCATCCTGCAGGCGCTCCGCGTGGGGCGATGTCCCGGAGTCTGTTGAACTCGTGAGCTGAAGGTGGCGGTTCCTTTCGCCCGCATGGGAGCATGCGGGTGCCTAGCAAGCAAAGAAGGGAACCGGTGCGACGGCCGACCTACCGAGATTCGGTGGCTGCTTGGACCCACTACGCAGTGCATCTGGCTCCACTGCAGACTGCGTTGGCCAGCGAACCTGATGCCTGAGCGCAGTGTTTCGGACTCCGGCGTTGCCAGGGTCGACCGCTGTCGACTCAGTTCGATGGCCTTGATCTTCGACATCGACCGGTGGCTGGCCGAGGGCGCCCTGGGGTTTGGCGGCAACCAGCGCATCCGGCTGCGCCTGCGCGCATGGGAAGGCGTGGGGCAACTGCTCACCGAAACACCGCTGGCCGACGACCAACTCGTCGAAGACGCCGCCGACGGCTCACAGCAGATCAGCGCCACCGTGCTGGACACGGGGCAACTGCGGCGGTGGCTGCTGAGTCTGGGCGCGCGGGTGGAACCCTTGGCTGGCCAAGACCTTGAACCGCATTTGAACTGACGCGTATGAGCCGCGCGTGGGTCGAATGCCCCTCGCAGCCGTGGGACGTGGACGTGGGATCGACACGCGCCGGCGAGGCGCGCGCTTTCCGCGCCACGCCGCTCAACTCAGGAGCGTCGGTCTACCAGCATCTGCCCGCTTGGCACCGCCGCCCAGCTCACCCCGTTCGTTTGCTTGGAGGAATCGCCTGGCGCGCCTGCTCAGCCGTCTCGAAGGGCCCCTGCACCAATGAGCAGTAGCCGAAGCTGTATTCGTGCACGAGCTGGTGCGTGCTTGCGGCCACCGTGCAGTATGCGCCTCCGTACTCCATGAACCGGTAGATGTGGGCCGCATCCACCTGTGCCACCCACCACAGGCCCTTGAGTTGTGTGAGCGACACGGGCTCGCGCAGGCCCAGCTTGGCAAGTTCGGCAGCAACGCCGCTGGCCATGGTGATCAGCACGGTCCCGTCGGGCACGTTGGACAAGTCACCCTGGCTCGGATGCCGTTCGACGAGACACCGCGGACGTACAACGCGTTCCGTGGCGTGCCCCTTTGCCGCGGCTCGCGACAGAACCTCTTGGGTGATACGGACGGCTTCTTGCCGAAGCTGGAAATCGTTCACTGCGGCCTCCCCGTCATGACCAACCGCCTACGGCAATCAGCTTGTCGTCGCTGAGCACAGGCTCCCCGCCCCAGCGGTAGGCCACCAGGGGTCCGTCGCCCGCCGCGCTGTAGTCAAGTACGGCCACCTTGCCGCTGCGCACACCTGGTCGACCGTTGAGCCAGTAGTGGCCCACCAGCACGGGCTTGTCGCTGTCGGTGCCCATCTCCACACCGTCCGGCAGCGGCTCATCCGGAATGTTGGGGATCTGAAGCGTGGGAACCATGGCGGCATTGCGATAGGTGCGAGCGTCCTCGTTCCACCACTGCAGGCGGATGTCGACGCGCGGCGTCCCCTCGTGGTCGTGGAACATCTGACCGTTCGGCAGCTTGATTTCGGGGCCTTTGGTGACCAGGTCCATCGCGAGGCGGGCCGCAGAGGGCGCAGGCTTCTTCTGAAACGACTCGGCCAGGAACTGCTCGGTCAGGCGGCCGTCGCGCATGCCCGACTGGATGACATCGATCTGCGACTGGCGCCAGCACGCGTGGGCGACGCGGATCCCGCCCAAGTCCAGAAGCGGTGGCAAGGTCTTGAACCACTCCACCCAGGCCTTGTGGCGCGGGCTGTCCGGCCCGACCTGGTCCAGAAAGACATGGTGGTGCTTGAGGTTCTTGGGGCTGCGGGCATGGCCGTACTGCCCGTCGCCGATGGGCGTTGCGTAGCCGATGGCGTTCCACTCGTGGTTGCCCATGATGCAACGGGCGGTGCCCGCTTCGATCATGTCGCGCACGGTGTACAGGACTTCCTCCTGCAGGGGCCCGCGGTCGATCAGGTCGCCCAGGAAGATGGCCTGGCGCCCGTCCGGGTGCCGAAACGCCCCCTGGCGCTTGCGATAGCCCAGGCTCTGCAGCAGCGCCAGCAGTTTCTGGTACTGGCCGTGGATGTCGGCAATCACGTCGTAGTTCATCGCTCTTTCCTTGTGTCGATGTCGCGCGCCCTCAGGACGAGTCGCGCAGCCAATCGAGGGCTTGGCGATAGCGCGCCAAGCGCGCGACGTCGCTGGCACGCAGAGGCTGCGGCAGGCGCGAGACGTCCAGGTTGTCTTCCAGGTCCGCAGCTTTGACCTGGCGACCGATCGGGTGACCTGCAGCGCGCTGAACGAACCGCAGGTACAGCCGGGCCTGTTCGTCGGCGCCGGCGCCTTCGGGCGCTTCCTCGTCGGGTCGCCTGGTGACCGCGCGCACCGCGTCGATGACCTCTTGGCTGAAGCCCTCGTCGGCCAGACGCCCCACGCTCCAGCCGTCGCCGTCTTCGATCACGTCATGCAGCACTGCAGCGATCTGTGCGCGGCGATCGGTGAGCCGCAGCATCACCCGAAGCGGATGCAGGATGTAGGGCGCGTCGCCCTTGTCGGTCTGGCCGGCATGAGCCGATGCCGCGATGGCGATCGCGCGCTCGAGGCTGCCTGCCGGTGTCTCGACGTTGTGGCTCATCTCGATTCCCCATACACTTAGTTGCTCAACGAAACGAAGTATGCCACACATAAATGCAACGTGCAACTAAGACTGCGGCCATACCCGCCAAGCCTTATCCCATGCCCTTCGTGCGCACGGAACTGGTGGTGCTGTGCATCGCCGTTGGGGCGCTGCAGGTTCTGTTGAGCCGTCGCGAGGAAGAGCCCCATGCCGGCCTGCTGGGCTTGCCCGGCGGGGTCTTGCGCATTGACCAGGACGTGTCACTGGAGGCTGCCGCGCAACGGGTGGCCCGCGAGCGGCTGGGGCGCGAGTTGCCTAACCTGCTGCAACTCTGCGCGGTCGGGGGGACCGACCGGGATCCGCGTGCGCCCTGGGCGCTGAGCGTGGTCTATCGCAGCCTGGTGCAGCCCGAGCTGGCGGTAAAGCCGGGCAAGAGAGTCAAGTCGCTGGAGTGGGTGGCCGTCGACACGGTGTCAGACGGCGGCGGCCTGGCGTTCGACCATGCACGCCTGATCGCTCAAGCCGTGGACGCCACGCGTGAGCAGGTGGCGGCAATGGAGTTCCCGCACGGTTGGGTACCGGAGCCGTTCACGCTGCCACAGCTGCAGGCGTTCGCTGAGGCCGTCTTGGGCAGGGCACTGGACAAAGTGACGTTCCGGCGAAGAGCGAACACGTCCGACTTGGTCGTAGCCCTGGAGGGGCAGACCCGTGGCGGAGCATTTCGACCCGCTCAGCTGTATCGATTCCAGCAGCCTTCGCACGCATCCGGGGGTGGGCTGCTCCGGCCCGGCGCTCGTTAGCGACGAGGCTCACCGTGCGCGGAATCCCGAAACTGTCCTCGTACCACCAGAACGCGAATCCGCCCGTTCTGCTCGCGATAGGTCACGGACCACGGAAAGTCGTGTTGTGGGTGAACCCGGCGAAGATCGTCGGCGGGTGTGCCAATACCTGGGAACTCCACAAGCAAGGTGGCCACGCGCTCGAACTCACTCAGGAAGCGGCGGGCGGGCCGGCGACGCCGACTCGTGAAATCGGTTGCCTGCCACAGCTGCGGCCACCGTCGGTGGACGCGACGAGTATCACCTCGTGGCGTTCACTGGCTCACGTGGTGAGCCAGTCGTGCATGACACTGCCATCTGTCATCGCGGAGCATCTGCATGGAACCACTCGAACCCGATCCGGGCACCGCTCGTGCCGAGGCGGCCCAGGCTGTCACCCGACGTCTGCTGCCTGACGGCCGTTGGCTGATCGAGATGGTCGACGAGCGTGGCCGGGTCTGGTCCCTGCCGCTGGACAACCAAACGCTCGGCGTGCTTCTGCGACGCTACATCCACAAGCACGGCGAGCTCGCGCGTCCCGTGCACCGCACGTTTGCGCGTCACGGTCGGCTCGACGAACTGCGCCTGCTGGTCTTGCGCTGCGTCGAAGGCGAGTCCGTGAACCTGGCGGCGCGCGCCCTGGCGCTCGGCCCGGTGCCGCCCACGCCCGCGCCAGCGTGCTGGCCAGAGGGCCGTCCCTGGGTCTGGGACATCCTCGATCAGCGCGACCAGGAGCAGCTACAGGCCCTGGCGGCGGCCGGGCCTGTGTGAGTCGCACACCTCGGCGCAACCATCGAAAAACCGTCGCGAGAGCGCTGGGGGTAGATCGCGGTCAGATCGCGACGCGCTCGATCTCGTCAAGCGTGACCTGCCCCTGGCGACGATCGTAGAGCCCAGTGGTGCGCGCCGACTCGTGGTTGGCCATCTGCTGTGCGACCTCGAGCCGGCCGCCGTTGCGCAGGTACTCGGTGATTCCTGTGGCCCTGAAGCTGTGGCAGCCGACGCGCGTGCGGATGCCCGCAGCTTCGGCGCGACGCCCGATCATCCGGAAGACGTCGGCCTGCGACATGGGTCGGTCCGTCAATCCGCCTGCCTGACCAGCAGCGGTGCGGAAGAGAGGGCCCTTGCCCGCTCCCGCCAGCGCCCCCTTGATGTACTCGTCCAACCAGGCTTGGAGCTTGTGATGGCAAGGCATCTCGTGCTGTTTGCCACCCTTCTCGTGCAGGCGCGCCCACGTTCGGCCGGCCTGAACAAAGACGTCATCGACCTGCATCCGGACAGCGGCGCCAACCCGCGCAAACGTGTAGAGCATCAGCCCGATGAGCGCGCGATCACGCAAGCCCATCGCCGTGCTGGTGTCGATGGCATCAAGCAGTGCGCGGGCCTCCTCGGCCGTCAGGACCGGCGTCTTCCCCTTCTTGACCGAATGCCGCGGCCCACGTACCGAGCCGGCGGGGTTCATCGGGATGACTTGGCCGATGACCAGCCAGTCAAAGAGCATGCGCAGCGCTGCCAGGCGCTGCTTCACCGAGGGTGCTGCGAGCTGCAGGCCCTCGATGTAGGCGGCCACGTGCACCGGCTGCAGCTGGGGCAGATGGGTGATGCCATGGGCACTGCACCAGGCCGAGAACTCCACTGCAGCGCGGGCGTAGGCTTTTCGTGTGTTGCCGTTGCGGATGTTGGCGGCGAAGAACTCCAGCGTTCGCCGGGCCGCCGGCTCATTCGGCGCGTAGAGCGCCGGCAGCGCCGCAATGCCGCATGGCAGCTGGGGCGACAGCGGCAGTCCAAGGTTGACTGGGGTGTTTGGCATGAGGCCATCCTGCAGGTAGCTGGGATCGGTGCACCCGTCACTGTCAGGGCGTGCAGATACGCGCCTGCGACTCGGCGGGCGCCTGCAGGTACTCTGCTTCCCCGGCAGGGACGATCGTGGAGTGCCTGACGATGTTCTCGCGGATGATGCGGCCGGCTTCGTTGGGGTGAATGCGCGGCTGGACCAGCAGCCGCGTCAGCGCCGCATAGGTTTCGGCAATCGAACGCACGCCGATGAAGCCCCGGTCTTCGCCCTTGACGACCCGGCGCAGCAGGATGCCGTCGGCGCTCTGGACCAGTTCCAGCGTGGTCTCAGGCGTGATGCCTAGTTGCGAGCGGACGGACTTGGGCAGCACCAGGCACCCGGCTTTGTCGATTCTGAGCTTCATGCCACCGAGAACGCCATTTGCCTCACGCAATGGCAAGGTCAGCAATTGTGAATGATAACGTCCTTTATCAATCACGATATTTGCCCCGCACTCGTGAAATCAGTTGCCTTCGTTCGTGAAATCAGTTGCCAACCTGCCCGCGGCTGTTCTGGCATCGTCGATGAACTTTCGGCGCCGCTGGCAGCCCGAAATGGCACGTGCGTTAACCAAGCGCGCCCACTTCGCGGCCGAATGCAATCGCCATGAACACTCATCGTGTGAAAGCGTCAACGCGGGCGTCGTTCGAGCGCACATGGGCGGCCGCAACGCGAAGGCAACTGATTTCACGAGTCGGTTGCGCGCGCTCGGCAAAGGCAACTGATTTCACGAATGCGCGGATGCTAGATTCCGCCCCATGGCCCGACTCATCCCGTCGGAATTTGATGCGGCCTCGCTTCAGGGTGACCTGCACCTGCCGGAGCTGCACACACTTGCGCGCCTGCGCGATGGCCTGAGCGACCGCTACGTTGTCTACCACGGCGTGCACTGGGCCAGGTCAAGCCGGGCGGGATCGGTCTACGGCGAAGTCGACTTCATCATCGCCAATCCGTTCGGGCGACTGCTGGCCATCGAACAGAAGAACACCCAAGTGGTCGCGGCAGAAGGCGACCTCCTGGCGGTCTACTCCGCAGCGCGCGGCAGTGCTAGAGGCGCCGCCGGGGCGTCGCGCAAGAGCATCACGACCCAGATCAATCGAAACTTGAATGCGCTGCGCGCGGAGTTCTCACGCCGGTACCCGTGCCCGCCCTCCAGAGCAAAAAGCTCGGACGTAAGAGTCCGACGATGGCCGTTGTTGACGGCGCTTACTCAGTCTGAGTAAGCCGCCGGTTGACTTCGTCGATGTCGAACGCGCGCGGGTCGAAGG
>JABWBN010000224.1 GCA_013360485.1 Burkholderiaceae bacterium | reverse complement strand
GTTGCTCGCCGCCTGCTCCGTGCGCTGGCTCAGGTCCTGGTTGCCCGTGGCCACCTCGGTGCTGGCCACCTGGATGCTGTCGGCCGTCTGCCGGATCTCACCCACCAGACCGCGCAGCCGCTCCTGCATCGCCGCAATCGCCTGCAGCAGCCGGCCGATCTCGTCGGTGCCCGTGGCATTCACCTCGCTGCCCAGGTCGCCTTCGGCAATGCGCTCGGCCACGCGCACCGCGCGCTCGATCGGCGTCTTGACGCTGCGAGTCATGCGCCAGGCCACGACCACACCAATGCCGATGGCCGCCGCCACCAGGATGGCCTGCACCACAATGGCGTTGCGGGTGCCGCTCGACGCCGCCGCCGCCGCCTCGGCGTTGTGCTTGGCCTGCTGTGTCAGCAGTTCGTCGACCTTCTTGCGCCATGCCAGCTCGGCCGGGCGCACCTGCAAGGTCAATGTCATGGTGGCGTCGATGTTGGCGCCTTCCTGGCCCTGCTTGGCTGCCAGCGCGACCATGGGGATGACCTTGGCCGAAGCCGCGGCAATGTCTTCACCAAGCTTGCGGGTCGGCGCGTCCGCGCTGGCCAGCAACGCCTGCAGCGCCTTTTCCTGCTTGCCGTACTCGATCTTGGACTTCTCGAAGACCTTGATCTCGGATTCGATCTCCTTGGCATCGGTCAGCAACGTGATCGAACGCGCCTGAATGGCCATCGCGTTCATGGCATCGACCATGCGCCACGCCGTGTTCGAGCGCTCGCTGTTCACTTCCACCAGTTGCTGGACCTGACTGCCCAGGCCGCGGGTGGTGACAGCGGAGTAGCCGGCCACCACGACCAGCAGCACGATGAGTGCGCCGAATCCGGCCGACAGGCGAGTGCCAATGGATGACGAAAGTTTGGACAACATGGTGCGAGACCCCCGGTGATGCAGACCACAAGCCGAGCCGATTCTGGGCATCTCGCCCAGACCCCGATCGCTTGAATATCGGCGCGTACCGCCGCCAGTTAAGCACTCCCGACATGCGGGTTGGCCCGACTTGGTACCTGCATATGTGCCGGATTGCCGACACCGCACGGTCACATCTGGCGGAACAGGTGCAGGTAGCTGCGGCTGACCGGCAGCGTCTCGCTGCGACCGCGCAGGTGTACATCGGCGGTCTCGTTGGCGCCGCGTGTCACCTGCGTGACATGGCGCAGGTTGACGATGACAGATCGGTGGATCTGCGCGAACTGCTCGGGATCGAGCTCATCGACCAGTTCGCGGATCGGCTTGCGGATCAGCGCCTCGCCGCCGGACCAGACCACCAGCGTGTACTTCTCGTCCGAGCGCAGGTAGGTCACCTCATCGACCGGGATCAGTCTCACGGCCTGACCGACCGACGCCTTGATCCACTGCAGCCAGGGCCGGTTGCCGGCCTGGCGCTGCAACTGCGCCGCCAGGCGCTCGAGCACGTCGTCAAGCGTCGTTGGCGGCGCTTGTTCGTCGCGCGTGTGCAAGCCGCCCGTCGCAGCATCTGCGGCGGCCCGCCGTCCGTCCAGCCGCAACGCCAGCCGCTGCACGGTATCGGCCAGCCGTTCGGCCTCGAAGGGTTTGACCAGATAGTCGACGGCGCCTTCCTCGAAGGCCTGGACGGCATAGCTGTCGTAGGCCGTCACGAACACCAGCAGCGCATCGCGGCCGATCTGGCGTGCGGCCTCGACGCCATTCATGCCCGGCATGTGGACGTCGAGGAACACGATGTCGGGATGATGCTGCTCGTACATCTGCACGGCCTCGCGACCGTTGCGCGCCTGTGCCACCACCTTGCACTGCGGCCACAGCCGAGCCAGGTGCGCCTGCAGGTGCTCGCGCAGGAGCGGTTCGTCATCGGCGATCAGGGCGGTGGCCGCGCGCATGGGCATCTCGATCATGCAGCGGGCGCAGCCGGGCCGCGGACATCGGGCACGACGATCTCGGCACGCACACCGTGGGGGGAATGTTCGCTCAACTCTAGCCGCGCATGGGGCCCGTACAAGGTGAGCAACCGCTCGCGCAGGTTCGCCAGGCCGGTGCCCTGCGCCCCGTGGCCGGACAAGCCGACGCCGGTGTCGGCCACCCACAGGCGCAGGCCGTGGGCGCCTTCGGCGCATCCGCCGACGTCGATGCGCCCGCCGTCCTCGCTGGGGTCGACGCCGTGGCGCACCGCGTTCTCCACCAGTGTGAGCAGGGCCATGGGCGCGAAGCGCAGGCCCTGTAGGTCGCTCGGCACGCTCACGCTGAACTGCAGGCGGTCCGGCATGCGCAGGTGCATCAGTTCCAGGTAGGACTGAACCAGCGTCACCTCGTTGGCCAGCGTGGGCAGCCCGCCTTCGTGCAGGCGCGGCAGCGCCGCACGCAGGTAGGCCACGAGGCTGCGCAGCACCTCGGCCGCACGCGGCGAGCCCGTTTCCACCAGCGCCTGCACGTTGGCCAGTGTGTTGAACAGGAAGTGAGGCTCGATCTGGGCGGTCAGCAAGGCCAGCCGCGCATCGACGGCCTGGCGCTCGAGCTCGGCGCGCTCGAGCTGAAACTGCAGTTGCAGCGATCGCGCCTGGGCCTCGCGCTCGCGCACTGCAGCCTCACGGTCGCGCACCAGCGCCCCCAGCGCCAGCACCAGGCCCAGCGCCAGTGCACTGCCCGATATCCAGACGAACCCGGCCACGCGAGCCGGGTGCTGCACGAACGCGATGAAGTCGCCGCCCGTGCTGACCAGGTACACGCCCAGCGTGGCCAGCGGCGCAGCCAGTGCCACAGCCAAAGCCTGCGCCAGCCAGCGCGGCACCCAGCGTTGACGCCACTGCCCGGCCAGCACATAGGCCAGCAGCAGCACCAGGCCGACCGTGATCGACCGCCCCAGCACCACTGTGAACGGCGGCGCGAAGATCGGGTTGAGCACGATCGCGACCGTGATCGAAAACCCGAGCGTGAATCCGACCTTGCCGTGGGTGAACTCGCGCAGCAGCCGAGCCCAGCGGCCCGCGGGCTGGCCGGCAGGCCCGCTGCCATCCGGGCCAGTGTGCCCGGGTCGGACGTCGGTTGCAGGAGCCGCAGACATGGTGCGAGCACGATACCTGCGGCCCGTCGCGGGCGCCAGGGGCCGGGCGCCGCGCTGCGATGAACGACGGAATGCCGGGTGCGGACTACAGGAAGCCCAGGCTGCGGGCGCTGCCGAAGTTCGCGAGGTTGGGCAACGCGGCGTCGAGCTGCGCCTCGGTGGCGCCGAACCACGACAACAAGGTGGCCGCGTACTGGTCGACCGAGCTGGTGGGGATCCAGCGACCTTGCAGCTCCCAGTCGTCGACGCCCACGTCGTCGGGCCCGCCCAGCGCCAGCTCCGGATAGCGGCCATAGGTATTGCCGCCGCGAACCGCGCCACCGAGCACCAGCTGGTGGTTGCCCCAGGCGTGGTCGGTGCCGAGGCTGGAGTTCGGCGCAAAGGTACGGCCGAAGTCGGTTTCGGTGAAGGTGGTCACCTGCCCGGCCAGGCCCAGGTTCTTCATCGCCTGATGGAATGCCGCCATCGCACCGGCCATCTCGGCCAGCAGCGCCGCATGTGCGCCACCGGTCGGGTTGCCCCAGTCGACCTGGCCGCTGTGAGTGTCGAACCCCCCCAGCGTGGCGAAGAACACCTGCCGGTCGCCCTGCACCGTGGCGCGCGCATGGATCAGCTTGGCGATCTGGTACATCTGCGCCGCCAGCCAGGTGGTGAACCAGCCACCTGCAATCAGCGGCGCAAAGGCCGCATCGATGGCGGCCACCGACTGGGCGTCACCCGGCACCGATGCCACGATGCCGGACAGCCGCTGCGAGACATCGAAAGCGTTGCGCTGCTGCGCGTTGTAGGCATTGCCCAGGTCGACCGACTGGTTGTGGGCCACCAGAGCGTCGACGGCCACCTTGCGCAAACGATAGGGCTCCCAGGTGGTGTCCTCGGGTGTCAGGCCGTAGGCACCAAATGAGGACCCGGGGCCGGGCAACACCAGCGGCGTGCGCAGGTCCTCCACGCCGAAGTGCCCGTTGCCGCCCACCGATATCACCGGGTTGGCGGTCGCCAGCGCCTGCGAGGCACGCCCGCCCCAGCCGGTGCGGGCCTGAACGTCGGCCCCGCCCGCCTCCCACAGCAACTGCTGATCGCTGTGCGAGAACAGCGCGCCGGGGATCAAGGGCGAGCCCTCGGGTTCCGCCAGGTACTGGGCCTTGGTCAGCGGTGCCGCCAGTGGGCCGAGGTTGAACACCGGCGCCAGTGCGCCTTCGGTCCAGGCGGGCAGCAGCGGGGCCATCGCCGGGTGCAGGCCAAAGCCCGTGCTGCCCATCGGCAGTAGTGCGCCCCGGGGCAGCGCCAGGTCACCGCGCACCGCGGCGTACTGCGCGTGGCGGGTGGCATCGTTGGGCACGACCATGTTCATGCCGTCGTTGCCGCCGTAGCCGAACACGCAGACCAATGCCTTGTAGTCGGCCGCCAGGGCCGGGTGGCTGCCCAGCCAAAGGCCGCCACCGACGGCTCTGCCCGCAGCCAGGGCGGCCGACCGCTGCAGCCAGCGCCGGCGACTCATCGAAACGCGGTTCATGTCTCGTTCCTCCGTCGGGTTCAGCGCATCACCTGGTACTCGGGCGAGGCGAGCACCAGATAGGCCGCCGTGCGTGCACGGTTGAGCCGCCAGTTGTCGGGGTCACGGTCGCGGGTCCACCACGCCACCGCATTGACGACCTGGGCTCGCGGGCCCAGCGGCAGCCGTTTGCCGATCACCACTTGCGACAACGCGTCCACCAGTGCGCCGGCGTTGTCGGCCATGGCCACCCAGCGGTCGAGCGCGACGCCGGTGCCGGTCGCCCCCGGAATGTCGTCGCTCGGCTCGGAGCCGCCCCAGTCGAGCAGGTAAGTGAGGTAGTTCAACCGCTCCAGCGCCGTGTTGACGTTGTGGATGCCGAACTCCGGTCCCACCAGCGCCGTACCGGCAACCGGGTACTGCGGCGGGTAGAAGCTGAACACCGATGGCGGGCGGAACACATGCTGGCGCAGCGTGTCGCCCCACCACCACCCCAGCGGCTCACCGTCGGTATGACCGTCGAGTGCGCGCAGCACGCCGGTGAACAGCAGCACCGGCGGCCGCAGAGCGCCGCCTCTGCGACGTGCCACACGTTCGCTGCGAGCCTCGGCGTCGAGCAGCACGGCGGCCACGGTGGCCGCCAGGTCGCCCTTGTTGCCGGTTCCGATGGCCGCGCCACCGTCGGCCGGGGTGTAGCGCCCGGCCAGGAACGCCTGTGCCACCCGGTCGACGTAGGCCGGCGACGGATTGCTCAACACCAGATGCTGGATCAACCGTTGCGCCACGAACGGCGCCAGGTTGCCGTGGCCCATGATGCTGTCGAGCACGGCTTCGAGCGCCTGCGCGGCCGTCGCACCGGCCGGCACGTTCACGCCCGACAGCAGCCGCCGCGCGGCCGTGTTGCGCAGCGCAGGCGCCGCCACCATGTCGCCACCGTAGTACTGACAATTCGCGCCCTCGGGCCAGCAGCCCCACTCGGTGCTGCCGCCCGGCGGATAGGTCCAGCCGGTCAGTGCGTAGGCGTACTGCCGCACCGTGTCGTTGTCGTAGGTGGGCTGACACGCACCCCCCTGCAGGGTGCCGTTGCGATTGAGCTTGCAGGTGCCCAGCGAGAACAGCTGCAGCAGTTCGCGCGCGAAGTTCTCGTTGGGCGCGTCCTTGTCGTTGTTGACATGGTCGAGATAGTCGCCCATCAGCGGCGACAGCGTGACCTTGCGCAGCAGGTCGCGGTAGTTGCCGAAGGCCTGCTCCAGCAGCATGTTGTGATAGTTGCGCAGGCCATAGGTGCCGCTGAGCTCCACCTCGCTGATCACCACGACCTGCTGCAGCGCGAAGGCGACCCGCTGTCGCAGTTGGTCGGGTTGGCCGAGCGCGTTGCGGTAGAAGTCCCAGAGCAACGGCTCGCTCGAATACCAGTCGCGCCAGCAGTTCGGGTTGCCGGACTGAGGCGGCAGGTCGCAGAACGATGTCTCGCCGACGTTGCGATGGATGCCGTCGCTGCCGCCGCTGCTGTAGCGTGAGCCGCCGGCCGCGAGCTGGGCGCGCACCCAGGCGGCGGCACCCTGCGCACCGATCTCGGTCACGAGCGCGGTGCTCGGGCCAAAGCTCGCCTGATGCGCAAGTCGCACGGCATCGGAAGCCGCCGCCAGCGCCTGCACATCGCCGGCCGCTGCCCCACCGCCGCTGACGCTCAGTGCCTGCTG
>JABWBN010000223.1 GCA_013360485.1 Burkholderiaceae bacterium | reverse complement strand
TCAACCGCCTTCCTACAATCTCAACCGCGCAACCCAGCACCGAGCCTCAGATCGGTCACGTTCCCGAAATCACCGGTCACGTTCGCCGAAATGCGCAGCGGTCCAACTGCGCATGGAGCTGCAGACGAGCCTTCACGTGAACCCCCGGTTCCTTTGCTCGACGTGTTTCACGCCGGTCTACCTCGTGTGCCAGAAGGAGCGAAAGAACCTCTACTTCCGCCACACCATTGAAGACGGCCGCTGCTCGGCCGTCACTCGGGGGCCGCTGTCGCAGGAGGAAATCAACGCGCGCAAGTACAACGGCGTCAAGGAGAGCTGGCTCCACCTCCAGATGAAGCGCTGGATAGTCGCCTGCCTGGAGGCGGACGGGCGCTTCACCGACATTGTCGTCGAAGGACGTTGGACCGGCGAAATCACTGGAGCTTGGCGCAAGCCGGACGTGCGGGCGGTGTTCAACGGTACGCGGGTCGCCTTCGAGGTTCAACTCTCGACGACCTACATCAACGTCATCGCGGAGCGCCGCGAGTTCTACCGGCAAGAAGGCGGGCTTCTGTTCTGGGTGTTCTCGCAGTTCAACATTGGTGCGCGCCGGCTGACCCAGGACGACGTCTTCTTCAACAACAACCGCAATGCTTTTGTCATCAACTCCCGAACGCGAGATGAGTCTGTCGCCAGTAAGCGATTCCTGCTCGAATGCGTGTGGGCTGCGCCTCAGGTCAATGGCGACGCAGCGCCGCTTCAGCGCGAGACCGTCCCCTTCGATGCGCTGACGTTGGACAGCGCAACGCAGCGAGCCTACTACTTCGACTTCGATGGCGAGCGCGCGAAGCTGGCAGCGGAGAACGAAGCCCGCAGGCAGGCGCGCCATAAGGCGCTGCGTGAGAGGTTTGAGGCCTTCTACACCGCGTACCTGCCAGATCCTCGTTTCGAGGACCAGGAATGGCAATCGCTGGTCCGCGACTTTGCCGCGGAAGGTGCTTCGTTGCCCGGCCACCCCGGCTCGCTCCAGAAGGGTCTGCTGAACTCTCTCTACTCAGCAAAGTACGGGAAGGTGTTCGGCTGGGACTATCCGAACTTCATTCAGATTGCCCACCACATGGAGCCGGGCGTCCGTAAGTACCTCCACTACTTCCGCAAGGCGCTCAAGGCGTACAACCGCGCCGACCTCATTCGGCGCGAGGACCACTCCGGGAAGTGGGCCGTCAAGGTAGCTGAGTACAAGGAGCGCATACGAGCGGACGACCCAGCGTATGTGCCCGATACCGAGCACGACGCCCTCGTAGACGTCCTATTCCCAGAAGTGATGGCTACCCAGGTTTGAGGGCGGCCGGCGCCTCTCGTGGTGGCATCGGTGCGGGCGCCTGTGCTATCTTCACCAACGGTTGCCGTCGCCTGCCGCACGCGCCCTTCGGGGTACGACGAAGACGGACTGCTGTACTGAGTGCCACCCCATTCGTGTTTCCCACGGGCGGCCCGCAAAGCGTGCACCGGCTTTGACGCCCGAGGAGTGAAACATGGATGTCCCGCAGCTGAAGCTGCTGGCAGGGCTTGTTCGCGGCCTGCTCGAGCAGCACAACGTGCCCGTTGGGCACTCGCAATCTCTCGACCTCATTGCCGCCCTGCCGGGTCTGCGCAATTGGCCCGAGGTCAACGCTTTTCCCGACCGCGTCGCGGCCTGCGAACTCAACGGCGGCACCGCAGCACGCCTGGCGCACCGGCTTCGCAGCCGGCACAACGTCGAGTTCAGCCCGCCGCAGCTCATCGCGGCGCTCAGCCCGCCTGGCAGCCAGAGCCCCGCTCGTTCGACTGCGCCACAGATTTGGCCTACCGGCCCTGCGGCTGGCGTGTACGTCACCACCTCGCAGCAGGCTATCGACGCACTGCTGCAGCGCTACGACGAAGCGACCGACGGCGAGTTGGTCTACGCCGAGGCTGCGGGCAGCGGCTGGGAAGGCGCCATCGACCTCGGGGAGTACGGGCTGTCGTCGAAGGGGCTGGCACGGGTGCCCAGCGGCACCCTCATCGTGGTTGGCCCGCTCGAGCTCAACCAAGGCTCCTGGGAAGACACTGCCCACAAACTTGAGTGGGCGTGCATGCGTGCCGAGATGGACGGCCACCGTGTCGCCGTGCTCATCGACACGCCCCAGCCGGACCTGATGTTCAAGGACGTAGCGCTGGCTGTGCAGCGCGTCTCGCCGCAATCAGGCGAGTGCGACCCAGCGTTGGCCGGTATCGTCACGGAAGACGGGGACCTGCTCCCGCGCAGCCCATTCGTTCAGCCGCTGGCCCTTCAGCGTGTCAGCACGGCAGGTGCTCCCACCGATGCCCTGCCGCCAAAGGCGGTCGAACTGCTCACCCAGCGCCTCCAGCAGCGCAGCTCGGGCTTCTTGGTCCTCAGCAGCTGCGTGTGGACGGAGCACTGGGGCATGGAGCAGATTGCTGCGGCACTGCCACTGACCGAGGACGTCGGTCCGGTCGCACGAATCATGTCGCGCAACCGTGGCACGCCGGCCAAGGACATGCTGGTCCCGGATGTCGTCAAGGGCTTGCCCTTCATGACGAGCATCGAAAGTGCGTACGCCCACGGCTATCGCCGCATGCTGATTGACTCGGGCTACGCCGACTTCAGCGACTTGATGAAGTACTCCGACGAGGTGCTGTTCTTCGTAGGAGGGCACTCTTTGGAGGCTGAAGATGCACTGATGGAGACCGTGCGATTCCGCGGGTTTGACCGGCTCTCGAAGGTGTACGAGCGATTGGTCGCCTGTATCGCGGTTGGTCCGATTTCGGTGGGAGACAAGACCGTGCACATCTAGGACGTGTTCATCCCGGGTGCCAAGGCGCTGCAGGCCGGAGGTGAGTTCGACGTGATTCAAAAGCACGTGCGCAAGCATCGCGCCGTTCGCTGGGAAGACGAACTGACCCGCCTGCTCGACGAGGGTACGGTAACGCCAGACCAGGTGCGCGCTTCGTTGGAGCATCGACGAGCCCGCGTGGTCGACCCGATGCTGACCAAGTGGGCGAAGCGGCGGCGGGCCACGGCCTAGCGGAGCGGGTGGCGAGCAGGCCGACGTGCGGGTCTTGCGGTCGGTCGGACGAGGCTGTTACAGTCATAGCCAAGGCCTCGTCCGCCTGAGCTTCGAGCGGCTCATACCAGACCCTCTCCCGTCTACGCTAGTCCTTGCTGCCAACCCCCCATGCGCATTCGCCGGGGCGTAGGCCAGCGTAATCGCTCGACTGGTCCGCGCGAACCCAGGAGAACTGCCATGCCCGTTGGTATCACCGACCTCGCCCACTCCCTTCGCAAGAACACCGCTGGTTCGGCGGTGACCATCCCGCTCAGCCGCGGTCAGCAGCTCGTCGCCGCGGCGATGGGGCACAAGTCTTTGGCTTCGTTTCAGGCGGCGCAGGCGGCCCATCGGGAGCCGCAGACCCTCGACGGCGTCCCCCACGTAGTACCGGACTACGAGCTACTTTCCGCCCGAGCACAGGAGCTTGGCTTGGGACTGCCGAACAACCAGTTGCGCGGCCTGATGGACGCGGCCTTCCACGAACGGTTGCCAGGAACGAAGGTCCACCACACGTTCAGCGACCTGGCGATGGCAGTGCAAGACGAGATGCAGGAGGCCGTACTTTCCGACGACGGCCTCAACTCTTCGATGGCCAACGCCAACTACGACGGTATCGACGAGGTCTACTTCGAAGAAGAGATTGACCCCGATGAAGCCACGTTGGCCGAGCCGGTGACGGCCAACATTAACGGCCACATCGGCCTGGGCATCGATACCGAGAGGCCTTACGCCGGACATCAAGTTCGTTTCGAGGTCGCGGTGTCCCTGGCACGTTGTGGTCGACGCTGCTTCGAGGAGCCTGCCGTTGAGGTGCTGTCGGGTGGTTTGGACTACGACTGGGACGGCGACACGCCGCCGACCAAGACCCTCGCGCAAGCGCTCGCAGAAGCCTTGAAGATTGACCTGGCCGATGCACAGGAACTTGCGGACGTAGAGCCAACGGAGCTGAGCGGCCACAGTGATGGGATGACGTACGGCTACCTCTTCGACTTCACTCGGCGCGTACGCCCCGAACTCGCGGCGAAGCTCATGGCACAGCACGGGTCGTTGCAGCTCGAGGTGCAACCGTGGTTCTTCGACGGCATCCGGGGCGCTGACTGACCCAACTGACCCTCGGGACCTCCTGTCTTGGCCAAGCCGGCTGGCGAGAGGTGATTCTCTTCAGCGCCCAGCCTCGAAGTGACCTAGATCATTGATTCACAAAGATGTTGGTCATGAACTCGATATCACCTATCGGCAACGACATTGGGGCCCGTCATGGCCTCAGCAATGATGTCCTCGGGCTCGGTCGTCGTCACCCGTTCCAGGCACTCCAGCAGCGGCGGCGCGTGGACGTCCGTCGCCGTGGCCCAGGCCCTGACCTTGTCGGCCAGGCTGACGAGTTGCGAGATGCCGGGCGCGCGGGTGCGCACCACGGGCACGATCCGCCCTTCGAGCTGAACATCGGCGGCGCCGGAAAGGGCTCGCTCGATTGCACCGCGGTCCACCTCGTGCCGGTCCTCGTCGGCCACCGTCCATCGGACCCGCACGCTGACGCCGGCCAGTTCCTGCGCGCTCGCCGCCTCTCGCAACTGGTCCAGATCGGGCCGGCCCTCGAACACGATGTCCAGCGTCCGGCGCGAGGGCGTCGGCTCAAGGCGACAGTCCACCCCGTCCGGTCCGAATTCCCACAGCAGGAACCCCTTGTCGCCCTGCTCACCGTGGTGGAAGCGACCGATCGACCCGGCGTAGGCAATGCACTGGCGCCGCTCGCCCTCCCCTTGCGCCCAGGCCTGGTGCCGATGGATGTGGCCGAGCAAGGTGGCCTGCGCGCCGGTGCTGAACAGCGCACTGGTGGTGAACTCGTGGTCGAACCCGGCCATTGGCACGCCGTGCTCGGTCACGCAGCCGAAGACCGTGCCATGCGACACCGCGAGCGTCGGCACGCCCGTAGCACGGGCCGCGCCGTGGATGCCGGCGTAGCCCTGCAGAAGCCGGACCATATGCTCGCCCTGGGCCTCAGCGGCAGCGGCCCCGCCAACCGATGCCGCGACGGCCGCCTTGTTGATCGAGGGAATGCAGGTGAACAGTGCCCTGGCGCCTGGCGGCACCTCTGTGAATCGCGGGCCTTCGGACGCGAGCCAAAGGTCGGCGGCAGAGGCATCGGTCACCGACAGGTCCCCAGACGATCCGCTGCCCATCAACGCCACCTGACCGATCCGGTCCGCGACAAAGACCCGATGGCGGCTTCCCAGCATCCTGAACACGGACAGCGTGCCGGGCGGCTCGTGCGACCACGTGCCCTGGAGCATCAGCACCGGGCAATGGTCGGCCAGCCGCCGCACCTGCGCCAGCAGCCGCAATGCCGCGGGCGCATGCAGGTCCAGGGCGTGATCGGTGGCATCCCCGGAGATCACGGCCACATCGACGGCGAGTTCGATGGCGCGGTCCACGGCCGCCGAGAAGCAGCGATCGGCCTCCTCCAGGTATCGCGGCCCGTAGTGCAGGTCCGAGAGATGCGCCACCCGCAGGCGATGCGCCTGACGGTGCGAACCGTGCGCTCGCGGACGCCCATCCAGGATGCGCGGCACTTCCGCGCGTTGCGCACCGGTTCCGCCTGGCAGTCGTCCCGGCGCGCTCACGATGCCACCTGCTGCAGTTCGGCGTTGACCTTGTCCGCGTAGCCCTTCGGATCGTTCCGGAAGCGGTCCAACTCGCCGAAGGCCCGCTGCCGCCCTTGCGGATTGAGCTTCCACCCAGGACCCCAGCGCGTGGCCGCGTAGCGCAGCCAGGTCTGCGCAGGCACGCCCATCGCGGCCAGCCGCCCGAGCACATGCTCCAGCGTGGGTGGCATGCCGTCTGCCGTGGAGTCGCTCGCAGCCACAGGTTCGTCGACGGACTCGGGCCCCTTCCCTGGCGTCGAGGAAGCGTTCTCCCGGTGCCCCTGGAGCACGCGGGCGGCAACATCGGCCTGCAGGAGCACGGTGTCCTGATCGTCCTGCTCCCGCATGAGCGTCGCCACGTCCACAGGCGCTTCCAGTTCGATGATCCACTGCGGCACCCGGACAGGCCGCCCATGGTCATCGATGTGCGCCACCTCCATCAGCCGCTTGGTCAGGTAGAACGGCGTGCCCTGGCGGTCCAGGAACCCAGCGAGCCGGCCACCCCGCAGGAACGCCACGGTCTCGAAGGTGCGGATCGCCGCATTCATCGCGTAGAAGCTGCGCGTGTGCAGCTCGAAGGCGCTGATCGAGCGGATG
>JABWBN010000222.1 GCA_013360485.1 Burkholderiaceae bacterium | reverse complement strand
GAGTTCGCGGCTCCCATCGCGGCCCCTGCGCAGGTTACCGCGCCAACCGTGACGCCTGCAGTGAAGCCGACCGCCCCACCGCAAGCGACGCCAGCAGCAACGTCCCTGGCGCAACCAGCGGTGACAACGGCCACCGATACCCCGCCGACGGCCGGTCAACCCACATCGCCGGGCCCCGCTGCGGCCGACGCAAACGCGCCCGAGCCCGCGTCCGACCTGCTGACGAGGCTGCAGGTGGGCGACGCGCTGCGCCTGCAGTTGCAGGGCCAGTGGTGCGTGAGCCAGCTGCTGTGGATGAGCGACAACGGCCACTTCCTGCTGTTCTCGGGGGCTGCATCGGGTGTGTCGCACAGCTTCACCCGGCGCGCGCTCGAACGCCTGCAACGCGAAGGACTGATTCAGCCGTTGCCCGACGCCCAGGTGCTCCAACAAGCGGCGCAAGGGGTGCGGCGCCGCCAGTGAGCCGGCGCGGCCGGGTCAGTGCGTCAGGGGTGCGCGCCAGCCGGGCACGCCGTGGCGGCCACGGGTGAGCCGGCTGACGGCCAGCACCGCCTGTGTGCGAGTGCTCACCCCCAGCGCCCGCAGCACGGCGGCGACATGGTCCTTCACCGTCTCGACCGACAGGCCCATCTCGCGCGCGATCACCTTGTTGGGCATGCCCTGGAGCAGCCGCGCCAGCACGTCGGTCTGGCGGGGGGTAAGGCCCAGGTCCTCGAAGGTGGGCGGCACGTCGTCGGGGTCGGGCCGCACATGCTCGGCCAGCGCCTGGGCCGCGGCGACGAAGGCCGGATTGGGTACCACGCCCAGTGGCGGCGCCGGCGCATTCAGCAGGCCCAGCAGACCCGGCGGGATGTAGACCGCGCCCGACATCACCGTGGCCAATGCCTCGTAGAGCTCGGCATGCGAGGAGCGCTTGGTGACGTAGCCCATCGCCCCGAGATCGATGGCGCGGATCATGTCGGCCGGCCGGTCGGTGGCCGACACCATCACCACGGGCAGCTCGGGATGGGCCTTGCGCAGTTCGACCAGCACATCGAAGCCGTCGGCATCGCCCAGGTCGAGATCCAGCAGCACGAGGTCGAAGCGCTCACGCGTGGCCAGCCGGCGCCAGGCCCGTTCGGCGCTGTCGACGCCGACGACCCGGACATGTTGGCCCAGCGACTCGATCAGCGCAGTCAGCGCCGACAGGATCAGGGGATGGTCATCGACCAGCAGGACGTTCATGAGAACCGTGCGTCGAATGGAGACCGGCTGCACGGCGCGCCGATGTTAGACGCGCGCACGGCCGTGTTTGGGGCCGTCGCCCCCCTAGAAGCCAGGGGTTGCACGATGGGCCGTTCGCGGCTCGCGCTCGGTTCCGCAGGGCGCCGCCGCATCGCGGCAGGCGCGGGGCGGTTCAGGGAAAGCGGCGCGACAGTGCCTCGGCCACGCACGCCGGCTTCGCTGAACCCTCGCGCTCGATGGTGACCTCCATCGTGATCTGGGCGCCGCCCTCGATGACCTCGTACGCCGTGAGCTTGAAGCGTGCCCGCACGCGGCTGTCCACGGGGACCGGCGACGGGAAGCGCACGCGGTTCAGGCCGTAGTTGATGCTCATGCGCACATCGTCGAAGCACAGCGCCTGCTCGGCCAGGTGCGGGATCAACGACAGCGTGAGATAGCCGTGCGCGATCGTGGTGCCGAACGGCCCTCGTGCGGCACGTTCACGGTCGACGTGAATCCACTGGTGGTCGCCGGTGGCCTGGGCAAACTGGTCGATGCGGGCCTGGTCGATGGTGACCCAGTCGCTGACGGCGAGTTCTTCGCCGACGCGTTGCTGCAGGGACTCCAGGCGGTGGATGTGGACGAGGCTCATCGGGCGATCCAATCGATCAGGGGTTGCCATTGCGCGAGGTCGCGTTCGACGCGGCTGGGGGTGACATCCCACAGCGTGAGGCCGCGCGCGGCGAGGTGCACGTAGTTCTGCGTGTCGCGCAGGTCGGCCACCAATGGCAGCGGCAGCGTGCGGGTGAACTCGTGCAGATGCTCGCTGGCATGGGTGTGTTCCTTCACCCGCATGGCCACCAGTGCGATGGCGATGTTCTCGGCACGGCGGTGCGCCTGCAATTCGCGCACGAACGCATGCGTGGCCTGGATATCGAACAGGCTGGGCTGCAGAGGCACGACCACCTTGTCGGCGATGCGCAGCACCGCGTCCAGGCGCTTGCCATGCAGGCCCGCAGGTGTGTCGAGCACCACGTGGCTGGTGCCCTTGGGCGGGCGCACGATGTCGTGCGCATCAACGTCCCACGTGGTGATCGGCGGCAGCGTCGGCGGGCGCAGCGCCAGCCACTGGCGTGACGACTGCTGCCGGTCCACGTCGCCCAGCATCACCGCATGCCCCTGGCGCACCAGCCAACCCGCCAGGTTGGTGGCGAGCGTGCTTTTGCCCACGCCACCCTTGGGGTTGGCGACCACGATCACCGGCATGGCTCCCTCCTGCGCCTGCTGTGGATGCCCGGATGTTACGGGACGCGGAGCGCCCGTCTGCCTCGTCGGCGACGCCAGCGCGCGCCAGTGGCGCGCAGATCAGGCGGCACTCACCCAGTCCACCAGCTTCAACGCGTCGATCCGCTGGAACTCGCGCGTGTTATGCGTCACCAGCGTAGCGCGCTCGGCCAGTGCATGGCAGGCGATCCACAGGGCGTTGGCGCCGATGGGCGTACCTGCGTCCTTCAGGCGCGTGAACTGCTCGGCATAGTGCTGGCAGATCGCGGGGCCACCCGGGTACAGCACCGTCACCTGCCGGGCCAATGCGTCCAGCCGGCGCAGCACCTCGGGCTTGCGCGTGCTGCGCTCGGCACCCTTGAGCAGTTCTGCCCACGTCACGAACGACATGCACAGTCGGGCCTCCTGCGGCAGGGCATCGACACGGCGCGCGATGCCCGGCGGCTGGTTCTTGATCAGGTAGATCAGGATGTTCGTATCGAGCAGATAGATCACAGCGCCTCGCGCTCTTGCAGGGGCAACGCTGCGGCCTGCTCGGCCTCCAGCGCGGCAATGAATTCGCTGTCGATCTCACCTACGGCGCGCAAGGCGTCCAGGAGTGCGGCACCGCGCTCCGCCCTCAGCGGGTGTATGACCAGGTCGCCCGACTCGGTGCGCGTGATGCTGACCCGATTGGTCTCGAGCCGAAATTCGGCTGGGATGCGCACGGCCTGGCTGTTGCCGTTGTCGAAGACACGCGTGGTCAGGGTCTCCATGTCACCCTCAATGTGTGTACGTTTATGTGTGTATTTTGGCCCCGGCGACGTTTGGATGCAAGTTCGCGTTGTGCACACATGGGCCATGCCCATGGGCACGCGCGACAGCTCGGCCACCGCCCGCGCATCCGACCTGGTTGGCGCACCCAAGCGAAAATGCATCATGTTCCAGCCATCCCAGCACGACGTGCGCCGATTCTTCTGCGAAGCCTGGGCGCGGCATGTCCGCGGCGAACCGATGGCACCGATGGACCTGCTGGCTGCGCAGTGGGCGCAGGAGCACCCGGAGTACCACGCCGACCTGTCCGACCTCGAAGCGGCGCTGGCCGCCAGCTACACGGTGGAGGACGGGCGCACCAATCCCTTCCTGCACCTGGCGATGCACCTGTCGATCAGCGAGCAGTGCAGCATCGACCAGCCCACCGGCATCCGCGCGGCGGTGGAGCAACTCGCCGCGCGCCGGCAGTCGCTGCACGAGGCCCACCACGAGGTGATGGAGTGCCTGGGCGAAATGATCTGGGCCAGCCAGCGCAGCGGGCTGCCACCCGATGGCCAGGCCTACCTGGAGGCGGTGCGCCAGCGCGCGACGCGCTAAAAAGCGCGTGGGGTGCCGCTCGATGGGGCATCCAGACGCACAAACCGGGCGTCGAGCGCCCGGTCTTTCGCACAAACCGGGCGTCGAGCGCCCGGTTCTTCAAGGGGTCAGTCGGCGATCACTTGCCCACGGTCACCCACTGCACCTCGAACCAGTTGTCGGCGCGGTGCACGGCATTCACATTGGTGCGCGCGGCCCAGGGGATCATCTGGCGATGCAGCGGCAGCGTGTGCACGTTGTCCTTGTATTCCTTGAGCGCGGCCTTGACGATCTCCTCGCGCTTCTTCGCGTCGGCCTCGGTGCTGGACTGAGCGGCCAGCGCGTCGAACTTGTCGTTCTTCGAGTTGCCGTAGTTGTAGGCGCCCACGCCCTTTTCGCCGCGGTTGCGCAGCACCGGCGTCAGCGTGGTCTCGGCATCGGTGACGGCGCCGCCCCAGCCGAGCATGTACATGCTGGTGTCGAGCTTCTCCAGCTTGGGGAAATAGGTCGCGCGCGGCATGGCATTGACCTTGACCTTGATCTTCAGCTGCGCCCACATCGACGCCAGCGCGATGCAGATCTCCTCGTCGTTGATGTAGCGGTTGTTCGGGCAGTCGAGCGTCACCTCGAAGCCGTCGCCGTAGCCCGCCTCGGCCATCAGCTTCTTGGCCAGGGCCATGTCGTAGGGGAAGCGCCCCTCGATGTAGGGATCGTTGTACGACCCCAGCGGCGACGGTGTCAGGCCGCCGGTGGGCACCGACATGTTGTTCATCAGCTTGGTCTTCATCGCCTCGATGTCGATGGCGTGATAGAGGGCCTTGCGCACGCGCAGGTCCTTGAACGGGTTCTTGCCCTTGACGCTGCTGTAGAGCAGTTCGTCGCGGCCCTGGTCCATGCCGATGAACACCACCCGGTTCTCGGGCCCGTCGATCACCTTCACGCCCGGGGTGTTGCGCAGACGCGGGATGTCGCGCGGCGCCGGATCGAGCACGAAATCGATCTCACCCGAGACCAGCGCGGCCAGGCGGGTGGCATCGTTGGCGATGGGCGTGTAGACGATCTCCTGCACGTTGCCCTCGTTCTTGCCCCACCAGTTCGGGTTGCGCTTGTAGGTGGTCTTGATGCCCGGCGCGCGGCTGGCGAGCATGTAGGGGCCGGTGCCGTTCATGTTCATCGACGCGTAGGTCTCTTCCTTGTTCTTGTAGTCCAACGGCTTGGTGACCTTGTGCTTCTCGGACCATGACTTGCTCATGATCCACAGCGCGTCCAGGTGCTGCAGGAACACCGGGTTCACCGTCTTGAGCCGGAACTCCACCGTGGCTTCGTCGATCTTGACCGGCTCGCCCACCGCGGTGGCGTAGTTGTTGATCTGCGAGGTGGGTTCCTGGCCGCGCTTGATCGAGAACACCACGTCATCGGCCGTCAACGGCGTGCCGTCGTGGAACTTCACGCCCTGGCGCAGCTTGAAGCGCCAGGTCAGGGGTCCCGTCTGTGCCCACTCGGTGGCCAGCCCCGGCACGATGTTCAGATTCTGGTCACGCCGGATCAGGCGCTCGTAGACCTGGCCGTTCATCATGTTGGTCATGGACTCGTTCTGCGAGTGCGGGTCCATGGTCTGGGGGTCGCCCTGGCTGGCCCAGCGCAGGGTTTGCGCCTGGACGATGCCGGACATGGCGAGGGCGGCGACCAGCAGCCCGGTGCGGAAGGAACGCTTCATGGGTAGGCCCCGGAGGGTGGATGGAACGTGGCGCGAGTTTAGGCACGCGTCGGTGCCCGCAGAAACGGGGAAACCCCCGCGTGCGGCCCGGGGGGGCCGGGCGTGCCGGTCCGGCCGTCAGGCCTTGGGGTAGCCCTCTTCGGCCAGCGCCTGCTCGAAGCGCTCGGCCGGCTGCAGCGAGTCGATCTGCACGCGGTGCGCCGGCAGGTCGATGCGGAGCTGAGCCTGCGGATCGACCCGGCGCACGGTCTCGGTGACGGTGCGTTCGCAATGGCCGCAGGTCATGTCGGGCAGGGTCAGTTCGATCATCGTTCGCTCCGTCTGTGGGTGGCAGCAGCGCCAACGCGCCGCAGCGGCGCGGCCTGCGCGTCATGCCCGCAGTATCTCGCGCCGCGGGCGGTTGTGGCATCGTGCGGGTATCGACGCGCCAGCCGACGGCGCGTGGCCGACTTTGCGTCCATGAACACCGAACTCACCCTGCCCATCGAGGGCATGACCTGCGCAAGTTGCGTCGCGCGGGTCGAGCGCGCGCTGGCGCGCGTGCCTGGCGTCGAGCACGTCAGCGTCAACCTGGCCACCGAAAGCGCCACCGTCGCGGCCAGCGGCGCAGATGCGGCCACACTGGAGGCGGCAATCGAGAAGGCCGGCTACCACGTGCCCCAGCGTTCCGTGCGGCTGCAGATCGAAGGCATGACCTGTGCCAGCTGCGTCGCGCGCGTCGAGCGCGCGCTGGCCCAGGTCCCGGGGGTGAAGTCCGCAGCCGTCAACCTGGCCACCGCGCAGGCCCTGG
>JABWBN010000221.1 GCA_013360485.1 Burkholderiaceae bacterium | reverse complement strand
CCAGCGCACCGCCTCCTTGCGGCTGGCGGTCACCACCATGGCCTTGGCCTGGCCGCCGAGCAGCGGCGCCACGTGCGCGCGGAAGTGCTCGACCACGATGTGCACGCGCTGGGCGATGTTGTACTCGTGCAGCCTTACCCAGCCCATGATGCCCTTCATGGCGGTGTCGCGATCGACCTCGGAGTACCTGGCCCCGCCTTCGTGCGCCAGGTTGAAGGCCACCTTGTAGCTGGTGTAGTTCTGCAGCACGTCGAGGATGAAACCCTCCTCGATCGCCTGGCGCATCGAATACACGTGGAAGGGCGCGGGCAGGTTGTCATCAGCAGGCGGGCGGCTCGGGTCGGGCCGGGTACCGAAGAGCTGCAGCGTCTTGTCCTTGGGCGTGGCGGTGAAGGCGACGAAGGTGATGCCCAACTCCTTGCCGGCGGCCTTGGCCTGCATCTGCGCGGCGAGGATGTCCTCGGTGCCGATCTCGCCGCCGTCCTCCAGCTCGGCCAGCTCCGCCGGTGACAGCACTTCCTTGAGCTTGGCCGCGGTCTCGTTGGTCTGCGAGGAATGCGCCTCGTCGGCGATCACCGCGAAGCGCTTGCCCTCGGTCGCCGCCAGTTCGCGCACCGTGTCGAGCGCGCGGGGAAAGGTCTGCAGCGTGCACACGACGATCTTCTTGCCGGCGGCGAGCGCCTCGGCCAGCTCCTGGCTCTTGCTCGCGCCCTCGCCCTTCACCACCGCGACCACGCCCTGGGTGCGCTCGAAGCCCATGATGGCTTCTTGCAACTGGTCGTCGAGCACGGTACGGTCCGACACCACCACCACCGTGTCGAAGACCTTGCGGTTGTCCGCGTCGTGCAGGTCGGCGAGAAAGTGCGCGGTCCACGCGATCGAGTTGGTCTTGCCCGAACCGGCCGAATGCTGGATCAGGTACTTGTCGCCCGGCCCGTCGCGGCGCACGGCGGCGACGATGGCGCGGGTGGCGTCGAGCTGGTGGTAGCGCGGGAAGAGGGTGTTCACCAACTGCCGGGCGTCGTTCTTGCGCGGCACGATGTAGCGGCCGAGGATCTCCAGCCACGACTCGCGCGCCCACACCGTTTTCCACAGGTAGTCGGTGGCGTAGCCCGCCGGGTTGGGCGGGTTGCCGGCAGCGCCGGCGTCACCCATATCGAAAGGCAGGAACACCGTGTCGAAGCCGTCGAGCTTCGTCGTCATGCGCACCGCCGAGTTGCTGAGCGCGAAGTGCACCAGCGCACCCTGTGGAAAGGCGAGCAGCGGCTCCACCGCGTTGCTGCCCGCCACGCGCGGCGGGCGGTCCTTGCGGTACTGCAGCACGGCGTCGTCCACCGCCTGGGTGTAGTCGGTCTTGATCTCGCAGGTCGCTACCGGGATGCCATTGAGGAACAGCCCGAGGTCGATGCAGTTCTCGTGGTGCAGCGAATAGCGCAGCTGACGCACCACGCGCAGGCGGTTGGCGGCGTACTTCGCCTGCAGCTCGGCGTTCATCGCCAGCGCCGGGCGAAACTGCGCCATCGCGATCGGACGCCGCAGCCCCAGCATCTCGAAGCCCTGGCGCAGCACGTGCAGCGTGCCGTGGTCGGCCAGCGTGCGGCGCAGGCGTTCGCCCACCACCTTGCGCGCGTTGGCGCCGTGGGTCTGCTCGATGCTCGCCCAGGCCTCGGGCTGCGTCGTCTGGATCCAGCCCACCACGTCGTCGGGGAACAGCGCCAGCGCGCGGTCGTAGCGCGCGGCGTCGGCTGCGTCGTGCAGCCAGCGAGCGGCGGCGAGGTCGTGGCAGATCTCGTCCTCGAGGGCTTTTTCGGTGTGGAGGGCGGTCATCGGAATTCCGGCACGCGAGTCATTGGGCCAGAGCATAGGCCAGACCGAGACGCGCGCTTGCAGCGCCAAGGCGCCTGTCGCGCGTCCACAGCCTGGTTCCGGGCGCCAGCATCACGGCAGCCAGCAGATGCGCATCGATGTAACCGATGCCCAGCCCGAAAAGCGCACGCGCGTCGATGAGGCGGCGCACCTCATCGTCCGTCGCGGCCACCGCCCGCGGCAGATCGCTCATCGCACCCAACACGGCAGCACGGTTCTTCAGGTTACCCAGCGCGATTTCGCCCAGCACATACGGATGCATCACCACCCTCCCCGCGGTGAGAAGCGCGGACAGGTGTTCATCCGATCCGCGCAGGTGATCGATCCATATCGAGGTATCGACGAGGATCATGCAGCGGATTCCGGGTGCCGCCGCGGGATGTCGTTCAGTTGAGGCTCGGATCCACCCAGCAGGGCCAGGCGCCGCGCACTTTCGCGCTGGATCAGCGCACGCAGGGCTTCCCGCACCAGCGTGGATTTCTCGGTCAGCCCGGTCAGCGCCTGGGCTTTGGCAAGCAGCTCGTCGTCGAGCGCGAGGGTGGTACGCATGATGGGCTCCTTGAGGTGGCCTGCTTCAAGATTAGCACCACTTGATGCGCTTATCCGTGCCTTCGAAGCCTTCAAGCGATGAGAAAGGCCCCGGGGGGCAGGCCTTTCATGTGCTCGCCCCCGAACAAGGCTAGGGGCGTGTATCGGCCCGATACCGACGATCGCCCTACCTTGGCCCCGCCAGCGTTCGCGTCAGCTCACCCGCGCCGATCTCCCTGCAGCCGCTTGCGTTCTGCCCCGCCCACAAGGGCGAGAAGTCGCCGTTTCCAAGGCTCTCGGCCCGCGCGCGCAAAGGCGCCGGTGCGGCCGCGGCAAGCGGGAACTGCGGCGCCTGCGCATTCATCGGGCCGAGCTCGCGCATCAGCCGATTGACGATCCCGCGCGCGGGCCGGCCGGTGAAGAGATTGGTCAGCGCAGTGACGCGGGCCGACTCGCGCTTCAGCGCCGCCCGATGGATCGCGCTCGTCGTCGCTTCCGGACACAGCAGGTAGGCTGTTCCCACCTGCACGCCCGCCGCGCCCAGCTCGAGCACCGCGCGCACGCCTTGCGCATCCGCGACCCCGCCCGCGGCGATCACCGGCACCCGCAGCGCCTGGACCACCTGCGGCACGAGCGCGAAGGTGCCGACCTGGGTGGCGATGTCTTCGTTCAGGAACATCCCGCGATGCCCGCCCGCCTCCAGACCTTGCGCGATGACCGCGTCGACGCCCCGCGCTTCCAGCCAGCGCGCCTCGTCCACGGTCGTCGCCGAAGCGAGGATCCGGGCGCCGGCGTCGCGCACCCGCTTCAACAGCGCGGGCGCCGGGAGGCCGAAGTGGAAGCTCACCACGGCCGGGCGCAACTCGCACACCACATCGGCCATCGCGTCATCGAACGGCAGCCGTGCCGGCCCGGCAGGCTGCGCACCGGCATCGAGACCGAATTCGGCGTAATAGCCGGCAAACAGCGCCCGCCACGCCCGTGCCTTGTCCTCGTCGGGCACGGGTGGCGTATGGCTGAAGAAGTTGAGGTTGAAGGGGCGGCTCGTCCCTGCGCGCAGGATCTCGACCTGCTTGCGCACGGCACTGGCGTCCAGCATCGCGCACGGCAACGCGCCCAGCCCGCCCGCGTTCGACACGGCGATCGCCAGTGCGCTGTCCTGCACTCCGGCCATCGGCGCCTGGAGGATGGGAAGCTCGATACCAAGGAGGTTTTGTAACGACATGCTTGCTCCCTGTCATGTTGAGGATTGCTGCGCCATCGCGATGGCGCGCCACCGCCCGCAAGCGTACACGGCGGAGCAGGGGAAGAAGACGGGGCAGTGCAATGAAAGACCTGACCCCAGGCCCCACGACGGCGCCCTGCCGGTACGTTCCCCGCCGCCATCAGGACTTCGCCGAGAAAACCCGCTCGACCTCCTCGGCCAGTTCCTGATAGCGGCGAATCGGCAGCATCGCGAGCAGCTCATCGACGCGCACCTTGGTCAGGACCAGGGTCTTGATCGGCGCGGCGTGCTGCTGCAGACGCACTTCGTACCGTCTTGCTCCGCCCGCATCCGCTGGCTGCGAAACCCAATGAGGCCCGCTGACGTGCTCGGCGATGGCTTCCCGGATTGCAGCGCCCGCATAAGCCATCGCAGCGTCTGCGGCCGTGCCCTGCCCGGCGCCGAACAGCCGTGCCTCGATCGCCTTCGTGCGCTTGCCCTCCTCAAGAATCCAGAGGTCCTTGAACTCCTGCGCGCCGATGACGAGGCGCCCCAACTGGCCGTCCGTCGACCGAAACTGATAAACGGTCTCGCGCTCGAAGTTTTCTTGCTGAGTCCACTGCCAGCCGCGCTTTCTGGCAACCGCATCGACCACCTTGCTGACCGCCTCGATGATGAAGAACGGTAGTTCCATTGCGCGCAGCAGCGTATCAAGGTGTGCGCGATCGCGCTCGGCGTCGGCTTCGCTGCGGGCCACCACCAGAAGCGACACGGCAACGGAGGCCGCCAGGACTACGGCCACGAGAATGTGCAATCTCGTGATCTCGTCTGCCACCAACACGGCCCCGATTCCGGCGATGCCGGTCAGGACCTGCGCTGCATAGACCGCCCACTTCATGCTTGCCCCCTCATCGGGTCACGTGACGCCCGGGTGCGACGCGCTGCCGCGCTTCGACTCGCTCAGCGTCACGCCCTTCTGCATGTTCCAGTCCATCCACCCGTCGAGGCCGCCGCACCCGGCAGCGTCGAGGGGGTCGCTCGGCGCAGAGTCGGGACCCGACCCCCTGCAGAATCGGGGTCTGATCCTGAATTCGCGCCACGTCTTACCCAGCCCCCATCTCGTAGATCCGCGGCCGATTACGCGGATGCGTCTCGGATGCCGAGAAGAGGGTCAGCTGCCGACCCAAAGCGGCTGTACGCCGCTCCAGAGATGCTAAGGCAGTTGATTGAGTGGAGCTGCCGTTCGTGGTTGATTCAACGGACGGGATCAGCAGTGCCAGCAACGCCACTTGCCTTAGGTAGACGCTGATTTATTCGGACATTGTCGCCCCGTTCGATCGATGCGTTTTAGATAATTATGACAGCCCATAGCCCCCGAAACTGAGCATGCAATCGAGCTTTTCCGACCTTGAGTACGCTGCGAAGAAGAAGCTCACTCGGCGCGACCGGTTTCTGGCCGAGATCGAGGCGGTAACGCCGTGGTCGGCGCTGATGGCCGAACTCGAACCGCACAATCCGAAGGGAGAATGCCGCGGTCGTCCGCCGATCGGGCTGGAACGAATGCTGCGGATGTACGTGGCACAGCAGTGCTTCGGGTTGACCGACGAAGGGATCGAAGACGCGGTCTACGACAGCCAGTCGATCCGCCGCTTCGTCGGCATCGATCTGGCGCGTGAGTCCGCCCCGGACGCCACGACGCTGCTCAAATTCCGGCGGCTGTTCGAGACCCATGAGCTGACCCGCAAGATCTTCGACACGATCAACGCCCACCTCGCACAGAAAGGCCTGATGATGCGCGAAGGCACGATCGTCGATGCCACGCTGAGCGCTGCGCCGCCCTCGACGAAGAATCGGGGCCAAGCCCACGATCCCGAGATGCATCAAGCCAAGAAAGGTAAGCAGTTGTATTTCGGTATGAAGGCGCACATCGGTGTCGATGGCGATTCCGGTCTGGTCCATACGCTGGTAGGCACCGCCGCCAATGTCGCGGACGTCACGCAGGCGCATACGCTGCTGCACGGGGATGAGACCGATGTGCTCGGCGACGCCGGCTATCAGGGCGTGCACAAGCGCGACGAAAACAAGGAACTCACAATCATCTGGCACGTCTCGATGCGCCCGGGCAAGCGCAAGACGCTGGACTCCAGCGGTCTGGACCGACTGCTGGAGCAGCACGCGCAGGCCAAAGCATGCATCCGGACAAAGGGCGAGCATCCTTTCCATGTCGTGAAGAACCTGTTTCGTCACCGCAAGACGCGTTAACGCGGGTTGGCGAAGAACACAGCGCAGTTGTTCTCGTTCTTCGGGTTCGTCAATCTGGTCATGGCGCGTCGGTGACTGCTTGTGCCAGACGCCGGTATTGTGTCGTGAATGATTAAAATCGAAGAACGAGCGTCGAAAGTGCCTCGAACAACCGTCCGCGCGAACAGTTCCTGATCTCTCCGACGGAATTCTCGGGCCCAACGTTGCCCCCGGCGAACATCGCCGACGGGTTCGTCGTTTATTCAGCATCTCCTTAGCGGGACGGGAGAGGTCTCCGAGCATGTATTCATCGGAAATGGAAGTCACCACGATCACTTCTTGATCCGATCCGCGTTGAACCTCTCTCCGGTGCTCGACGAGCGTGTTTGCGTATTCCGACCCATCGTGACCGCCCATTCCGAGAAGGGTGTGACCGGTGATTCCGAGGTCGTGACCGACGACTCCGATTTGATCGTGACCGATTT
>JABWBN010000025.1 GCA_013360485.1 Burkholderiaceae bacterium | reverse complement strand
GGAGCTCTCGGCCCAGTCGGAGGAGCTCGCCGCCACGGCCGGGCAGATGAAGGACCTCGCCCAGGCCCTCAACGAGGCCGCCGCCCGCTTCCGGCTCGCCTAGCGAGCGTACGGACCATTCGCACCCCCCGGACCGCGAGGTCACGGGGGGTGTTTGGTTGGGAGGGAGGAGGGAGGAGGGAGGAGGGAGGAGGGAGGAGTAGATGGGTGCCCGGACACGGCGTTTGGGTGGAACAGGCAGCGGCCACGGGAGGCCGCGACTCCGGGCGAATGCTCGGGCGAGGTTGGGCGACTGCGCAGGCCGGCGGGAACCGCACGCCGGAGCGGAGCGCAGGCGTAGGCCGGCAGTTGCGCCAGGGGGCGGCGGTGCGTTGGTTCCAAGACCCGGCATTTGAGGGGAACAGGCAGCGGCCTCGGGGCGCCGGCGGATGCGAGCGACCGTGGCAGAGCGTTCCCCGGTCCGATATGCTCCAGCGGACATCTTGCCCGGAGCAGATACATTGCTGGAAATCGCCACACACAAGTTCGCCCGTTGGGCAACCGCTTCGCTGGCGGCTGCAGCGCTCCTCCTCTTCACTGCCTGTTCAGATTCAGACTCCGACTCGGACTCAGATTCCGACCCGGATGCCGGCAAGACTCCACTGGTCGGCGGCTCAATGATCCTTGCCACCACCACGAGCACGCAGGACAGCGGCCTCCTCGATGTCCTCGTGCCGGCCTTCAAGGAGGCCACCGGGGTCGATGCCAAGGTCGTCGCCGTCGGCACTGGCGCAGCCCTTGAGATGGCCGCGAAGGGCGACGCCGACGCGGTCCTTGTCCACGCCCCTGCCAGCGAGAAGAAGTACGTCGACAGCGGCGACCTCGTCGAAGGCAAGCTCGTCATGCACAACGACTTCGTGATCGTCGGACCGTCCTCTGACCCGGCCAAGGTCAAGGGCCTCAAAGACCTCAACGCCGCCATGAAGGCCGTCGCCGGCACAGGCCCCTTCATCTCGCGTGGCGATGATTCCGGTACCCATAAGAAGGAGCTCGAGCTGTGGAAGGCGGCCGGCGTCGACCTCGCGTCGATCAAGAGCCGCGAGGAAACCGGCCAGGGAATGGGTGCGACCCTCAACGTTGCCAACGAGCGCAACGGCTATACCCTCACCGACCGCGCCACTTACCTCGCCGTCAAGAAGAACCTCGACCTGGTCATCCTCTTTGAGGGGGCAAAGCCGCTTCTGAACATCTACCACGTTTACCTGGTGAGCCCGGAGAAGCACACCGGCGTGAAGGCGGCCCAGGGCCGCGCCTTCGTCGAGTTCATGGTTTCGGCAAAGACCCAGGCCACGATTGGGAACTTCGGAAAGGACAAGTTCGGGGAAGCCCTCTTCGTGGCTGATGCGGGCAAGGCCGAGGACTCCCTGGGCCAGTAGCCATGGCCGAGCTCTGGGAGGGGCTGCGCGAAGCCGTCCGCCTCATTGCCGAGGGCGATGCCACCCTCCGCGAGATCGCGCTCCGGACGATCCTCGTCTCGGGCTCCGCGACCCTCCTCTCGCTGCTCGTGGGTGTGCCCTTTGGCTACCTGCTCGCGAGGGGCCGTTTTCCCGGGCGAAGCCTGGTCCTGAGCATGGTGAACACTGGCATGGGCATGCCACCCGTGGTCGTGGGCCTGGTCGTCTGGCTGATGCTCGTCCGCAGCGGCCCGTTCGGCGACCTGGAGCTCATCTATACGAAGCGAGCGATCGTAATCGCCCAGTTTCTCATTGCGCTGCCGCTTGTTGCCGGGTTCACCGCCGCCTCTATCCAGGCCCTGCCGTCCGCGCTGCCCGACCTGCTGGCTGTGCTGGGCGCCGGGCGAGTCCGCACACTCTGGTTGCTCGCCCGCGAAGCGCAGCTCGGTCTGCTCGCTGCCGTGATGGCCGGGTTCGGCGCGGTCGTCTCAGAGGTTGGCGCTTCGATGGCGGTCGGCGGCAATATCAAGGGCGAAACCCGCGTCCTCACCACGGCCATCGTTACCGAGACGAGCCGCG
Organism: Burkholderiaceae bacterium; assembly: GCA_013360485.1. Classification (GTDB taxonomy): domain Bacteria; phylum Pseudomonadota; class Gammaproteobacteria; order Burkholderiales; family Burkholderiaceae_C; genus Pseudaquabacterium. The sequence continues at coordinate 25,950 of JABWBN010000025.1, read as the reverse complement.
GCCAGACCGCTAACGCCATCGCCCTCGGAATCATCCTCCTGGGAATGGCCTTTGCCGTGAACGCGGTCCTGACTATTGTCCAGCAGCGGCGCCGCACCTGATGGACGTCACGATCGAGGGCCTGCGCTTTGCCCGCCGCGGCCGCGAGGTGCTCTCAATCCCCGGACTGCAATTCGCCGCGGGCCGCGCGACTGCCCTTCTTGGTCCCAACGGGGCAGGCAAGACCACCCTCCTGCGCCTGGTGGCCGCGCTTGAACGGCCGCGCGCAGGATCGATTCGCATCGGAGGGGTCCCTGCCCGCCCCGGACGCACCACCCGCGAGCGCGTGGCCTATGCCTTCCAGGAGGCCGTCTTCCTTGGCGGTTCAGTGCGGGCGAATCTCGAGCTGGCCCTTCGCCTGCGTGGGGTTGGCGCCACCGCCCGCACGGCGCGCATCGAAGAGGCGGCGGCCGCCTGCGGCGTGAGCCACCTGCTCGGCCGCGATGTGCACAGGCTCTCCGGGGGCGAAGCGCAGCGCGCCAACCTCGCCCGCGCTCTCTGTATGAGAGCGCCGGTCACGCTCCTCGACGAGCCCCTCTCCGGGCTCGACGGGCCCGCCCGCCGCCAGCTTCTGCACGACCTTCCCGGCCTGCTCCGCCAGTTCGCCACCACCACCATCCTCGTCACGCACGACCGCGACGAGGCCCTGCGGCTGGCCGACGACCTCGTTATCCTCATCGAAGGGCGCGTCCACGCTGCCCGCCCCAAGCGTGAAGTCGTTCTCAATCCTCCCGATCCCGTCACGGCGGAGTTCCTCGGCTACACCGTTCTCGGCAACGGCCAGGAGGTCATTGCCATCGCCCCCGGCGCACTTCGGCCCGGGCCGGGCGAAGTGAGCTTCACGCTCACGGTCGATGAGGTGGTCGACCTCGGAACCCACCGCGAGGCGTCCGGCATGGCCGGTGACGCGCGCGTCTCCGTTGCTCTGCGAGACGGCACGCCTGCGGTGGGCGCCACCCTTGTTGTGGCGGCTCCCGCCTCCTCGGTTGTTCGCTTCCCGGGCGCTCCCCCGTCTAACGCCTAGCTCCTATTCCCTGTACGATTCAGCCATGCGCCACGACCTCATGGAGATCCTCGTCTGCCCCCTCTGCAAGGGAGACCTTCTGCTTACGGTCGACAGGGAAGAGGACGCCGAGATCCTCGAAGGGAAGCTCTTCTGCGCCGCCTGCAACGAAACCTTCCCTATCGAGGAGGGCATCCCCAACATGCTTCCCCCGGACCTGCGCGACTGACATGTCCGGCGAATGCGGCCAGTGCGACCATGAGCATGCCCCCGGTGAGGCTGGCAGCCGCGGCTGCGATCATGAGGCCGAGGCCTTTCTTCCCCCGCCGCAGCCTTTCCGCATCATCCCCGAGTTCCCGATGCTCTGGAGGGGCCTGGCGCTGGCCGGGGTCGCTGCAGGCGCGCTGACCGGCGCCGTGCTTGCAGCGAGGCACGGTCCCTTGCTGGCGTTCTCGGCCGCTCCACTCGCCAGCGTCGCGGGCGTGCTTGCTGCCTGGGCGGCTGCCATTCACCTCACCGGTGGCGAGAAGTTCGACGACAATCCCTTCGTGTAGCCGGGCCCGCGGAAGAGTCACTCCAATTCGCCGACGCCGGAACTGAGATCGTGGCCCGCCCTGGTGCGGCCCGTCAGCTCTCGCGGTTCTCCTTTGCGCCGCGCCAGAGCCACGCCGAAGATTGGCGGCGTGCGTCGTCGCGTAGCCGTGCCATCTCGGTCAGCAAGCGGTCGCGCTCAAGGCGCAGGTCCTTGATGTGATCGCGCAGCGCGGCGACCAGCAGGTCGACCTCGGAATAGCGCGCCAACGCCTCTTCGCGCAGCCTGCGCGCTTCATGCGCCAGCACCTGGCGTTCGGCATCGGCCACCGCTCCGGGCGCGCGGGTGCCTTCCATGCTCATGCCTCTTCCACCCCGGGGAGAGACTCCATCGGCGCCTGCTCACTCGAGCGGAGCGCGCGCGGCCCGGGAGCCAGCGGGAGCGGGCGCGCCGCATCGCGCACCAGCCGCAAGTCTTCGAGGTTCGAATGAAGTGCGGCGATTACATCTTCAAGGGTCTGCAGCCTGCCCCGCGCGAACGCTCCTTCGGTGTCCATTTCGTGAATGCGCGCGCTCAGAGCGCCCAGCTCGCTGCGCTGGCCGGCGAGCCTCTCTTCGAGCTCTTGCGCCCGGCGGTGCGACTCGATGAGCGCACGCACGAGCAGCGCATTGGGGAGCTCTGCCGCGGCCTCAGGGTCGGCGGCCACCGCGGCGATGTCCACGAGGGTCATTTCGGCGGGCACCGCACGGCCGTCAACGCGCTCTCTCAGGTCATCGAGCTGGCAACGCAGCTGCCGCACAAGCCTCTCGGCGCGCAGGTCGGAGCTGCCAATCTGGGTGCGAAGCGAGCCCGCGAGGCGGCCGTTGTGAGAAGCGAAGTGCGCTGGTGCAGGGGTCGTTGCAGCAGCAGAAGGGTTCGCGGTTGCGGGCATGGTGTCCTCAGTCTCCTGTGCGGCCGCCTCGCCACCAGGGGGAGGCGCGGCCGGCGCAGGGCTGTCTTCCGCCGGCCGGAGTTTGCGGCGAAACGGAATGCGCACGGGCCCTTCCCTCCGCAGGGTTTGGCCGATTGTATGCCCAGAACCGCTGCCCGGCGGCGTCTCGCCGGTTTCGGCAGCTGAAATAGCGCAAACCTTCACGCTGGGCGCGCGGTTCTGTCACCTTGAGGATCGGCAACTTCCCACCTCTCCGGGAGGCCGTCTCTGTGAAGATTCCCTGCCATGCCGTTGCCCGGTCCCGGTTACCGCGCCTCCAGGCTTTGCGCGGTGCTCCGGATCTCGTCCCACGCGGCCTTGACGTGCCGCCGTTCAGTCCATGTCTGGCCGATGGAGATGCGGATGGCGAAAGCCCCGTTCACGCGGTTCTGGGTCAGGTAGAGGCGGCCGCTCGAGTTCAGCCGGTCAAGGAGGGTCTCGTTCAGCCGGTCGAGAGCCGCGCCTTCATCCATCCCCGCCGGGTGGTAGCGGAAGTTGATGAGTGCCAGGCTGCGCGGCGCCACCAGCTCGAAGTCCGGTTCCATCGCCATCCACTGCTCAAGCTCTTGCGCCAGGGCGATGTGCGCTTCTACCCGTGCGCGCAGCCCCTCAGCCCCGTACGAACGCATCACGAACCAGAGCTTCAGGGCCCGGAAACGGCGCCCCAGGGGTACGCTCCAGTCCCGGTAGTCGATGACTTCGGACCGTTCGCGCGTCTGCAGGTAGGCCGGCAGAATCTCCAGCGTGCGCACGAGCTCCGCGGGATTGCGCACGAAGTGGGCCGAGCAGTCGAAGTTCGTGAAGAGCCACTTGTGCGGGTTGAAGACCAAGCTGTCGGCGTACTCCACGCCGTCGAGCCACCCCCGCTGGTCCGGCAGGATGGCCGCGCTCCCCGCCCAGGCGGCATCGACGTGCAGGAAGACTCCCTCCCGCCGGCACACCTCGCCAATGGCGCGCAGGGGGTCGAAGGCGCCCACACCGGTTGTGCCCAGCGTTGCCACTACGCATGCGGGGACAATCCCCGCCGCCCTATCGGCCGCGATGGCCGCCTCTAGCGCCCCCGGGCGCATGGCGAACCGCTCGTCCACCGGTATCGCTCGCAGCTGCTTGCGCCCCAGACCCGCCACCTTCACATCCTTCTCGATAGACGAGTGCGCCTCGGCCGAGCAATAGACCGCCAGCCGGGGTGTGGCGCCCAGCCCCTCTTCATTCGCCTGCCAGCCGGTCGCCCGCTCGCGCGCGGTCAGGATGGCGCAGAGAGTGGCGCTCGAAGCCGAGTCCTGGATGACGCCGTGGAGCCCCTCGGGCAGCCCGGCAAGCTGGCGCAGCCAGTCGAGCACGCGCGTCTCCATCTCCGTGGCGGCCGGGGATGTCTGCCAGAGCATGCAATTGGCCCCCAGGGCAGCCGTAAGCATCTCGGCCAGCACCGAAGGAGGGCTCGAATTCGCCGGGAAGTAGGCGAAGAACGACGGGTGCTGCCAGTGGGTCACCCCGGGCAGCACTATCGACTCGAAGTCCGCGAGGATAGTCTCCATCGGCTCGCCCTGAGCCGGCGGAGCCACGGCCAGCTGCGAGGCAATCTCACCGGGCCTGACCTGCGCTCGCACGGGAAAGCGCTCAACCCCTTCCATGTAGTCGGCGATCCAGTCGGCCACGGCGTGGGCATGCCGGCGGAATTCCTTGGTGTCCATGGCAGCGTTCCTCACCTTCGCGGGTTCGAAGGTATCATCGCCGCTCGCCCGGGCAGGCACGAGCGGGCGCCTTGCAGCCCTGCCCAAACAAACGAAGAGGGGGACTGCCACGCGGCCGTCCCCCTCTTCCTCTCCTTCCCCCCGGAAGGTCAGGCGTCGAAGTAAAGGTGGAACTCGTACGGGTGAGGACGCATGCGAACAGGGTCGACCTCGTTCTCGTACTTGTATGCCAGCCACGTCTCCACGAAGTCGGGCGTGAACACGCCGCCCTGCAGCAGGAAGTCGTGGTCCTCTTCCATCGCCCGCAGCGAGCCATCGAGAGACTGCGCCACCGTGGGGATGTTCGCCAGGTCCTCGGGCGAGAGGTCGAAGAGGTTCGTCTTGTCCAGCGCGGGTCCCGGGTCCCAGCCGTTCCTGATGCCATCGAGCCCGGCCATGAGGATAGCCGCAAACGCCAGGTACGGGTTGGCCGAAGGATCGGGCGGGCGGAACTCCACGCGCTTCTGGCGCGGGTCCGGGCTCACCACCGGAATGCGGCAGGCAGCCGACCGGTTCCGGGCGCTGTAGACAAGATTCACGGGCGCCTCGTAGCCCGGCACCAGCCGCTTGTAGCTGTTCGTCGTCGGTGCGCAGATGGCCATCAGCGCCTTGCCGTGCCTGATGAGGCCGGCGATGTACGAGCGGCACATCGCGCTCGTCATGGCGTAGCCGCTTTCGTCAAAGAAGAGGTTCGTGCCGTTCTTCCAGATGCTCAGGTGGCAGTGCATCCCCGAGCCGTTGTCCTGGAAGAGAGGCTTCGGCATGAACGTGGCCACCTTGCCGTGCTTCTTCGCCACGTTCTTCACAATGTACTTGTAGAGCATCGACTTGTCGGCCATGCGCGTCAGGGTGTCGAAACGCATGTCGATCTCGCCCTGCCCGGCGGTGGCCACCTCGTGGTGGTGCAGCTCCACCTGGATGCCGCACCGCTCCATCACGTCCACCATCTCGTTGCGGATGTCGGTCTGGCTGTCGTGGGGGCTTACAGGGAAGTAGCCCTCCTTGTAGCGCGGGCGGTACCCCAGGTTCATGCCGCCCTGGTCGCGCCCGCTGTTCCAGATACCCTCGTTCGAATCCACCGAGTAGAAGGCCGAGTGCTGGTCGTTGTTGAAGCGCACGTCGTCGAAGATGAAGAACTCGAGCTCCGGCCCCACGTAGACCGTATCGCCGATGCCCGTCTCCTTCAGATACCGCTCGGCCTTCTGCGCAATGTGCCGCGGGTCGCGGCTGTAAGGCTGCCGCGTGAGCGGGTCCTCGACATTGCAGATCACCGAAAGCGTCGGCATCTGGATGGCAGGGTCCATCAGCGCCGTCTCCGGGTCGGGCACTAGCAGCATGTCCGACTCTTCGATCTTCTGGAAACCGCGGATGCTCGACCCGTCGAAGCCCCACCCCTGCCGCCACGCCGATCGCTCGTAGTCGGTCCAGTCGTTCAGCTCGTGGATGGGGCGCGTGAAGTGCTGCCACAGCCCGAACAGGTCCACGAACTTCACGTCCACAAAGCGGACGCTGTTCGCCTGGCAGTAAGCCTTGATTTCCTCAGGGGTCACTCGGTTCTCTCCTTGGCGTGATGCGGCTTTACGCTATTGTGACGTTTTTCACGCTGGTAACCACCCCTCCCGGGGCCCGCAGCCGTGAAGTTCTTGTTACGCCACCCGGGAATCTGCCCCGGCGCGGCGACAGGCTGCGCGCCCGGTCCGGAATGCCGGCGCCGGGCGCCAGTTGTTCCCGCCGCGCCCTTTACACGGCCACCTCCCCGCGTTCGCCCGTCCGCACTCGCACGGCCTCTTCCACCGGGATGATGAAGATCTTCCCATCGCCGATGTTGCCGGTGCGCGCTTCACGGATGATCGCTTCGATCACCCGCTCCACGGCCATGTCGGGCACAACCACCTCCACCTTCACCTTCGGCAGCATGTCCACGGTCACCGTTTCGCCCCCGCGGCCCTGGTGGACGATCCCGCGCTGGGCCCCTCGCCCGGTAACCTGGATGAAGTTCATGCCATGGAAGCCCAGGTCGTCGAGCGCCTGCTTGACGTCGTTCAGCTTCTCCGGGCGGATTATGGCTTCAATCTTCTTCACCTTTGCCTGCTCCTATCCTGCCTGGCCCGCGGTTGGTGCCGCCGTGCCGGCTGTGTACGCCATCGGGGGCGCCGGCAACACCGGCCCCGGCGAAAGCGGCACCCCGCCTTCGTCCAGCGTGTACGCCCGCTCGCCGTGCTGGGTGACATCCAGGCCCAGCTCCTCTTCGTCTTCGGATACCCGGATCCCCACCGTGAGGTCGAGCACCTTGAGTATCACGAACGTGACGATGAACGAGTAGGCGCCCACCGCCACGACCCCCACCGACTGGTCCCATACCTGCTGGGCGTGGCCGTTGAACAGCCCGTCCGCGTAGGAGAGCCCGCTCACCGATGCGGCCGCGAACAGCCCCGTCGCCAGCGCGCCCCAGATGCCGCCCACGCCGTGGACCCCCACCACGTCGAGCGAATCATCGAGCTTGATGCGCGCGCGCAGCCGCACGGCGAAGTAGCAGAGCGCCCCGGCACCGAACCCGATCGCGAGGGACTCCATGGGCTGCACGTACCCCGAGGCGGGAGTGACCGCCACAAGGCCCGCCACCGCGCCTGCGGCCGCGCCCACCACACTCGGCTTGCCGCCGGCCCACCAGCTCAGCAGCGTCCAGGTGAGAGCCGCCATGGCCGCCGCCGAGTTCGTGTTCACCAGCGCGCTCACCGCCTGGCCCGTGGCCCCTCCCGCGCTCCCCGCGTTAAAGCCGAACCACCCGAACCAGAGCAGCGCCGCCCCCAGCACCACCATCGTCACGTCGTGCGGCTCCATCGGCGTCGTGCCGTAACCCTTGCGCTTGCCGAAGACGAGCACCGCCGCCAGGGCGGCCACGCCGGCGGCCGACAAACGCCCGTCGCACCACCCCGTGTAGCCCCGGCGCAGCACGGTGCGCGCCACGCGGGCATCATTGGCGCTCATGTGGCTGGTCTTGATCGAAGCCCTGGCAGCCGGGGTCCTGCTCGTCTTCATCGTCTGGTGGACCATGTTCGATGGCCGCCGGGGCGGTGAACGCGACGCCGGGCCGCCGACCGATCCGCCGCCGTGACGCCGGCTGGCGGCGGAATCAGCTGGGCAGGAAAAAGCTCAGTGGCCGCTGCCACAACCGTTGGCGGATGGCACCGTGAAGGCGGGCGCGGTCAGCGACGGTGATACCCCGCGAGCGCAGCGCCACGCGCAGAGCCATCCAGAAGCTCACGCCCAGATTGAGGGCGCCGGTCACCAGCAGGGCGACGACGCACCACCAGAAAGCCGATTGCGTCAGTACCGCCGGGCCGAGCGCACCGGCCGCTGCGGCAAGCTGCCCGGTCGACAGGGTCACGTGGCGAACCTCGAGCGGCAGCCCCACGAACGCCAGTACGGCCGGGACCAGGCCGAGCAGCATTCCCAGGCTGACGTTGGCTGCGACGCCGCTGATGTTCTGACGCCACCACCGCGCCCAGTAAGCCGCGCGCGACGCACCCAGACGCGCCACGATTCGGGGGTGATGGGCGATCGCGCTGTCGAGCCGGTGGTAGACGAACCAGTTCTCGACCCATCCGGCCACGAAGCTGCTCGAGAAGAGCAGCACGCCGGTGAATGCTGCAAACAGTGCAGTGGGCCCCAGCAGCGTGATCGAATGCAACACGTAGCGGGCTTCCTCTTCCGACACCAGAGGCGCGCCCGTGCTCCACCATGCCAGCAACTGGATGGCCAGCACCGCAGGTGCGACCACGGCCAGGTTGCCTACGATGCCGGCGATCTGAGAGCGCACCAGGTTTGCCACTTCGTCGACGAACGCCTGTACCGAGGCGTCGTCGCCCAGGTCGGCGAGCTTGTCGGCCATGGCCGGCGCCGTGACGGCTGGCTGCTTGGTGGCCACCGTCCAGTGCAGCAGATGGATCAGCAGGAAGCTCAGCGCGTAGTTCATGCCTGCGCCGAAGCCGGCCCAGAACGGCGCCAATCCGAGCCCGACGATGAAGAACTTGGCGAACGTGGTGAACGCGATCACGGCGCCGCCGCCAGCAGCCGCGCGCAGCATGGCGCGGTACTCTTCGCGGGTGCGGGTGATGTAGTGTTCGCCGCTTTCGGCATGGCGCTCGGCCACCTTGCGCGCCAGCAACGAGTACTGGCGCGCCAGCAATGCCCGCACGCTGCGACGCCGGCGGGACAGCGCCACCAGGTCGCACACCAGATTCAGCAGCACCCGCTGGGGCGCCGGTGCGAGCATGACATCGAGCAGTGCTTCGGCGCGCCGGATCCGCGCCTGTAACTGCTCGAGCTCGAACACGATGTGCACCGAAACCCCGAATTCCTCCAGGTGCGACGTGACGCTGGCCGCCGCTGACCGGCACCGGTCCAGCAACGCGCGCAGGTAGGACGCCTGCTGCAGCGTCGCAACCGGCCACTGGGCGACCGCGGCCCCCGCCGGCCCGGCCGGCTCTTCGGACTCAGCGATGGCCGCGGCCAGGTCCTCGCCGACGCGCACCAGTTGCTCGAAAGGCCGGTCGGCCAACAGCTCCGGGCTCATGCGCTGCCGCAGGGGCGCGGCGAAGGCCGATGCGCGCACGGCGCTGACCAACCAGGTCATGGCCTGCAGCAATGGTGCGCGCCACGAACCGGAGCCCGCCGGTGTTGCATCGCGTGCCTGCGACAGCAAGGCCGCCAGCCGGGCGAGCGTCTCGTCGTCGATGGCGCGCAGCCACTGCGCGTCGTCGTCGTGGGTGAACATCAACTCGAACAGCGCGGACAGGTCGTCGGTGTCCGGGCTGGCCGGCAACAGCCGCAGCCGCAGCCTCTCGCCCAACTCACCCCACAGGTCGCGCCTGGCGGTGAACCCGAAGTCGGCAAACAGCGTGGTCAGGTCGGTCTCATGCCAGAACCGCGCGAGCAACGCGACGATGCGCTGACGCGGCTCGGGATGCCGTTCGAGCACGTTGAGCAGATGGCGCAGCCGCAGCACGGCCCTGGGCGTCTCGCCCGGGTTGCCTGGCTCACCGTGGCGCAGCCACTCCAGCAGCCGCACGAGCCAGGTGTGCCGTGCGGGGCGCGGTGCTTTCGGGTCGGCGGCGTTGATCAGCGCCGTCAGGTCCCAACTGGCGGCCGACATCAGTGCAGCGCGGCGCTGTCGGCCAGCGCGAACTCGGGTACCGGCACCTCGAACCAGTGCGCGTCCTCGGTGATGCAGTAGTAGCAGCCTTGCATCGAACCCTGCGGCGTTGCGATCTGCGCCCAGCTCGTGTACTCGAAGGCCTCGCCAGGCTGCAGCAGCGGCTGGTGGCCCACGACACCGAGCCCGCGCACCTGCTCCACATGGCCTCGGTGGTCAGTGATCTGCCACTGCCGGGCGATGAGTTGCGCCGCCACGTCGCCGCTGTTGCGGATCGTGATCGTGTACGCGTAGGCGTGAACTTGCTGCTCAGGGTCAGACTGCTCCGGCAGCGGGCGCACGCTGACCGTGCAGGTGAATTCGGGTCGGGCCATGCGGCGCATTCTAGGAAGGCTGCGAAAATCGCGCTCCCTCGTTCAGGTTGGCCGCCATGTCACGCACGTTTCGCATCGCTCCCAGCATCCTGTCGGCCGACTTCGCAGCCCTTGGCGCCGAGGTGCGGCGGGTGATCGACGCGGGTGCCGACTGGATCCACTTCGACGTGATGGACAACCATTACGTACCCAACCTCACCTTCGGCCCGATGGTCTGCGAGGCCTTGCGCAAGCACGCTGTCACCGCCGACGGCCGGCGCGTGCCGATCGATGTGCACCTGATGGTGCAGCCGGTCGATGCCCTGGCGCAGGCGTTCGCCCAGGCCGGGGCCGATCTCATCAGCTTTCACCCCGAGGCCAGCGCGCATGTCGATCGCACGTTGCAGCTCATCCGCGCCAGCGGCTGCCAGGCCGGGCTGGTGTTCAACCCGGCCAGCTCCATCGAGATGCTGGAATGGGTGATCGACAAGGTCGACCTGGTGCTAGTGATGAGTGTGAACCCCGGCTTCGGTGGCCAGAGCTTCATCGACAGTGCTTTGCGCAAGATCGAGCGGCTGCGCGGCACGATCGACGCCAGCGGACGCGACATCCGCCTGGAAGTCGACGGCGGCATCAAGGTCGACAACATACGGCGTGTGGCCGATGCCGGCGCCGACACCTTCGTGGCCGGCAGCGCGATCTTCGGTCAGTCCGACTACCGCGCCGTGATCGACGCCATGCGCGCCCGGCTGGCCGCGGCATGACGCGCACCGCCACGCCCGGCCGCTGGCAGGCCGCCATCATCGATCTCGACGGCACGCTGGTCGACACGCTGGGCGACTTCGATGCGGCGCTGGGCGCCATGCTCGCCGAGCTGGGCCTGCCCGGCGTGACGCGCGAATTCATCGCCCGTACCGTGGGCCAGGGCTCGGAGCACCTGATCCGCAGCACCTTGGCGCAGGTGGCCGGTGCGGCTGTCGACGAGGATTTGCACGATCGTGCCTGGCAGGCCTACCAGCGCCACTACCGGCGGGTCAACGGACACCACTCGAGCGTCTATCCCGGTGCGGCCGAGGGACTGCAGCGCCTGCGCGCGCGCGGTCTGCACATGGCCTGCCTGACCAACAAGCCCACCGCGTTCGCACAAGCGCTGCTGCAGGCCAAGGGGCTCGAGGTGTTCTTCGAACGCGTGCATGGCGGCGACACGTTCGAGCGCAAGAAGCCCGATCCGCTACCGGTGCTGCGCACGTGCGCCGAACTGGCCGTCGAGCCCGGCCGCACGCTGGTCGTGGGCGACTCCATCAACGACGCCCGCGCCGCACGCGCCGCGGGCTGCGCCGTCGTGCTCGTCGACTACGGGTACAACCACGGGCTGCCCGTGGAGTCGCTCGGAGCCGACGCGCTGCTGCCCCGCCTGGATCACCTGGACCTCGATGCCCTCGCAGTTCGCTGGCGAGGAGCGCGCCGCACGCCCTGACCGCAACGCGTGGGGGGCGCCGAACGATCAGTTCTCGCTGGAGAACGAGCGCTGCTGTGGCGGCCGACCCAGCAGTGACTCCTTGAGAGCGGAATCCGCGGGCGACTTGCCTAGCCAGATGCGCAGCAAGCCGTTGAAGAACTCCGGCTCCTTGATCGGATCGGACATCGGCTTGCCATTGACCAGCACCTGGGCACCCACGCCCGGCACCCACTCGACGCCGAAGTTCTCGCCGGCGACGAGCTTCTTCTTGGCCGCGAAGATCTCGCCCATGCGGATGGTGCCGGGTATGGACTTGGCGAACTCCTCGCGCGGCGCGTTGTCCTGCATGCCGCGCGTGAACAGCTTGCCCAGCTCGTTGCCGTCGATCTCGCGCAGCATCACGATATGCAGCTTCTTCGGTCCCTGCATGGCGAGCACCGCTTCGGTGGTGGCGGCCTTGGCCGGCAGGTACAAGCCTGCCGTGTAGACCTTGAAGATCGCCTTGTAGCGGATACCGGCGCCGTTGAGCTGCAGCGAACGGCCGCCCACCTGGACGCTGGGCTCGTACTTCACCCCGGCGGTTTCGAAGGTCTGCGCCGCCGCCGGCAAAGGCGATGCGACAAATACGGACAGCGCGCCAGCCAAGGCCGCGTGGAGGATGTGGCGTCGCATGACGAACATTTCCTTACAACTTGTGCGGGCCACCCCGCAACCACAAGGGTCGCAGTATGCAACTGGTTTCATGTTGGCGCCATCAACGAAGTCACGGCTCGCGCTTCCGCGCGGCCCAGCCCGAGGCCTGGAGCCACTTCGGGACGCTTGCGCGGTGGCTCGCGCAAGGGTGCGCAGGGCCGCTGCTACACTTCAGACGCGATGTTGATCTCCAGACTTCAGACCGTCTTCCGGACGGACAGGTCCGCCGACCGGGGAGCTTGGCCCTGGCGACGCTGCACCGTCCGTGTCTGAGCCGCCCTCGGTCCGGGGGCCGCGCCCGTCGGTAGCTGCTGCCAGCACCGTTTGAGCGCAACCCCTGACTGCTCCCGAGCGGCTTGCCCGGAATGTGCCGACCGGCCTTTCCGTTTCCGTATACCGCCGCGCAGCGGCACGCATCTCGGCACCTGTGTTCGCCGGTTGTGCCAGCCGCGCCACCTGGAGTGCATGTCGTCGTGATCACCGAACTCGAATTCAAGAGCCTGGCCGCGCAGGGTTACAACCGCATCCCCCTGCTCAGCGAGGCGTTCGCCGACCTTGAAACGCCGCTGTCGCTCTATCTCAAGCTTGCCGGCGGGGCACGGTACAGCTTCCTGCTCGAGTCCGTGGTGGGGGGCGAGCGCTTCGGTCGCTACTCGTTCATCGGCCTGCCCGCGCGCACGCTGGTGCGTGCAACCGCGGGGCGCACCGAAGTCGTCACCGACGATCAGGTGGTCGAAGCGCATACAGGCAATCCGCTGGACTTCATCGATGCCTACCGGCAGCGTTTCCAGGTGGCATTGAGGCCCGGTCTGCCGCGCTTCTGCGGGGGGCTGGCCGGCTATTTCGGATACGACGCCGTGCGATACATGGAGCCGCGCCTGGCCGGCGGCGCGCCGCAGGGTGGCCTCGACACGCCCGACATCCTGCTGCTGCACTGCGAGGAACTGGCTGTCATCGACAACCTGTCGGGCCGGCTGTACCTCATCGTCTATGCCGACCCGGCACAGCCCGAGGCCTACTTTCGCGCCAAGCGGCGCCTGGCGGAGCTGGCCGACAAGCTGCGCTATTCGGTCACCGCCCCGGCGGTGCGCCGCGGCCCCAGCCACTCGGTGGAGCGCGAGTTCGCGAAGGCGGACTACCTGGCCGCCGTGCAGCGGGCCAAGGACTACATCGCCGCGGGCGACATGATGCAGGTTCAGATCGGCCAGCGACTGAAGAAGCGCTACACCGAAAGCCCGCTGAGCCTGTACCGCGCGCTGCGCTCGCTCAACCCCAGCCCCTACATGTACTTCTACGACATGGGCGGGTTCCAGATCGTCGGGGCCAGCCCGGAGATTCTGGTGCGTCACGAGCACACCCCCGAGGGCGACAAGGTCACCATCCGGCCGCTGGCCGGCACCCGCCCGCGTGGCGCCACGCCCGAGCGCGACAAGGCCACCGAGGCCGAGCTCCTCGCCGACCCGAAGGAGCGTGCCGAGCACCTGATGCTGATCGACCTGGCGCGCAACGACATCGGGCGCATCGCCAAGACCGGCAGTGTGAAGGTCAGCGAGGCCTTCGTCGTCGAGCGCTATTCGCACGTCATGCACATCGTCAGCAACGTCGAGGGCCTGCTCGAGGATGGCATGAGCAACATGGACGTGCTGCGCGCCACTTTCCCGGCCGGTACCCTGACCGGTGCGCCCAAGATCCGCGCGATGGAGATCATCGACGAGCTCGAGCCCGTTCAGCGCGGCATCTACGGCGGCGCCTGCGGCTATCTCAGCTACGCCGGCGACATGGACCTGGCCATCGCCATCCGCACCGGCATCGTGCAGAACCAGACCCTCTATGTGCAGGCCGCCGCCGGCGTGGTGGCCGACTCGGTGCCCGAACTCGAATGGGCCGAAACCGAGCACAAGGCTCGCGCGCTCATCCGCGCGGCCGAGCTGGTGGAGGAGGGGTTCTGACCGCGGCCAGGGCCTGGGCACAATGTCCCGATGACCAGCCGTCGCACACCCTTCACCTACGTCAATCTGCACGGCCAGCCGCTGGGCACGTCGGGCCAGATCAGCAAGACCGCCAAGCAGTCGGCCGACGAAAGGCGCGAGCAAGAACTCATCGACAAGCTCGCGCCAGCCGATCTGGATCGCGTCTTCGACGCCCTGGCTCTGGCCGGCTGGCGGCGCGGCAAGACCGCATTGACCACGCTGCTGCGCACGCTGGACTGGCGACGCGAAGGCGGCGGCATGTTCGGTTCGCCCGAGGTGGGCGCGGCGCTGCGTCGACTGGCGACCGAGGGCCGGGTCCAGTCCGTCGAGGGCGAGGGCTGGAGCGTCCCGGGGCATCTGGCCGAACCGCGTCTGGCGCAACTGCTCGTGCAGCCGCAAGCCGCTGACTGGTGGCGCGCCTGGCTCTGGGTGGCCGCCGGAGCCGTCGGTGTGCCGGAACAGGTGCCGATGTACTTCACACCGCGCACCCACGAAGAGTCGGTGACCTTGTTGCGGCTGGTGTTGGTCAGTGGCATCGACTGCGCTGCGTACAACACGCTGAGCCGGCGGGCGCTCGAGCGCGTCAACCTTGTCGTCGTGGTGCTGGAGGTGCTTGCGCAACTGCAGCGCCTGCAGCTGCTCGAGCGAGTGGATGTGGCGCTGCGGTGGCAACTGCTGGCGGCGTTGGATCTGCACGACCAGCTCAGGCGCGAGCCGGCGCTGCTGCGTTGGGTGGAAGATCACATCGCCCTTGCCCCCGCCGAGGGTGTGTCGGGTTTGCGGCTGCGTGTGGCCGAGCATCGCTTGCAGCGCGGCGACGATGCCGGTGTGCGCCAGGCACTGGCCGGTGACGCTGCGGCCTTGCCGTTCCTGCCCTTGATGCAGTCGGTGTGGCCGGCGGTGCAGGGGCGTCTGGCGGAGACTGCCGCGGCATTCCCGCCAGCCTGGAAAGCGCTGACGAGCCACCTGGGCAAACGGCGTGGCTTCGCACCGCAGGGCCTGCTGCAGTGGTATCCGCTGGCGTTGATGGCGCAATCGGACGTGGCCGCATGGGCCACGGCTCGCAAGTTCTGCGTCGCGATGTCGGGCAGCCGCACGCCGTCGCCGCACGACGACTGGGGCCGCTGGGCGCATGCGCTGGCCGTGCGCCTGGGCGACGAGCGCCTGGAGCCACGCACGGTGCAGCCCGACCCCGCCTGGCGCCACGGCGTACCGGACGATCTGGATCGCGCCGCCGACCGCGTGGTGCTGGCCGCCTGGATCGGACAGACGCAGTCGGTCTGGCCCAGTGCCCTGGTGCAGCTCGTGAGCGACCGCCTGCACGCAGCCGGGCTGCACTGGAAGGCCGACCTGGTGCTGCAGGCGGCCGTGCAGCTGGGTTGGCCCGCGCCTCAGCGCCCGAGCGACGTGCCGCCACCTTGGCCCGTCACGTACTTCGGCCGGCGCCAGGACGCCTGGCGCGAAGCGCTGTCGGCCATCGCCGCGCTGGGCGACGGCCGCAACGCCAGCGCCGACAGGCCGCTGGTCACGCTGCAGTGGCTGCTGAAGCTGGACCGCTTCGGTCGCGTGCAGGATCTGCAGGCGTTCGAACCGCCGGCCAGCGCGCGTGGCAGGCTCAAGCAATTGAGCCTGCTGCAGCTGAAGAAGCGCACCCGTCTCGATCCGCGCGATGCAGCCGTGGCGCGCTGTCTGCGCCAGAGCCGCTATCGCGCCAATGACATGGCATTCGATCTGGTCGGGGCCGCGCAGGCGCTGGTGGGGCATCCGGGCCTGACCCTCGCCGACGCACCGACCACACCGGTGGAGTTGGCCGAGAGCCTGCCGATTCTGGAAGTGAGACGCGAGCGTCGTCCAGCAACGACGCAGACCGAGGGCAGCGGCGAGCACTACGTCTTCCGGCTGCACGATGAGATCGTCGTCGACGATGAACCGGATATGAACGATCACGCCGTCGACTACGATCAGCGCGAAGCCGAGATCGAGCGCCGCAACAGCCTGCGCGTCGTGCGCGACAGCCCCGAGCGCGCGCGCCTCATCCGCATCACGCCCGCGCAGCGTCGCGTGGCCGAGCTGGTGTCGCAACGCTGGACGGTGCCGGTGGACGCTGTTGCCGAGCTCGACGCCGCGCTGCGCGTGCTGTCGGGGCATTTCGTGCTGCACAGCGATGCCGCCGCCGGGGAGGCGGTGCCCAGCCATGCGCAACTGCTCGCGCAACTGCAGCCGCGTGCAGATGCGCTGATGCTGACACTGGTGGTGCGGCCTTTCGGCGATTTCGGGCCCGTACTCGCGCCAGGTCACGGCCGCGCGCGCCTGATGACGCTGCACCGTGGAGTGAGCCTGGCCACGGAGCGCGATCTGGATCTCGAGCGCAACCACCTCGCGGCCGTGCTCGGGCGACTGCCCTTTCTCGGCATGGGCGTCGACGACGCGCCGACCGATGGCGCGTGGCTGCTGGACGATCCCGAGCAGGCCCTGGCGGCGGTGCATGAACTCGGTCGGATGGCCGGCGAGGACGAGGCTGTGCGCGCCGTCGAGTGGCCCAAGGGCCAGCCGGTGAGGGTGCACGCGCCGCAAGGCAAGGCTTTCGCCACCACGCTGGCCAGCCGCCGTGGCTGGCTGGAGCTTCAGGGCGAGTTGCGGCTGGACGAGGGGCGGGTGCTGTCGCTGCAGCAACTGCTCACGCTGCTGCGCGATGCCCAGGGAAGCCGCTACGTCGCCCTGGGTGAGGGCCAGTATCTGCGCTTGGCCGACCAACTGCGCCAGCGCCTTGCCGAGCTGGATGCGCTGGGTGAAGCCGCAGAAGCAGGCGTCAAGCTCGGATCCACCGCCGGGGCCTGGCTGGCCGATGCTGCGTCCGAGCTCGGCCTGAAAGGCGACGCCGCCTGGCGTCGCCGCGCGGCTGATCTGGAGCGCGCTGCTGCCCTCGAGCCGGCAGTGCCGGCGGGACTGCAGGCCACGCTGCGACCCTATCAATTGGAAGGTTATGTCTGGTTGCGGCGTCTGGCCGAAGCCGGGTTCGGCGCCATCCTGGCCGACGACATGGGCCTGGGCAAGACAGTGCAGACGCTGGCGCTGCTGCTGGCGCGCGCACAGCAAGGGCCGGCACTGGTCGTGGCCCCCACCAGCGTGTGCGACAACTGGGCCCAGGAGTGCGCACGCTTCGCGCCGGGGTTGCGTCCAGGCGTCTATGGGCGCGGCGAGGGCGAGCGTGCGGCGCAAGTCGAGGCCGCCGGCGCCGGTGACCTGGTGATCGTGTCCTACGCCCTGCTGTTGCGCGACGCCGAGGCGTTCGCCGCACGCGAGTGGGCCACGCTGGTGCTCGACGAGGCCCAGGCGTTGAAGAACGCGGCCACGCAGCGTGTGCAAGCGGTGGCCGCGCTGCAGGCTGGTTTCCGGCTCGCGCTGTCGGGCACGCCGGTGGAGAACCGGCTGGCTGACCTGTGGTCGATCATGAATCTGCTCAACCCGGGGTTGCTGGGCAGCGCCAGCCGCTTCGCCGAGCGCTTCGGGCAGCCCATCGAGCGCCAGCGCAACGAGGCGGCGCGTGCGCGGCTGAGACGACTGGTGTCGCCCTTCCTCCTGCGCCGTACCAAGGCCCAGGTGCTCACCGACCTGCCGCCGCGCACCGAGATCGTGCAGCACGTCGAGCCCGACGCGGACGAGCGCGCCTTCCTGGAAGCCATGCGCCGCGAATCCCTGGCGCGCATTGCCCAGCTCGACGCCGCAGACTCCAACAAGGCCCGCTTCAACGTGCTGGCCGAGCTTACCCGGCTGCGCCGCGCGGCTTGCGACCCGCGACTGGCAGCGCCAGAGCTGGGCCGCATCGGCGCCAAGGTGCAGGCCTTCGAGCGCCTGGCCAACGAGCTGGTCGAGTCGCGCCACCAGGCGCTGGTGTTCAGCCAGTTCACTGACTTCCTGAAGCTGCTGGCCGAGCGGCTCGACGCCTGCGGCCTGCGCTACCAGTACCTGGACGGCAGCACACCGGCGGCGGCGCGCGCCGAGCGAGTGGCCGCGTTCCAGCGCGGCGAGGCCGACCTGTTCCTCATCAGTCTGAAGGCTGGCGGTTTCGGGCTGAACCTCACCGCGGCCGACTACGTCGTCATCGCCGACCCATGGTGGAACCCGGCCGCGGAGGACCAGGCCATGGGTCGCGCCCATCGCATCGGCCAGCAGCGTCCCGTCACGGTCTACCGCCTCGTCACCGCCGGCTCGATCGAGGATCGCATCGTCGCGCTGCACCAGGACAAACGCGAGATCGCCGATGGCCTGCTGGCCGACCAGGACAGCACGGTGCCGCTGGCCGCGAGCGAGTTGATCGAGCTGCTGCGCGACCCGGGCTGAAGCCATCGGCCCGACCTGGACCCAGCCCCGGGCAACCGCAAGCGCGGCTCCGACCCGAAGTCCCTGACCAGCACACCCTGCCGGGCTCGCCGGAGCAGCAGGAGGCAGAAGGCCGATGCCCTGGCGTTGGGCAGGCACGCGGCCTTCACCTCGCTCGACGCGTCGCTGGCGCCACCTCGCACCGGCGGCTGTTGCCCGGTGCGCACCACCTACTCGCCGATCAGCGCCTCGTGCCGCATGCCGTGCGCCGCCCCTGAGGTTGACGACTGTGCGATTGGCCTCTGGTGGTGAACCGGGTGTTCGATGCGCGGGTCTTGGGCCTCGCCCTCAAGCGCTGCGGCAGCATCGCGGTGTGACCCGAGTGCTACGGGGTTGACACCAGCAGCAACGGACTTACACGTGGTGTCACTGCGGTGCCACTCGACTGCCACTGCGGTGACATCCGGGCATCGAAGCGCGTCGCTGCGACGTACTCGGGGTTGCCTGCCGTCATCCCATGGGACGGTGGCCGTGGCAGCCCGGGCCGCTCAGCCGCGCACAGGGCTGCGGCGGGTGAAGTAGGCGCGGCTCAGGGAATGTTTCGGTGGACATTGCGTCGATACATTTCCTGCCGGCCGCTCTCTCGACCCGGGGTCGCCTGGGTGGCGCGGTGGCCCGAACATGAGGCCGTCGTCCTGCCTTGCAGCGGCGAGAATGACAGCGAAGAACCGATAACGCAGGCCGACTCCGAGTCCATGATCGACGACCTCAAGAAGACCCTCTGGGCCACCGCCGACAAGCTGCGCGCCAACATGGACGCGGCCGAGTACAAGCACCTGGTGCTGGGCCTGATCTTTCTGAAGTACATCTCCGACACCTTCCAGGCCCGCCGCAGCGAACTGACCGCGCGCTTCGCCGACCCGGCCGACGAATACCACCTCGACAGCGCCACGCCGGCCGACATTGCCGCCGAACTGGAAGACCGCGACTACTACCGCGAGGCCAACGTCTTCTGGGTGCCCGAGGCGGCGCGCTGGGAGGCCATCCGCGCCGCGGCCAAGCAGCCCGACATCGGCAAGCGCATCGACGATGCACTCGGCCTCATCGAGGCCGAGAACCCCAAGCTCAAGGGCATCCTCGACAAGCGATTCGCTCGCGCGCAAACCCAGCACCAATTGCCCGACGGCAAGCTGGGCGAGCTGGTGGACCTGATCTCCACCATCGGCTTCGGCGAAAGCGCTGCCACAGCGCGCGACGTGCTGGGCCAGGTCTACGAATACTTCCTCGGCATGTTCGCCAGCGCCGAGGGCAAGCGGGGCGGCCAGTTCTACACGCCGCGCAGCATCGTCAAGACGCTGGTGGCCGTGCTGGCGCCGCACCACGGCAAGGTGTATGACCCCTGCTGCGGCAGCGGCGGCATGTTCGTGCAGAGCGAGGAGTTCATCCTCAGCCACGGCGGCAAGCTGGGCGACGTGGCCATATTCGGCCAGGAGGCCAACCCCACCACCTGGCGGCTGGCTGCGATGAACCTGGCCATCCGCGGCATCGACTTCAACCTCGGCCGCGAGCCGGCCGACACCTTCACGAAGAACCAGTTCCCCGACCTGCGCGCCGATTTCATCCTGGCCAACCCGCCGTTCAACATCAGCGACTGGTGGCACGCCAGCCTGTCGGGCGATGCGCGCTGGGAATACGGTGATCCGCCGCAGGGCAACGCCAACTACGCCTGGCTGCAGCACATGCTGTGGCACCTGAAGCCCGGTGGCCGCGCCGGCATCGTGCTGGCCAACGGCAGCATGAGCAGCAGCCAGAACAACGAAGGCCAGATCCGCGCGGCGATGGTCGAGGCCGACGTGGTGGAAGTGATGATCGCGCTGCCGGGGCAGCTGTTCTTCAACACGCAGATCCCGGCCTGCCTGTGGTTCCTGGTGAAGGACAAGCCGCAGCGCCGCGGCGAGGTGCTCTTCATCGATGCGCGCAAGCTGGCCACGATGATCAGCCGGGTGCAGAGCGAGCTGAAGGACGAGGTGATCGATCGCATCGCTGGTACGGTGGCCGCCTGGCGTGGCGAGTCTGGTGCCAATGAGTACGCCGATGTGCCGGGTTACTGTCGCAGCGTGAAGCTCGCCGAGATTGCCGAGCACGGGCATGTGCTGACGCCGGGGCGGTATGTTGGTGCTGAGGCGGTGGAGGACGACGGCGAGGGCTTCGAGGCCAAGATGCAGGCGCTGACCGAGAAGCTGGGCGAGCAGATGGCGAAGGGGGCGGAGCTTGATCAGCTAATCCGGCAGAAGCTCGGAGGTCTGGGATATGAGTTCTGATGAACTTGTCGGGCGGTTTTCGATTGGCGACTTGATTAAGGCAGGAGTCATTTCGGCGCACAAGGATGGCAACTTTGGATCGCTCTACCCAAGGGTCGAAGACTTTTCGGATGAAGGTCTTCCCCTGCTGACGGCAAAGGTTGTCAATGGTGGCCGAATTGACTTCGGTGCGGCGCAAAAGCTTAAGAGGGAAAAGGCCGCTCGCTTGCCCTACGGATTCATTCAAGCCGGTGATGTTTTGCTCTCTCACAACGCTACTGTTGGCAGAGTTGCAGTCGTGCCTGAGTTCAATGGTCAAGCACTGATTGGTACGTCGCTGACGTATTTCAGGCTAGACCCATCACGACTGCTTCCCCGCTATCTGGCGGGCTTCCTTGAGAGTCGCGATTTCCAGAATCAGTTAGCTGGCGTGATGGGGCTTTCGACAAGGAATCAAGTTCCAATCACGGCGCAGCGTCTTCTGGAAGTCGAGGTTCCTCCGCTGAGGGTTCAGCAGCTCATTTCGGAGTTCGTTGGCGCACTCGACGACCGCATCGCCCTCCTGCGCGAAACCAACGCCACCCTCGAAGCCATCGCGCAGGCGCTGTTCAAGTCGTGGTTCGTCGACTTCGATCCCGTTCGCGCCAAGAGCCAAGGCCTCGCCCCAGCCGGCATGGACGAAGCCACGGCGGCCTTGTTTCCGGATGGCTTCGAGGAGTCAACGCTGGGGCCCATTCCGCGTGGTTGGAACATCCGATCGCTCGACCAGATCGCGTCCTACCTGAACGGCCTCGCGTTGCAGAAGTACCCGCCGACGGATGGCGCCTGGCTGCCCGTCATCAAGATTGCACAGCTACGCAAGGGCGACACGCTCGGGGCTGATCGAGCGGGGCGGAACATCAAGCCCGAATACATCGTTCGCAATGGCGACGTGTTGTTCTCGTGGTCCGGCAGCCTGGAGGTCGAAGTCTGGTGCGGCGGCGAAGGCGCGTTGAACCAGCACCTGTTCAAAGTGACCTCGCAGCATTTTCCGAAGTGGTTCTACTTCTGGTGGACCCGCCACCACTTGGACCGCTTTCGCCAGATTGCCGCGAGCAAGGCGACGACGATGGGCCACATTCAGCGGGGCCATCTCTCCGAGGCGAAGGTGCTCGTGCCTCCGCCGGAATTGCTCGATGTCATGTCGGCATCCGCCGCTCCCCTGCTCGACCGGATCACCCAGAACGCACTTCATGCGCAGACCCTCGCCGAGGTTCGCGACACGCTCCTGCCCCGCCTGATCTCCGGCCAACTCCGCCTGCCCGAGGCCGCGGCCGTGGCCACCTGACAGAGCAACACCATCGGGCACACTGCCGGCACTCCAGAAAGCAGCTCCCATCATGGCCATCTTGTCCACCGTTCCACGCATCCACTACCTGCGGGTGCAGAACTTCCGCGCGTTGCGGAACATCGAGCTGAAGAACATCACGCCGTTGACCGTGCTGCTGGGCCCCAATGGCAGCGGCAAGACCACACTGTTCGACGTCTTCAACTTCCTGTCCGAGTGCTTCCAGGGTGGTTTGCGGCAGGCCTGGGACAAGCGTGGCCGGGCGAAGGAACTGAAGACTCGCGGCGCGGACGGGCCCGTGGTCATCGAGATCAAGTACCGCGAGAGCAAATCAACGCCCCTGATCACCTACCACCTGTCCATCGACGAAGGGCCCAAAGGCCCGGTGGTGGCGGAGGAATGGCTGGCCTGGACCCGCGGCACCCAGGGTCGGCCCTGGCGCTTTCTGGACTACAAGCTCGGCAAGGGCGTGGTGGTCGGAGGGGAACTGCCCGACGAAAAGGATGAACGGCTCGACGTGCCGCTGCGCAGTGCCGAGTTGCTGGCGGTGAACACGCTGGGCCAGATCGCGCAGCACCCGCGGGTCGCGGCGTTGCGCGACTTCATCACCGACTGGTACGTGTCCTACCTGTCGGTGGACAACACGCGCTCCCAGCCCGAAGCCGGGCCGATGGAGCAGTTGTCGAAGACCGGCGACAACCTGCCCAACGTCATCCAGTACCTGCAGGAGAGCCATCCAGAGCAGTTGCAGCGCATCACCGAGGTGCTGCGGCGCCGGATTCCACGGCTGGAGCGTATTGACGCGACACCCATGCCCGACGGCCGCCTGCTGCTGGAGGTGAAGGACGCGCCGTTCGACAAGCCTGTGTTGTCGAAGTTCGCATCCGACGGCACGCTCAAGATGCTGGCCTACCTGACCGTGCTGTACGACCCCGAGCCGCCGCGCTTCATCGGCATCGAGGAGCCCGAGAACTTTCTGCACCCGCGGTTGCTGCCCGAGCTGGGTGAGGAATGCCGGCATGCGGCCGAACGCACCCAGTTGCTGGTGACCACCCATTCGCCGTTCTTCCTGAACAGCTGCAGGCCCGATGAGGTGCGCATCCTGTACCGCGACGAACAGGGCCACACGCAGGTGCGCAGGGCAGCCGACATCGAGGGCATCCCCGAGTTCGTGGCCGCTGGCGCGTCGCTCGGCCACTTGTGGATGGAAGGCCAGTTCGGCATGAGCGACCCGTTGCGCAACCAAGGGGCGCGGGGGACGATCGAGGGGACGCAGCGTGGCCATTGAGGTGCTGCACGTGCTGGTGGAAGAGCCGTCCATGGAGGTGGCATTGCAGTTCCTGCTGCCGCGTCTTCTGCGCAAGGGCATCCAGGTCGAGCTGCGCCAGTTCCAGTGCAAGAGCGAGCTGCTGAAGCAATTGCCGCAACGCCTGGCCGGCTATGCGCAATGGCTGCCTGACACGGCGGCAGTGCTGGTGGTGGTCGATCGGGACGATGACGACTGCATCGGGTTGAAAGCCCAGCTCGATGCCATGGCCCGGGCGGCCGGGCTGGTGCCGCGCAGCGACGTCGGACCCGGTGGCCGCTTCCAGGTAATCAACCGCATCGCGATCGAAGAGCTGGAGGCCTGGTTCTTCGGCGATTGGCCTGCCGTGTGCGAGGCGTACCCGAAGATGCCGCACACGCTGCCCAGGCGCGCGGGCTTTCGGGACCCCGATGCGATTGCCGGGGGTACCTGGGAAGCGCTGGAGCGCGAGTTGCAGCGCAAGGGTTACTTCAAGCAGGGGCTGCGCAAGTCGGAACTCGCGCGCGAGGTGGCTTCGAGGATGGACCCGGCCCGCAATCACTCAGCCAGCTTCGGGTGCCTGCGTGCGGTGTTGGCGCAGCTGTGAAGCCTGCGAGAAGCTAGCCGACGCCTGATCTCCGGCCAACTCCGCCTGCCCGAAGCCGTTGCCGAGGCGGCAGCGTGACTCGCTGCTCGTCCCGCAGTTATTGACTTATATTCTTATTTCAATAAACTATCGTCTCTCCAATACTTGGGGATAAAGTGATCCACTTCCCGCGTGAGGCCCTGGCCCAGGAACTGGTGGCGGCGCTGCGGGGCCAGGCGGTGTTCGGCGACGCGCACAACGGACTGTTCCTGGCCGCGCCGCGCCGCACGGGCAAGTCCACCTTCCTCCAGGCCGACCTGAAGCCCGCGCTGGAGGCGGCCGGCGCGGTGGTGACTTATGTGGATCTATGGGCGGATCCGCGGCGCGACCCTGGCTTGTTGATCGCCGATGCCATCGCCCGCGCGCTGGCACCGCGCCTGGAGGTCGTGGCCCGCACCGCCAAGGCGGCCGGGCTGGACAGCGTGACCATCGCCGGGGCGCTGAAGATCGACGTCAGCAAGATCGGCAAGATCGACGGCGTGACGCTCCCTGACGCCCTGCGTGCGCTGCACGAAGCTGCCAAGGCGCCTGTGGCCTTGATCGTGGACGAGGCCCAGCATGCGCTGACCAGCGAGGCCGGCGAAGCCACGATGTCGGCGCTGAAGTCCGCCCGCGACCAGCTCAACCGTCCGGGCACGGTGAACCTGATGCTGGTGATGTCGGGCTCCGATCGCGACAAGCTGCTGCGCCTGGTCAACACCAACGGCGCGCCGTTCTATGGCTCGCAGATCTCGCGCATGCCGCCGCTGGGGCAGGACTTCATAGCCCATGTGTCGCGCCTGATCACGGCGCAGCGGCCCGAACTGGCGCCGGTGGATGGCGCGGCGCTGCTGCAGGCCTTCGAGCGCTTCGGCCACCGGCCGCAGTTCTTCATGGAAGCGCTGGGCCAGGCGCTGAGCCCGCTGTCGGGGCTGCAAGGCGTGCGCTTCGAGCAGGCGATGCTACAAGCCGCGCAGGCCCGGCAGCAGGACGACGAGGCGCAGATGGAATCGGATTACCTTGCGCTCAAGCCCCTGGAGCAGGCCGTGTTGTGGCGCCTGCTCGAGATGGGGCAGCGCTTCAGGCCCTACGACGCCGAGGCGCTGCGCTTCTACCGTGAGAAGGCGCAGGCCAAGGCGACGGTGCAACAGGCGCAGAACGCGCTGGAGTCACTGCGCAATCGCCACCCTGCGTTGGTCTGGAAGTCCGCCCGCGGTGAGTACGCCGTGGACGACGCGGCCATGCATCGCTGGTTCGAGCAGCGCACGGCCGATGGCAACTGGCCGCCGGTGGACCCGCAAGGCCAACTGACCATGGGCGAAGACGGCGTATGAGCCCCCCAGCTCACTGCGTTCGCTGCCCCCCGAGGGGGCGCTCAGCCGCCTTGGGGCGGCCCGGCGGCGGCTGAGGCCAAGCCTGCTTTCGCGGGCTTCCCAGAAATTAAAGATCGCTTTACTATGAAGGCCAGCTGCTCAAGCCGGCTTTCATAAGATGCGCACCACCGGCACCTACGTCACCACCACCACGCTGGGCGAGGCGGTGCAGGCGTTCGTGCCGCACGCGCTGCCGCCGGCCGACCCGCCGCTGGCGGCTGAGAGCTACACGGCCATCAACCACCGCGCCGAGATGGCCCTGGCCCGGCTGGCCGGCGTGGCCGGCCTCGTGCCTTCGGTCGACTGGTTGCTCGACAGCGCCATCCGCAAGGAGGCGCTGCTCACCTCGCAGATCGAGGGCACCCAGGCCACGCTGACCGACCTGTTTGACGACGAGGCCGGCCAGGTGCTGGTCAACACGGCCGATGTCGAAGAGGTCACCAACTACCTGCGCGCCTTCCGGCTCGTGCGCGACAACCTGCGCAGCGAGGCCGGCCTGCCGATCTCGGTGCGGTTGCTGTGCGACGCGCACCGCCTGCTGCTCGATGGCGCACGTGGCGCCGGCAAGCAGCCGGGCGAACTGCGGCGCTCGCAGAACTGGCTGGGCGGGACGCGTCCGGGCAATGCGGTATTCGTGCCACCGCCGGCGGACCGCGTGGCCGGTTTGCTCGGCGACCTGGAACGATTCATTCACGACGAGCGCAACGCGCTCCCGCCGCTGGTCAGGATCGCGCTCGCGCACGCCCAGTTCGAAACCATCCATCCCTTCCTCGACGGCAATGGTCGCATCGGACGCCTGCTGATCGCTGCATTGCT
>JABWBN010000220.1 GCA_013360485.1 Burkholderiaceae bacterium | reverse complement strand
GGACGATCGCCGCCCACCCCCCCGGGCGCGGTCGCCAATGTTGCGTCGCCCAGCGGTGCACTCGCACCCGTGCCGCAGCGCCGGGCGACGCCCGCTGCGGTGCAAACGCCGACGACCGAGGGAGCGCCCGCGGCGGCGACCGAGAACGCTCGGGCTTCGGCCACATTGCCGGCCGAGTCGCCGACTGCGGTTCGCATGCCCGAAACTGCTCCAGCCGTGACAGGCCCACGTGACCCGACTGAACAATGCGGAAGCCGCAGGCTGCTCGCACTGCACATGTGCCTCGTTCGACAATGCGTCAAGCCACAGTACTACGACCATCCCGAGTGCCAGCGCACGCGCAGCGTCGAAGAGCGTGCCCGGCAGCGTGAAATCGCGCAGTGAGGCGCACCCGAAACGGGCTGCGTCGCCGGTGTGACAGGAGGCCGGCGGTCGGAGGTGACACCATCGGCTCGCAGCCCGCCGGACCATCGCGTCCGCCGTGGATGCTGCGTTGTCACTACCCCGACAGGGTGGGAACCTGCAGTCGGGGCCGCAAGGGGCCGGTCGATGATCAACAGCGTTTCGCGTCCTCACCACGCACATTGGCCGCGGCGTCTGCCACGTGAACTGGTGCTGCCGCAGACCAGCCTCTGGTTCAACCTGGAGGTGGCGGCCACTCGCTATGCCGACAGGGCGGCTTACTTGTTCCTGGGCCAGGCACTGCACTATGCGCAGCTGCGCACCCAGGCCGAGGCTGTGGCCGGGTGGTTGCAGGCGCACGGCGTGGCCCGGGGCGACCGAGTCATCGTGTTCATGCAGAACTGCCCGCAGTACGTGGTGGCCGTGCATGGTGTGCTGCGCGCCGATGCGGTGGTGGTACCCGTCAACCCGATGAACAAGGCCGACGAGTTCGGCCACTACATCGCCGACTCCGGGGCGCGGGTGGCCATCGTCAGCGCAGACCTGGCCGATACGGTCGCCCGGGCCGATGCGGCGTTGCCGGCGGGGCAGCGTCTGCGCCATCTGGTCGCCACGCGCTATGCCGATGCGCTGCCCTCGGGTGACATCGATCCGGCGGAGCGCCCAGCGCCGGCGGTGCTGCAGTGGTTGCAGGCCGACCCGCCGCTGCCCACGGGCGCTCATCGCTGGGTCGACGTCGTGGCGGCTGGCGACCGTCCGGCGCCGCACGCCAGCGGACCCGACGACATGGCACTTCTGCCCTATACCTCCGGCACGACCGGCCTGCCCAAGGGCTGCGTGCACACCCATCGAACGCTGATGCACAACGTGGTCGGCGGCGGGCAATGGGGGTATGGAGGCCCGGAGTCGGTGAGCCTGGGCGTGGTGCCCATGTTTCACATCACGGGCTTCGTCTACGGCGTGCTGGGCTCGGTGGCCAGCGGCGGCACCACGGTGATCCTGCCCCGCTGGGACCGCGAACTGGCTGCGCGGCTGATCGCGCGCCATCGGGTCTCGCACTGGACCTGCATCCCGACGATGATCATCGACATGCTGGGCAGCCCCGAGGTGGCGCAGTTCGACCTGTCCAGCCTGCGCTACCTGTCCGGCGGCGGTGCCGCCATGCCGCAGGCCGTGGCCGAGCGCCTGCAGCGCGACTTCGGCCTGACCTTCGCCGAGGGCTATGGCTTGACCGAGACCGCAGCGCCCACGCACGCCAACCCACCCGAGCGCGCCAAGCTGCAGTGCCTGGGCATGCCGATCTTCGGCACCGATTCACGCATCGTCGACCCCGAGACCCTGGCCGAGTTGCCGCCGGGCCAGGTGGGCGAGATCGTCACCCATGGCCCCATGGTGTTCAAGGGCTACTGGGGTCACCCTGAGGCCACCCGCGCGGCGTTCATCGATATCGACAGCAAGCCGTTCTTCCGCACGGGCGATCTCGGCACCATGGACGACGAAGGCTACTTCTTCATCACCGATCGGCTCAAGCGCATGATCAACGCCAGCGGATACAAGGTGTGGCCCAGCGAGGTTGAACTGCTGCTGTTCAAGTGCCCGGCGGTGCAGGAGGCCTGCGTCATCGCCAGCCGCGACGCCTACCGCGGCGAGACCGTCAAGGCGGTGGTGGTGCTGCGCGCCGAAGCGCGCGGGCACGCGAGCGAACAACACATCATCGACTGGGCGCGCGAACACATGGCGGCCTACAAGGTGCCTCGCATCGTGCAGTTCGTCGACGCGCTGCCCAAGTCGGGTGCCGGCAAGGTGATGTGGCGCTTGCTTCAGGAGCAAGAGGCTGCACGTGGTCGCTGAAACGGGCTTCGGGTTTACCTGCCGGACATACTCGGGAACGGCGCCGGCCAAGACCATCCACTACAGTGCGGCCCCATTCGAATCGCGCCAGTCCGGAGGCCGCATGGAAAGTTGCTCGAAGTGCAGTTCGTTCACACCCGCGCGGTACTTGCGCGGATCGATCGCAGCGCTGCTTGCGTTGTTCGCTTTGGCGGCGCACAGCGCTGGTAGCGCAGCCGCACCTGCGTCGGCGGCGTCGGCTGCCGGAGGTGATCGACCCGCAGCGCGCATGTCGGCGGCCTGTCGCGACGATGCTCTGCGGCTGTGCGCCAACGTGGAGCCCGGGGCCGGGCGCGTGGCAGCCTGCATGCGCGACAAGCGCAGTGAGCTGTCCACCGATTGCAAGCGCGACCTGAAGACGATGCGCGCCGAGCGTCGCAAGGGTGCGCACGGCAGCGGTGTGCCTGGCGCGGCGTCGAACTGAGCGCAGCGTCCAGGGGGCAAGTCCGACCACCTGCTCGCGCGCGGCGGTGCCACGCATGGGCTGTGAATGTCCCCGGGTCTGCCGCGTCACGTCAGGCCCCCCGAGCGCACCAGGAGAACGTCGGCCGCCTGGTGCCTTCTTGCGAGGTGCCGGCGCGGCCCGGTCGCGCGTTCAGTGGCCGAGCTGCTGCCAGAGAAACGAAAACTCCAGCGCCATCATGTCGGCACGCTGGGCGTTGTCGGCGGCGCCGGCATGCCCGCCCTCGATATTTTCGTAGTACAGCGGATCGTGGCCCTGCTCGACCATGCGAGCGGCCATTTTGCGCGCATGACCCGGGTGCACCCGGTCGTCGCGCGTGGAGGTGGTGAACAGCACACGCGGCAGCTTCTGGTCCGGACGCACGTTCTGATAAGGGCTGTAGCGCGAGATGTGGGCCCAGTCCTCGGCGCGATCGGGATCGCCGTACTCGGCCATCCAGGAAGCTCCGGCCAGCAGCTTGTGATAGCGCCGCATGTCCAGCAGCGGCACCTGGCAGACCACGGCGCGGAACAACTCGGGGCGCTGCAGCATGACTGCGCCCACCAGCAAACCGCCGTTGCTGCCGCCCTGGATGCCCAGGTGCCGGGGCTGCGTGACGTTGTGGCGAATCAGGTCTTCGGCCACGGCCGCGAAGTCGTCGTAGCTGCGCTGCTTGCGCCCCAGTGTCGCTGCCTGGTGCCAGGCCGGCCCGAATTCGCCGCCGCCCCGGATGTTGGCCACGACCAGCACCCCGCCCTGCGTGGTCCAGGCCGTGCCGAAACCGGCGGAGTACCAGGGCTGCTGCGACACCTCGAAGCCGCCATAACCGTATAGCAACGTCGGGTTGCGACCATCGGCGCGTGCCTGCGCTGGCCAGACGATGAAGTAGGGCACACGCGTGCCGTCTTTCGAGGTTGCGAAGCGCTGCTCGACGCGGATGCCGCGCGCATCGAAAAAGGCCGGCCGCGCCTTGAGCAGCTCGCGTTCGTCGCTGCCGGTGCGCCCGAGCATCAGCGAGTCCGGGGTGACGAAGTCGGTGTAGGTGATGAAGTACTGCTCGGCCAATGGATCGTCGGCCAGCAGCGGATCGTGCAGCGCAGCCACGCCCAGGGTGCCGGGATAGGGCGCGCGCACCTCGCGCCGCGCCCAGCGTTCGCCGTCGCGTTGCCACTCCTCCAGCCGTCCAGCCACGTTGTCGAGCACATCCAGCAGCACGTGGTTGCGCGTCAACGTGTAGGCGGACAGCGAGCGGGTGGCAGTGGGCGTGAACAGCGCTTCGAACCGACGTTGCCCGGCCAGGTAGGCACGGGCATCGGTGACCAGCAGGCTGCCGGCAGGCCAGGTGTGGTTGCCGATGGTCCAGGCACTGCGCAACTTCACCATCAGGGTGTCGCGCCAGAACGTGATTTCGCTGTCGGTGGGGCGATCGATCGCCACCAGGCGGCCGTCGATCCACAGGTGTTGCTCGGTGTTGTAGAAGTCGGTCGAACGGCCGAAGACCGTGCGTTCCCACCCCGGGGTGCGATCGATGCTGACGAAGGCCGAGACATCGCGCGCCTGAGCTTCGAAGACCGTGCGTGCCACAGCCAGCGGCTGGCCACGCTTCCAGTGCTTGAGCACACGCGGGTAGCCCGAATCAGTGAGCGAGCCGGGGCCGAAGTCGGACCCGACGATCACCGTGTCGGTGTCGAGCCAGTCGATCGAGGTCTTGGCCTCGGGCAGTTGAAAGCCGTCGGCCACGAAACGCTTGTCGACGGCGTCGAACTCGCGCACGACCGTGGCATCGGCACCGCCACGCGACAACTGAACCAGGCAGCGGCGGTAGGCCGGGCCCAGGCAGGTGGCGCCGGACCAGACCCAGTTCTCGCGCTCGGCGCGGGCCAATTCGTCGAGGTCGATCACGGTTTCCCAGTTCGGCTGCGGGCGACGGTAGTCGGCCAGTGTCGTGCGCCGCCACAGGCCGCGCGGGTGCTCGGCGTCACGCCACAGGTTGTAGAACCAATCGCCCTGGCGGCTGACGTAGGGCACCTTCTCGCGTGAGTCGAGGATGCGGCGGAAGGTGTCGCGCATGGCCGTGAAGCGCGGGTGGGCTTCGAGCGCGCGTCGCGATTGCGCATTGCGCTCCCGCACCCAGGCCAGCGCGCGCTCGCCGGTCACTTCCTCCAGCCAAAGGTAGGGGTCCTCGCTGGCGGTCATCGCCGCAGCGCCGCTTGCGGCGACAGGTGGCGGGTTCGGGTTTTCGGTGGCGGCCATCGCGGTGGCGGCTGCCAGCCCGAGGGCAGGCAGCAGGCGTTGCAGCAGGTTTTGCATCTCACAGGGCCGCGGCCCGGATAGGGCGGCGGCGGCGGAAATCAGCGGTGCGGCATCATAGCGGCGGCACTGGCACGGCTCGCGTCAGGCGCCGCCCCGCCACAGGGGCACCGGCTGCAATTCCACCGTGCTGGCCGTGCTGCTGACCCAGATCTGGCCGTCTTGGACCGTGATCTGCCACTGCATCGAACGCTGGGCCAGTTGCGCCAGCGCCTGGCTCTGCTCGGGTTCGAG
Organism: Burkholderiaceae bacterium; assembly: GCA_013360485.1. Lineage (GTDB taxonomy): Bacteria > Pseudomonadota > Gammaproteobacteria > Burkholderiales > Burkholderiaceae_C > Pseudaquabacterium. The sequence goes on along the minus strand of JABWBN010000220.1, from coordinate 1,075 downwards.
CTTCCACACCTCCAGGTGGCGCCAGCGCGTGACGCGCGTTTCGAGCCCGGCCCACCACAGGGGTGTGCTGGCCGAATAGGCCAGCACCATCACCTGCTCGGCTCGCGCGCAGGCGCGGCCGATGCGGCGCTCGTCGGGTTGACCCACTTCGATCCACTGGACCACCTGGTCGCTGTAGTCGCGCTGCCAGAGGTCGGGCTCGTCGGTGTCGGACAACCCGCGTGCGAATTGCAGGGTGCCACGCTGGTCGTTGGCGGGTACGCGCAACGCGTAGGCCAGCAGTCGCACCATCAGTCGCTCCTCGGTTTCGGACGGATGCAACGCCAGCGTGAGGTTGTGTTCGCCATAGACCTGGCGATCCAGGTCGCTGATCTGCAACTGGGCCTTGTAGATGGTGGATTTCAGCGCCATGGGCAGCAGGGTGGCGGAGATGAAGGCGACGACAAAGACCGTGCTCAGGCCGAACTGCGGCAGGGCCAGCCAGGTCATCAGCGCGTGCATCCAGGATTCCATAGAAAGCGAGTGTAGGGCGTGGCCGCAGGGATGCGTGCGGGCGCTCCGGGCACCCAGGCAACGACAGGGGTGGTCATTTCATTTGCTGAAATTTTGAGCAGGTACAATCCTGCCTCCTTTTTCAGCATCTGCTGCCTCACCCCCACCCATGCACATCGGCCATATTCCTTTGGCGAACCGCCTGTTCGTCGCCCCGATGGCGGGGGTGACCGATAGGCCGTTCCGCCAGCTGTGCAAGCAGCTGGGCGCAGGCTATGCGGTGAGCGAGATGGTGACCTCGCGCAAGGACCTGTGGAACAGCCTCAAGACCTCGCGCCGGGCCAACCACGACGGCGAGCCGGGGCCGATTGCCGTGCAGATCGCTGGCACCGAGGCGGCGATGATGGCCGAGGCGGCGGTTTACAACATCGAACGCGGCGCGCAAATCATCGACATCAACATGGGCTGCCCGGCCAAGAAGGTGTGCAACAAGTGGGCGGGCTCGGCGCTGATGCAGGACGAGGCGCTGGCCGTGTCGATTGCCGCTGCCGTGGTCGAGGCCTGTGCACCGCGCAACGTGCCC
>JABWBN010000219.1 GCA_013360485.1 Burkholderiaceae bacterium | reverse complement strand
CGCAGGCCCAGGCCGTCGGCGCGCTGGTCCCACAGCATCTTGCGGTGCAGTTCGCGTACCTGGGCAGCCAACACGCGCGGGCGGACGCCGTCGGCGCGGGCGATGTCGGTCAACCGGCGGCCGGCGGCGAGCTGACGCAACAGCCAGCGCTCGGCGGGGTCCATCGCCAGGGGATCGGACAACAGGTCGACCGCATGCAGCGGGTCGGGTGATACGTCGCGCGGCTCGAAGTGTTCGAGCATGCGCTTGGCCATCCAGCCGGGAATGTCGGCACCGCCCACCAGGGCATCGGCCGCCAGGGCGGCCAGGGTGCGGCCCTGGGCTGCGTGCGGCGCCAGGAAGTTGTCGGCGCCGGCCTGCAGCGCTTCCATCAACAGCCGCTCGTTGCCGGGGTCGCTGGGGCCGTGATGCGGCGGTTTCGGTGGCTCGGGTTCGAGCTCGGTCAACTGCCCGGGCAGGGTGTCGAGCCAGGCGCTGCATGCCGCGTCCTGCACCACGCAAGGCGGCACATCGATCACCACCAGCTCGGGCTGCAACCGGCTGGAGCCGGCGCGCAGCACGCGCACCATGTCGAGCACATGGCCGTCACCCAGCCAGGTGCCGCACACCACCAGATCGGGCGGCTGCCGATGCATCAGCACCCGGGCAGCCACCAGCGTATGCGCTGGCCCGATCACGGACCAGCCGCCGGTGGCGACCAGTTCATCGCGCCATGCATCGGTTTGTGCCGGGGCGCCTCCGGCCAGCAGCACGCTCTTCATGATCCCAACGCTCGCTAGTTACTGCATGTAACGGAGATTGTGAGGGCGCGGTGTGCGGCTATCACCCCCAAAATGTGGGGGCGCAAGGGCTTGGCGCAAGCTTCAGTGAGATGGTGCGTGAACGAAGTCACGCCACGGGCTGGAAGCTGTGCGCGGCGGCCATGTGCCAGTAGGTCCGAAACACCATGTGCGGCCAGTCGGCATCGCCCCGCTCGGCGGCCAGCAGCTCGCCCGGTTGCACGGTGGGCAACAGATTGGCCAGCAGGCGAACCGAGTGATCGCTGGTGCGGCGCACGATATGGGCCGTGGTGATCTGGCCCGGATGCTCCAGCCCGGCCGCCTGCACCAGCTCGCGCAGGGCCTCGAGCGTCTGCTCGTGGAAGCGGTATACGCGCTCGGCCTTGTCGCCGACCACCAGCGCCTGCTGGCGCAGCGGGTCCTGCGTGGTGACCCCGGTGGGGCATGCGCCCGTGTGGCAGTGCTGCGCCTGGATGCAACCCAGCGCAAACATGAAGCCGCGGGCGGCGTTGCACCAGTCGGCACCGATGGCCATCTGGCGGGCGATGTCGAACGCGCTGACCACCTTGCCGGCTGCGCCCAGGCGGATGCGGTGGCGCAAATTCATGCCCACCAGCGTGTTGTGGACCAGCCGCAGGCCTTCCTGCAGCGGCGCGCCGACGTGGTCGGTGAACTCCAGCGGCGCCGCGCCGGTGCCGCCCTCGGCGCCATCGACGACGATGAAGTCGGGCAGCAGACCGGACTCGCGCATCGCCTTGGCCAGGGCAAACCACTCCCAGGGGTGACCCACGCACAGCTTGAAGCCCGCAGGCTTGCCGCCGGACAGCCGGCGCATGCGGTCGATGAACTCGAGCATCTCCAGCGGCGTGGAGAACGCGCTGTGGGCTGCCGGCGAGACGCAGTCCACGCCCGGCGGCACGCCCCGAGCGGCGGCGATTTCTGCCGTCACCTTGGGGCCGGGCAGCACGCCACCGTGTCCGGGTTTGGCGCCCTGGCTGAGCTTGAGCTCGACCATCTTGACCTGGGCGTCGGTGGCATTGGCGACGAACTTCTCGTCGTCGAACCGCCCCTGTGCGTCGCGGCAACCGAAGTAGCCCGAGCCGATCTCCCAGATCAAGTCGCCACCCATCGCGCGGTGGTGCACGCTGATCGAGCCCTCGCCGGTGTCGTGCGCGAAGCCCCCCTTGCTTGCGCCGGCGTTGAGCGCGCGCACGGCATTGGCGCTGAGCGCGCCGAAGCTCATGGCCGAGATGTTGAATACGCTGGCCGAGTACGGTTGCGTGCAGCGGCTGCCCTCGGCCGCGCCGATCGTGACCCGGAAATCGTGGCTGGCCAGCTGCGTGGGTTGCAGCGAGTGGTTGAGCCATTCGTAGCCGGTCTCGTGCACATCGAGCTGCGTGCCGAACGGGCGCTTGTCGCTGTCGCCCTTGCTGCGCTGGTACACCAGCGAGCGCTGCTGGCGCGAGAACGGCACGGCCTCGCGGTCGCTCTCGATGAAGTATTGGCGGATCTCGGGGCGAACCCACTCGAGCAGGAAGCGCAGGTGGCCGATCACCGGGTAGTTGCGCAGCACGGCGCGCTTGGTCTGGCGCAGATCGTGGGCGCCGGTGGCCACGCCCACCAGCCCGACCAGCAGCATCCATCCACCCTGGCGGAACGCCACCCAGGCGAACGCGCCCAGCAGCACCAGCACGGCCGACGCCACCAGCGTGAGGTAGCGGATCGGGAAGTGGCGATCCAGCGCGATCAGCCAGGTCGGCATGGGGGTCCCTTCGGGCGGTGACGGTGCCGGCGATGCTGCCTCAATCACCGGCGGCGGGGAAGCGGGGCTATGCCGGGTCTGCTGGGCCGTTGTTTCGCGCGCCACGCTCGCGTCGGCCGGCGGCGTGCGGGCCGCCCGGGTGCGGTCGGCTGGCTATACTTCGCGCCTTCACAGCGCCGATTTGATCCTGATTGCGGGCGCTTTCAAGAAATGCCGCTAAAGAGGACGCCCGTCAGACCCGGTGTCCGCTGCCAGCGGCGCCGGGTTTTTCGTTTTCGGGGTTGCTTCGTCCGATGGCATCGCTGGGCCACGTCACACCGCAGAGCAAGCATTTCGCAGCGCCGCTGCCGCTGCGCAGTGGCGCGTCCATCGCCGGTTACGACCTGGTCTACGAGACCTACGGCACGCTCGATGCCCGGCGATCCAACGCGGTGCTGGTGTGTCACGCGCTCAATGCCAGCCACCATGTGGCGGGCACCTACGCCGGCCAGGAGCGCAGCGAGGGCTGGTGGGACAACCTGGTGGGCCCGGGCAAGCCGCTGGACACCGACCGCTACTTCGTCATCGGCGTGAACAACCTGGGTTCGTGCTTCGGCTCCACCGGGCCGATGCATGTGAATCCCGCCACCGGCCGGCCGTGGGGCGCCGACTTCCCTGTGGTGACCGTGGAAGACTGGGTCGACGCGCAGGCCCGGCTGCTCGACGCGCTGGGCATCGAGCGCCTGGCCGCGGTGCTGGGCGGCAGCCTGGGCGGCATGCAGGCGCTGTCGTGGACGCTGCGCCACCCGCAGCGCGTGGGCCACTGCATCGCCGTGGCCACGGCGCCCAGCCTCTCGGCGCAGAACATCGCCTTCAACGAGGTGGCGCGCCGCGCCATCATCACCGACCCCGACTTCCACGGCGGGCACTTCTACGCCCACGGCGTGGTGCCCAAACGTGGCCTGCGCGTGGCGCGCATGATCGGCCACATCACCTATCTGTCGGACGATTCCATGGAGCAGAAGTTCGGCCGCGCGCTGCGCGCCGCCGAGCTGGGCTACAGCACGCAGGACATCGAGTTCCAGATCGAGAGCTACCTGCGCTACCAGGGCGACAAGTTCAGCGAATATTTCGATGCCAACACCTACCTGCTGATCACCCGCGCGCTCGACTACTTCGACCCGGCCTCCGAACACGGCGGCGACCTGGCTGCGGCGTTTGCCGCCGCCCGCGGCATCGGCTTTCACGTGGTGAGCTTCACCACCGACTGGCGCTTCTCGCCGGCGCGCTCGCGCGAGATCGTCAAGGCGCTGGTCGACAACCGCATCGACGTGAGCTACGCCGAGATCGCCGCGCCGCACGGCCACGATGCCTTCTTGCTCGAAGACACGCGCTACCACGGCGTGCTGCGCGCGGCGTTCCAGCGCATCGCCGCCGCCACCGGAGGCGGCCGATGAACGATCCGCAGGCGCTGCAACTGCTCGCGCAGATGGTGCCCGCGGGTGCGCGCGTGCTCGACCTGGGCTGCGGCGACGGCACCGTGCTGCACCACCTGGTGCACACCCGCGGCTGCAGCGGCTACGGCATCGAGCTGGCCGACGACAACGTGCTGGCCTGCGCGCGCCGCGGCGTCAACGTCATCCAGCTCAACCTCGACGAGGGCCTGGCGCTGTTCGACGACTCCAGCTTCGACGTCGTGCTGCAGCTCGACACCCTGCAGCACCTGCACAACACCGAGCTGATGCTGCGCGAAACCGCCCGCGTGGGCCGCCTGGGCATCGTCAGCTTCCCGAACTTCGCGCACTGGCCCAACCGGCTGTCGGTGCTGCGCGGGCGCATGCCCGTGACCAAGACGCTGCCCTACCAGTGGTACGACACGCCCAACATCCGCGTGGGCACGCACGCCGACTTCGAGGTGCTGGCACGCAAGAACGGCCTGCGCATCCTCGACAGCTTCGGCCTGCACGACGGCCGCGTGGTGCGCCGCTGGCCCAACCTGCGCGCCAGCACGGCGGTGTTCATGCTCGATCGGGCGTGACGGGCGTGGTGGGCGTGGTGGGCGTGATCGGCTCGTGCGTCGTGCATCGGTTGCCGCGATGAAATGCCTGGTCGTCATCGCGCATCCGGTCGAACGCAGCGCGTGCCGCGCCTTTGCGGAGGTAGCGATCGAAGCCCTGACCCAATCCGGTCACGAAGTGACGGTCGAGGATCTGTACCCATGCGACTTTGCTGCGGCGCTGACGGCGGACGAACGGCAGAGCTACTACAGCGACGCCTATGACGCGCGCGCCGTACAGGCGCAGGCCCGGCGCCTGCTCGACGCGCAAGCGCTCGTGCTCGTCTTCCCGACCTGGTGGTTCGGCTTTCCGGCGATCCTCAAGGGCTGGTTCGACCGCGTCTGGGCCCCGGGCATCGCCTACGACCATGCCAGCGACCTCGGCCCGATCCGGCCGCGGCTGCACGGACTGCGGAACGCACTGGCCATCACGACCCTGGGTTCGCCGTGGTGGGTCGATCACCTGCTGCTGCGCCAGCCGGTGCGGCGCGTGCTGAAGACGGCACTGCTGGGCACGTGTGCGCCCGCCTGTGGCTTCCAGATGCTGTCGCTGTACAAGGCCGAGCGCCTCACGGCCACCGACATCGAGCGCTTCGGCGCGCGCATCCGGCGCGCGGTGGCGCGCTGGCCGGTGGCAAAGGTGAGTTAGCAGCCCGCGCGCCGGAATCTGGCCAAAGGCATCTACTCGGTGGGCTGACCCTCAATACCCCCCGCGCCACACCACCTGCCCATCGGGCCGGATGTAGGCGCTGGCCTTGCCGGGCAGGCCGACATAGGCCAGGCCCTGATGGAACGGGCGTGCAAAGCTGAACTGCGGCTCGATCACCATCTGGCCGCGGCGGTCGATGTAGCCGTGGCGTGGGCCGATCTTGACCACCGCCAGGCCCTGCGAGAACGGCCACACGCGGTCGGCCTTGGGCGTGAGCACGGTGCGGCCGGTGTGGTCGACGAACTGTGACTGGCCGTCGAGCTTGACCAGCGCCAGGCCGTTGGAGGAGTCTTCGGCCGACTCGTAGCGCGCCGGGATCACCATCTGGCCGCGGCGATCGATGTAGCCGTACTTGCCGTCCACCCACACCCGGGCCACGCCGTCCTTGAAGTCGCTGGCCTGGGCAAAGCGCGGCGGCACGACCATCTCGCCCGCGGTCGTCATGAACCCCTGCTGGCGGGCGGACCAGACGCGCACCATGCCTTCGCTGGGGATGCCGACGAAGTCGACCCCCGCGGGGGTGATGTCGCGGCCAGTCGCGTCGAACACGCGGTGCGTGCGCTCGCGCGACTGCGCGCGCACCAGCGTGCCAGCGGGCTCGAGCAGCTTGTCGTGCACGGCGCGCACCACCAGTCGTCCTTCGCGGTCGATCGCGCCGTATTTCAGCTTGCCCCACTCGTCGGCCATGCCCACCACCGCCAATCCGTCGACGAACGGACCGGCTTCGTCGTAGGCCGCGGCGATGACCATGCGGCGCTGGGCGTCGGCATAGCCCCAGCGCATGCGGCCCTGGGCGTCCTTGCCGGGCATGGGCACGAGTCCCTGGGCATAGGGCTGGCTGAGCACGTCTTGCGGCTCGATCACCAGCCGGCCGCTGCCGTCGGCATAGGCCACGCGCGCGCCCTTGCTGACCAGGATCCAGGGCGAACCGATGCGGATCTCGTTGTATTCGGGGGCCAGCACCACCCGCCCGTCGCGGTCGATCAATCCGTGCAGGTCGCCCTGGCGGATGGGAAACAGCGGCGGCAGCGCGGGTTCGGCTGCACCGGCCGTGGCTGGCGGGCATGCCGCGCACAAGCCCAGCAGGCCTGCGACCG
>JABWBN010000218.1 GCA_013360485.1 Burkholderiaceae bacterium | reverse complement strand
CGACCTGCTGACCAAAGGCACTGAGACCCGCTCCGCCGCCGAAATTGCCGAAACCATCGAGGCGGCCGGCGGTTCGGTTGGCTCCAGCGCCGCGCTGGAATGGACGTCGCTCTCGGTGGATGCCCCAACCACCGAAACAACCCTGGCCTTTGACCTGCTGAGCGATATGGCCCGTCACTCGACCTTTCCCGAAAAAGAGTTTGATGTGGTTAAAACCCAAACCCTGACCTTTTTGGAGCAGGACGAGGTCAACCCGGCCAGCATGGCCAACCGCCAGTTTGGCCGCCTTGCCTACGGCGGCCATCCCTACGGCTTTATCACCGACCTGCAAACTGTGAGCAGCCTGACCCGCGAGGACGTGGTTGAATTTCACCAGACCATGTTCCTGCGCGACTGGCGCGCCACGCTGGTGGCCGCCGCCGCGCTGCCGCTGGCGGCCATCCCCACGTTCGCGGCGATGTACCTCCTGGGCTTCACACTCAACGGGGTGACGCTGATCTCGTTGTCGCTGGTGGTGGGCATCCTCGTCGACGACGCCATCGTCGAGATCGAGAACATCATGCGCCACCTGCGCGACGGCAAGCGGCCCTACGACGCGGCGATGGAAGCGGCCGACGAGATCGGTCTCGCGGTCATCGCCACCACCTTCACGTTGATCGCCGTGTTCCTGCCCACCGCGTTCATGACGGGCATCGTCGGCCGGTTCTTCGTGCAGTTCGGCTGGACGGCGGCCATCGCCGTGTTCTTCTCGCTGGTCGTGGCGCGCATGCTCACCCCGATGATGGCGGCTTATCTGCTCAAGCCGGTGGTCGATGCAGGTCGTACGCCGCGCTGGCTGCAGGTCTACGAGGGCTGGGCCGCCTGGTGCCTGCGCCATCGGCTGGCGACCCTGGCGGCCACGGCGGTGTTCTTCGTCGGCTCGTTCATGCTGGTGCCGCTGCTGCCCACCGGCTTCATCCCGCCGGACGACCTGTCACAGACCCAGGTGACCCTCACGCTGCCGCCGGGCGCACGGTTGAGCGACACCTTGACCCTGGCCGAACGCGCACGCCAGGTGGTGGCGCGACACCCGCAGGTGCGTCTGGTGTACACCGCGGTGGGCGGTGGCACCGCCGGCGCCGATCCCTTCGCGCCGCAGGCCGGCGGCGACCCGCGCCGCGCCGCGCTCACCATCAGCCTGAGTCCGCGCGGCGAGCGACCCGGTGTCTCGAAGCAGGCCATCGAGGGCGAACTGCGGCAGGCGCTGTCCGAACTTCCCGGTGCGCGCATCAAGGTCGGCTTCGCAGGTTCGAACGAGAAGTTCATCCTCGCCATCTCGGGCGACGACGGCGCCGTGCTGGCCGAGCACGCACGCCGCGTGGAGCAGGAGCTGCGCAGCCTGCCGGGCGTGGGCGCTGTGGTCTCCAGCAGCAGCCTGCAGAGGCCCGAACTCATCGTGCGTCCCGACCACGCCCGCATGGCCGACCTGGGCGTGACGGCTGCCACGCTGGCCGACGTGCTGCGGGTGGCCACGGCCGGCGACTACGACCAGGGCCTGGCCAAGATCAACCTGGCCCAGCGCCAATTGCCCGTGGTGGTGCGGCTGCCCGCCAGCGCACGCGAGGACATCGAGCTGCTGGCCCGCCTGCCGGTGCCCGGCGCGCGGGGACCCGTGATGCTGGGCAACGTGGCCAACCTGTCGATCGAAGCCGGGCCGGCGCAGATCGAACGCTACGACCGGCGGCGCAACGTGAACTTCGAGATCGAGCTCAATGGTGTACCGCTGGGCACGGTGGAAGAGCAAGCCGACGCCTTGCCCAGCCTGCGAAACCTGCCGCCCGGCGTGCGCAAGGCTGCGGTGGGCGACGCGGAGGCCATGGCCGACCTCTTCAGCGGATTTGCTGTCGCCATGGCCGCCGGCGTGCTGTGCATCTACGCCGTGCTGGTGCTGCTGTTCAAGGACTTCATCCAGCCCGTCACCATCCTGGCCGCGCTGGTGCTGTCCATCCCAGGTGCGTTCCTCGCGCTGTTCGCTACCCGCACGGCGCTTTCGATGCCCTCGCTCATCGGCATGATCATGCTGATGGGCGTGGCCACCAAGAACTCCATCCTGCTGGTGGACTACGTCGTCCTCGCACGGCGCGAGCGTGGGCTCGACCGCTGGCACGCCCTGCTCGATGCCTGCGGCAAGCGTGCACGACCCATCGTCATGACCACCATCGCGATGGGCGCGGGCATGATGCCCATCGCACTCGGCTTCGGCGCCGATCCGAGCTTCCGCGCGCCCATGGCCATCGTGGTCATCGGCGGCCTCATCACCAGCACCTTTCTCAGCCTGCTGGTGATCCCGGTGGTGTTCACCTACGTCGACGACGTCCTGCAGGGGGTACGCCACCTCATGCGCCGCCCATGGGGGGCAACCCGCATGCGTTCTAGAGGCGGGGCTCGAACCTAGGCGACACCCGGGCACCCGGCAGCACCAGGGGCGATCGATATCATGGATCGCACACCCTGGCGGCCGGGTGGGACGGCGCGAGCCGCCGCGGACCGACAGGGGCGACAACGAGAGGAGCCCCATGTACGACTACATCGTGATCGGCGCCGGCTCGGCCGGGGCGGTGCTCGCCTCACGCCTGAGCGAAGACCCCGCTGTCCAGGTGTGCCTGCTCGAGGCCGGCGGCCCCGACGACAGCGTGCTCATCCACTGCCCTGCGGGCCTGGCACTGATGACCCGCATGCGCTCGATCAACTGGGGCTTCGAGACCGTGCCGCAGCCCGGCCTCGACGGGCGCCGCGGCTACCAGCCGCGCGGTCGCGTCCTCGGTGGCTCGAGCTCGATCAACGCCATGATCTACATCCGCGGCCAGCGCCAGGACTACGACGCCTGGGCCGCCGAAGGCAACCCGGGGTGGTCCTTCGACGAGGTGCTGCCCTACTTCAAGCGCGCCGAGCACAACGAGCGTGGTGGCGACGAACTGCACGGCAGCAGCGGGCCGCTGAACGTGATGGACCTGTGCGACCCCAACCGCCACACGGCCGCGTTCATCGAAGCCGGCCGCCAGGCCGGGCATGCGATCAATCCCGACTTCAATGGCTTGGACCAAGAGGGCATCGGTCCCTACCAGGTCACGCACCGCAACGGCGAGCGCTGCAGCGCCGCCAAGGCCTACCTCACGCCGCACCGCGGCCGCGCCAACCTGCACGTGCTGACCAGCGCGCAGGCCACCCGCATCCTGTTCGAAGGCCGGCGCGCGATCGGCGTCGAGTACCGCCAGGGTGGCGCCCTGCGCCAGGTGCGCGCGCATCGCGAAGTGCTGCTGGCTGCCGGCGCACTGCAATCGCCCCAGCTGCTGATGCTCAGCGGCGTGGGCCCTGGCGCGCACCTGCAACGCCACGGCGTGGCCGTGGTGCACGACCTGCCCGGCGTTGGCCGCAACCTGCACGACCACATCGACGTGGTGCAGGTCGTCGACGCGCCGCACCTCAAGGACCTGTTCGGCCTGTCGCTTTCGGCCGCCTGGCAGGCCATCGGTTCGGCCCGGCGCTGGCGCGACGAGCGCCGCGGCCCCTACACCACCAACTTTGCAGAAGCTGGCGGGTTCCTGCGCAGTGGCCCCGATGCCGCCACGCCGGACATGCAATTGCACTTCGTGATCGGCAAGCTCGTCGACCACGGACGCAAGACGGTGTTCGGCCACGGCTACTCGTGCCATGTGTGCCTGCTGCGCCCGCGCAGCCGCGGCACGCTCGAGTTGGCCAGCACCGACCCGATGGCCGCGCCGCGCATCGACCCGAACTTCCTGGGCGATGCCGACGATGTGCAGCGGATGGTGCGCGCGGTTCGCGTGATGCGCCACATCCTGTCGCAGCCGGCGCTGCGGGCACTGGGCGGCCGCGAACTGGCCACCTCAGCCAACCTGCAGACCGACGCCGACATCGAACGCTGGGTGCGTCGCTATGCCGACACCGTCTACCACCCGGTGGGCACCTGCCGCATGGGCAACGGGCCGATGGACGTGGTCGACTCGCAACTGCGCGTGCACGGCCTGCAGGGGCTGCGCGTGGTGGATGCGTCCATCATGCCCCACATCGTCAGCGGCAACACCAACGCGCCGGTGATCATGATCGGCGAGAAGGCCGTCGACATGATCCAGGCGGCCGCACGCACGGCCTGAGCGCCAGGCCCGGCATCACTTCACGCTGCAGCGCAGCATGAATCGTCGCGTCGTGGCATAATTGCGGCTCGACGCTGATCGGGCACCCCGTCCGGTCAGCGTTGTTCGTTCATCCCCTCTGACCCTCATCGAGCCGGGCCCTGCCACCCAAGCGCAGGGACACAACCCAGTCTCGAGGCCTGGTTGGCGGCGATGCCGTCGCTCCAGACGTTCGGGCCTGGCCGGTGCACCGTGCTGCACCGTCATCCGCTCCCTTTGGCGACTTCACCTGCGGACCCGCCGCATCGCGGTGGCCCGCGGCCGTGCCTTGCCGTGGCTGACCCTTGCCACCCGGGCGCGGCCTGCCTTTGTTGAAAGTGATCGATGAGTTTCGACTTCCACGCCGAGCCCTCGCAGGCCGACGACTTCATCCCCGGCGCCGCCCCCGCCGCCGCCCAAGCCGATTCCGGCTTCGAGAAGCTGGGCCTCGCGCCCGAGATCCTCAAGTCCATCCGCCACGCCGGCTACCCCGCTCCCACCGACGTCCAGGCCCGCGCCGTGCCCGTCGCCCTGACCGGTGCCGACCTGTTGGTGTCCTCGCAAACCGGCAGCGGCAAGACCGCCGCCTTCGTATGGCCGGCGTTGCAGCGCATCCTGACTGCACGCCTGGACCCGGCCAAGAAGCGCGCCAAGGGCCAACCGAGCGGTCCGCGCGTGCTGGTGCTGGCGCCCACGCGTGAACTGGCGCTTCAGGTTTCCCGCGCCTGCACCCAGTATGGCTACGGCGTGCAGGGTCTGCGCGTGGCGCATGTGGTGGGTGGCGTGCCTTACCACGCCCAACTCAAGGCTCTGCGCAGCCCGCTGGACGTGCTGATCGCCACCCCGGGCCGCCTGCTCGACCTGATGAACACCGGCGCCGCCGTGCTGGCCCAGGTGGAACTGCTGGTGCTCGACGAAGCCGACCGCATGCTCGACATGGGGTTCATCGACGACATCACCACCATCGCCCAGGCGCTGCCGACGCAGCGCCAGACGTTGATGTTCAGCGCCACCTTCGCGGGCAACGTCGGCGGCCTGGCGCGCGAGCTCACCCGTGAACCGCAGCGCATCGCCGTCGATACGCACACCGACACCCACACGCAGATCGAGCAGCGCCTGCACTGGGCCGACAGCCTGCACCACAAGCATGCGCTGCTCGAGCAGTTGCTGGCCGACCGCGCGGTGGAGCAGGCCGTCGTCTTCACCAGCACCCAGCGCGATGCCGACGAGCTGGCCTGGAAGCTCGGTGAAATCGGCCACAGCGTGGCCGCCCTGCACGGCGGCATGCCCCAGGGCCGCCGCAACCGTGTGCTGCAGGGCCTGCGCCAGCGCCAGCTTCGCGTGCTGGTGGCCACCGACGTCGCCGCCCGCGGCATCGACGTCCCCACCATCAGCCACGTCATCAACTACGGCCTGCCGATGAAGGCCGAAGACTACGTTCACCGCATCGGCCGCACGGGCCGCGCCGGCGCGTCGGGCCTGGCGGTCACGCTGGTCACCAAGTCCGATGCGCGCCTGGTGGCGGACATCGAGAAGCTGATCAAGCGCAGCCTGGAACGCGTCGTGATCGAGGGCTTCGAGCAGTCGGCCGTCGCCAAGCCGCGCCCGGAACAGCCGCCGCGCGGTGCACGCAAGCCGCAGGGGCAAGGCAAGGCGCAGCCGAAAACGCAAACCCCCAAGTCGGGAAAAAGAACCGGTCGGCCCCAGCAGCATCACACTGGCAGCCGCCACCGCTGATTGGCAACTTTTTGCCGGAGCCTGCTGGCAGCAGGCTTGTCGGGGGCTGTAAAAACGTCTACTGTGGAAACTATTTCATTAACTTCAAATTGTTAGTGAGTTTTCTTAAGGCGTTTTGGAGGTTGGGATGCCCCCCCCGCAAAAAATCCGGCTTGGCGATCTGCTGATACAGCAGGGGCTGCTGACCGAAGAACAACTGAAGATTGCGCTCGACGAGCAGAAGCGTACCGGGCGCAAACTGGGGCGCGTTTTCGTCGAGAGCGGCTACGTTACCGAGGCGGGTATCTCGCAGGCGCTGGCCCGGCAGTTGCGGATTCCCTTCATCGAGCTGAAAAGCTTTACTCCCCGGGCTGACCTCATCAAGCTGTTACCCGAGGCGCCGGCCCGGCGTTTCCGCGCCTTGGTGCTTGGCGAGATGCCGGATGGCCGGCTGCAGATCGGCATGTCCGATCCCACCGACCTCCAGGCCTATGACGAAATCACCCGCCTGGTGCGGCGCGAGATTGAGCT
>JABWBN010000217.1 GCA_013360485.1 Burkholderiaceae bacterium | reverse complement strand
GGCAACGGCCGAGTCGGTGCGCAGCCGCGGCGTCATGCGCACGGTGACGGTCTTGGCACCCTGGGCGAAGACCCAGGTCAGCGGCGCCGGCAGCAGGTTGAGCGCGATCCAGCGGTGATCGGCCAGGTCCTGCGGCGCCTTCGGCTGGCCGTGGCGCGCGAGGTAAGCCGGCGATGCCAGTACGGCCTGATCGAACTCGCCGAGCCGGGCCACGCGCGCGCTGGTGGCACGCATCCAGCCCATGCGGATGGCCACATCGATGCCTTCGGCAACGAGGTCGTGCACGCGGTCGCTGACCAGCAGGTCCACCCGCACCTCGGGATGGCGCGTGGCGAAGGCGGCCACCGCGGGCGCGAGCACCCGCGTGGCGTGCTCCACCGTGGCGGCTATGCGCAGGCGCCCGCGCAGCGCGGTGCCTTCATTGCCCACTTGCTGCAGGGCCTGCTGCAGATCGTGCAGCAGTGGCGCGCCGTGCTCGAACAACCGCTGCCCGGCGTCGGTCAGCGCCACCCGGCGCGTCGTGCGGGTGAAGAGCGTTGTGCCCAGCGCCACCTCCAGGCGGCGGATCTGCAGGCTCACCTGCGGCCGCGCGATCTGCAGCCGCTGCGCCGCGGCGGTGAAGCTCGCCAGCTCGGCCACGGCGACGAACGTGTGCAGCAGGTTCAGGTCGTGCGGCGTGGCGTGCATGATTGGTTCACCTGAGATACCAGAGATTTTCGCGTCGTCTGCTTTTTCTGAACAGTGTGCAGGCTGATCATACGGATCGTGGCCTGCGCACGGTGCGCGGGCCGACGTCCAGGAGTGTCTTCATGAAGATCGCCCTCATCGGCGCCAGCGGTTTCATCGGTTCGGCCATCCGCCAGGAGGCGTTGGCCCGCGGCCATCAGGTCACGGCGCTGGTGTCCAACCCCGCCAGGCTGCAGCGCGCAGACCACCTCGAGATCGTCGCCACCGATGCGCTGGACAGCGACCGGCTCGCGGTGCAGCTGCGCGGCCACGACGTCGTGATCAGCGCCTTCAGCGGCCACGCGCAGGGCGATGTCTATGGCTACTACCTGAAGGGCATCGGCTCGATCGTCGCGGCCGCGCGCAACGCGGCCGTGGCGCGACTGCTGGTGGTGGGGGGCGCCGGCAGCCTGGAGATCGCGCCCGGCGTGCAATTGCTGGACACGCCCGCCTTTCCGGCGCAGTGGAAGGCCACCGCCGAGGGCGCGCGCGCGGCCCTGCACCTGCTGCGCGACGTGAGCGACCTCGACTGGACGATGCTCAGCCCGCCGCCGATGATCCACCCCGGCACCCGCAGCGGGCACTACCGCACCGGCACCGACGCCGTGATCGCGGGAGCGAGCGGCCCGGCCGACATCTCGGTGGAAGACTACGCCGTGGCCATGCTCGATGAAGCAGAGACGCCGCGCCACCGGCACCAGCGCTTCACGGTGGCGAACTGAGCGGCTGGCCCCGGCACATCTTTCAGCGGTGGTCGATCTCGTGCTGGTCTCTGGCGGCAAGCAGCACCACATCGATGCCACGAATCGCGAACAGAGCCACGCAGCCGCCTTGGCCAAAGGGGACGATCAACTCGCGAAACTCCCTGTGCGCTTCCGATCGTCGACAGGTGTGCGGAGCGAACGCGAGGATACCCATTGCGCGTTCGACGGCGTCACGAAACCCGAACAGGCAGGTTTCGTCCGGCGTATGACTGGCCAGCTCGCGCTGGACGATGTGCTCCTCGAGGCGCTCGATGTCCGCCTGGAACGCGTCGGTCGGCACGACCCGACACCGCAGGCTCACCCGGCGGCTCGCTTGTTCCTGGCCGACACGGCCTCGCGGATGCGCCGCTGCGCGTCCTTGGCGCGCAGTTCCATGCCCGACAGGAAGTCCTCGGCCGACATCAGGCCCGCTCCCTTGTCGGCACTGCGCAGTGCCTCCTGCGCACGCGCGACGGCCGCATTTTGCTCATTGCGGTACTGAGCCTCACGACAGACAGCGCTCTCAATGAACTGCGTCAGCGACTCGCCCTCCCTGAGCACAGCCTCGAGACTGGCCTTCGTGTGGGGTGCAACCCGAATGGGCGGGAGGGTGGCAGAGCGACTCATGCAGGCAATGTATAGCAATTGAGATACAGCCGCAAGCCTGCCAACCGACTCGCGGCACAGACCTGCGGCAGCAACGGGCTGACGCGCCTCACACCTTGCGCCCGATCCGCCATCCGCCTGCCGGCCACCGAAGCAGGTTCAGCACATTGCCGGCCAGGATCAGGCCGACGCCCGAGGCCGTGAACAGATCCAGCCGTTCCGAGTACGCCAGCCAGCCCACGAGCGCGGTCAGCGGCACGCGCAGGAAGTCCATCGGCACGACGACGGTGGCGTCCGCATGCTGCATTGCCCTGGCAAAGCAGTAGTGCGAGTAGGTACCGCAGAAGGCCACCACCACCACCCAGGCCCACACCGCCGCCGACGGCCATCGCCAGACCAACAGGGCCGGCACGAGCCCGATCGCGCTTTGCACCACCAGCATCCAGAAGCTGATCGCCACCGCCGCGTCGGTGCGCGTGAGCGACTTCACCAGCACCACCGAGACGGCGAACCCCAGCGCCGAGGCCAGCGCGATCAGCTGCCCCACATCGAGTTCGCCCGCGCGAGGGCGCACGATCACCGCCACACCCACCAGGCCCAGCAGCACGGCGAGCCACTTGCGGCCGCTCATGCGTTCGCCCAGAAAAGCCACCGCCAGCGCGGCCGACCAGATCGGCATGGTGAATTCGATCGACACCACCTGCGCCAGCGGAATCAGGGTCAGGGCCACGAACCAGCCGTACTGCGCGGCGTAGTGGACCGCGTTGCGCAGCATGTGCTGCGGCAGCCGTTCGGTCCTGACCGCGGCCAGGCCGCCGGCGGCGCGCACCAGCGGCCACAGCATCGCCATGCCCAGGGTGGAGCGCAGCAGCATGACCTGGAAGACCGACAGTTCGCGCGCGGCCTCGCGCCCTGCCACGGCGATCACGACCATCAGCGTCAGCCAGCCGGCCATCCAGGCCGCGGCACGGGTGATCGAGGCGTTGGGGGCGGCGGGCATCGTGCGCAGCCTAGCTGATGGGGCTGACAGCGGCGGGGCGGGCAAGGCACGAACCGGCCGCCGATCTGCGCAGCTTCCCGATCGGGCGCGGCGTCATCTCTTACGCGCCGGTCGAAGGCGACACCGTTGTCGCGCGCGTGTGGCACAGCGCGCGGAGCACGGAGCACGGAGCACGGAGCACGGAGCACGGGGCGCGGGGCTGCGGGGCAGCGGGGCAGCGGGGCAGCGGGGCAGCGGGGCAGCGGGGCAGCGGGGCAGCGGCCATCGCATGATATACTTTTTTTCCTGTATATCCGGGAGGATCCATGCAAGTCGCAAAGTGGGGCAATAGCTTGGCGGTTCGCCTTCCGGCTTCGGTGGTTGAGGCGCTCGATCTCAAGCCCGGAGACAACATCGACATTCACGTCCGGGACGCACGTTCCTTTGCGATCGCGCGGGCGCCTGGCGCGCGCGACCTGTTGGCCAGGGTGCGCAAGTACCGCGGTCGACTGCCGGCCGACTTCAAGTTCGATCGCCTGGACGCCAATGAACGGGAGTGAGGACTTCTTCGACACCAATGTCGTGCTGTATCTGCTGTCGGCAGACACTGCCAAGGCGGATCGGGCCGAGGAGCTTCTGGCCCTCGGTGGCACGATCAGCGTCCAGGTCCTGAACGAGTTCGTGGCGGTGGCCTCGCGCAAGTTGCGGATGTCATTGATAGAGATCCGCGAAGTTCTGACTCCGATCCGCGCGGTATGTGCGGTCGAGCCGATAACCGTCGAGACGCACGAACGGGCCCTGCACATTGCCGACCGCTACGGCATGTCGATCTACGATGCCCTGCACGTATCGGCAGCCTTGCTTGCAGGTTGCGAGACACTGCACTCTGAAGACATGCAGGACGGCCAAGTCATCGACCGGAAGCTGACAATACGCAACCCGTTCGCGGCAGCGTGACACGGCCACGGCTCAACCTGACTCCGACGCCTGCCACTCGAGCACCCGCCCAATGAACGCGCCCCTCATTTGTGTAATGTCTGCTGCCGTTGTGATGACGCTCGCAGGATGCGCATCGCACACCCGGCATGTGCACAGCACCGAAGTGCCAAGTCAGAAGCTGGCCGCCGTCTGCGTCGACCAACCCAACGCCGCGCACAGCCTTCCGATCCGGATTTCCGAGCAGGGGACCAGAGAGGTCAACGACTGGACGAAGGAGGAGGCCAAGAAGCGGGTTCAGTTCGCGGTCTCGACCTACCTGAAGGCCTTTCAGCCGCGAATGATCGCCGCGCTGCAAGCGCAGGGTGTCAGCGCCGTGCCCTGTGATCCGCCGCCCAAGGATGGTCGCGACAAGATCTCCGCCTATATCACCGGCGCCGAGGTCGATAGGACGATGCTCGGCTACAAGACGCAGATCAGGATCAGCGTGCGGTTGAACTCCTGGTTCAGTCCCGGACTGGGTTGGAGTGCACAGATGATGAGCGGCAACACGATGCCATCGCCCATGATGGTCGACGAGAAGAACGTCGACACGCTCGCCACGGAAGTGCTGCACCAGCTGCGGGAGTCCGGCTGGATGGCTTCGAAGTAGCGGTCGGAATCGCTGGTGACAAGGACGTTGGCGGGCGCCGGGCAATTCTGAATTCCATTCCGCTGGCCCGGCGCCCAATGAGCGTGAGCGGGCCACACCCGCGTGCGGGTTCGCATGAGACCCGAAGCATCGGCGCGTCGACCTGGCGCGCAAGCCGCGCGTCCCGTGATCGGGACTTGAACTCATCGACAACGCACGGGGCTTGACTTTATTTCGCTATTTGGCAAACTTGCGAACATGGACAAGGTGTTCAAGGCGCTGGGTGATCCGACCCGCCGGCACATCCTGCAGTTGCTGCGCGAGCGTGAGATGACGGCCGGCGAGCTGGCCGATTGCTTTCAACTTGCCAAGCCGACGTTGTCAGGGCACTTCAACGTCTTGCGCGAGGCGGATCTGGTGACTTCCGAGAAGTCCGGGACCACCATCACCTATCGGCTCAATGTGTCGGTCTTGGAGGAAGCATTGCTTGGCTTTGCCGACCTGGTGGGGCTGGTCGCGCCACCCGCCGGCCGAGCAATGCGCAAGCTGGCGAGACGACATGTTTGACCGTGCCACCGACCGCTGGTTCTTCGCACTAACGCTGACGGCGCTCCTGCTGGGACTGGGGGCTTGGGGGCAGTTGCCGCCTGGGGCACAAGTGCCCATCCACTTCAACCTCCACGGGGTGCCGGACGGCTGGGGATCGCCTGCCGTGGCATTCCTGATCATGCCCGGCGTGGCCGCGGCAGTATGGGGTTTGCGCCGGTTGCTGGACGCGTCTGGGCCCACGGCCAGCGCTGCTGATCGAGAACGCGTTGCGCGCGCGCTGGACCAGATCTTCCTGGCCACGGCGGGCCTCATGACCACAGCCCAACTCATCATCGCAGCCGTGGCGATCAGCGACTGGCGCCCTGCAGCCGCGCACTTGCTGCTTCCCCTGGCTTTGGTCCTGTTCGTTGCCGGACGTGCATCGTTTCGGCTCGCCGATCCGCGCGACTCCCAGGGTGCATCGAGTTCCGGCGCGCTGAGCACGCTGCGCTGGGCAACGACCGCCTTTTCGGTGCTGGTGTTCGCGTTCGTTGCCTACCAAGCGTTGGGGGTGGGTCCACTGCCACCCAACCTCCTGCTGGTGGGGGTGGGCATGCTGCTGGTGGTGACGGGCAATGTGATGGGCAAGCTGCGACCCCATTCGCTCGAGGGAATCCGCACGCGCTGGACATTGGCCCATGACCGCGTCTGGGACCATACCCAGCGCTTTGGCGGCAAGGCGCAGGTGGCGGCTGGTTTGGTGTTGATCGGGCTGGCCTGGGCACCCCTGCCGCCAGCCTGGCATGGGCCTGCCGTACTGGCGGTGGTGCTCGCCTCCTCAGGCGCTGCGGCAGTCAAGTCCTACTGGGCATGGCGCAAACTGCCACCCGAGAGCCCCGAGCCCGGTTGCCGCGTTCCGCGTGACGAATGACGCTGCACCCGTGCCAACGCAGTCTGGACTTCCGCAGCGCCAGCTCGGGCAGTCACACAGCGGCCGCGGCTGAGCGCACGCGTGCATCAAATTGGGGATGGCGCTCGCCGCGCCATGGGCCGATGATCCGCGCATCAGCCCCTTGCGACCATGCCACGACCTCCGGCACCCGGCCATCGCCCGACCGACGACGTCATCGGCGGCAACCTGCTCAAACCCCTGCGCGAGCGCACGGCCAGCCACTGGCGCGCGGCCGCGAAACAGGCCCAGTTGCGCGGCGACGTCGCTGTCGCGCTGCAGTGCTGGCTGCAGGTGCGCCAGGTGCAGCCGCGTGCGCTGGACGTCCAGTTCCACATCGCCTGCTGCCACGCCCTGCTCGATGAGCCCGGGCGCGCGTGTGTGATGCTGTACGCGCTG
>JABWBN010000216.1 GCA_013360485.1 Burkholderiaceae bacterium | reverse complement strand
GCCCGACGCCGGAGACGGCGCCGATCAGCCCCAGCGCCTCGAAGGCGCGAAACGCGGCACTGGGTTCGGCGTCCGCCACCGCGGGCGCGGCGCGGGCTGTCGGGCGCCCAGGCGGCCTGGCCAGGTACTCGGCCAGCACCTCCTGCACGACCAGGCTCTTGCTGACGCCACGCTCGGCGCAATGCAGTTCCAGCGCGGCCTCCAGGTCGGGCTTCAGGCGAACGGTCAGCGTCATGGGAGAGTCTCCCGGTAATACAAGCGAGCGGACGATTGTATTACACGCCGGGCGCCTGCCGGCCTGCCTGCGCTCCGGTCAGCCCTTCAACGCCCCCAGCACCTCATCGAGCATCTTCTTGGCATCGCCGAACAGCATGCGGTTGTTCTCTTTGTAGAAGAGCGGGTTGTCCACCCCGGCGTAGCCCGAGGCCATGCTGCGCTTCATCACGATGCTGGTCTTGGCCTTCCACACCTCGAGCACCGGCATGCCGGCGATGGGGCTCGTGGGGTCGTCCTGCGCGGCCGGGTTGACGATGTCGTTGGCACCGATGACCATCGACACATCGGTGTCGGGGAAGTCGGCGTTGATCTCGTCCATCTCGAGCACGATGTCGTAGGGCACCTTGGCCTCGGCCAGCAGCACGTTCATGTGGCCCGGCATGCGGCCGGCCACCGGGTGGATGCCGAAGCGCACGTTCACGCCCTTGTCGCGCAGCAGCTTGGTGATCTCGAACACCGTGTGCTGGGCCTGGGCCACGGCCATGCCGTAGCCGGGCACGATGACGACGTTCTTGGCCTCGCGCAGCAGCTCGGCGGTTTCCACGGCGCTCACCGGCGTCACCTCGCCTTGCGGCTGGGCAGCGCCACCGGCCGCGGCCGGCGCGGGCGCTCCGCCACCGAAGCCGCCGGCGATCACGCTGATGAAATTGCGGTTCATCGCCCGGCACATGATGTACGACAGGATGGCGCCCGAAGAGCCCACCAGCGCGCCGACCACGATCAGCAGGTCGTTGCTGAGCATGAAGCCGGTGGCCGCGGCCGCCCAGCCGGAGTAGCTGTTGAGCATGGACACCACCACCGGCATGTCGGCGCCGCCGATGGCCATCACCATGTGGATGCCGAACAGCAGCGCGATCACCGTCATGACGATGAGCGGCGTCATGCCGGACTGGATGTCGTGGGCGTTCAGGAAAACGCGCCCGAACCAGATGACCACCAGCAGCCCGGCCAGGTTGAGCCAGTGGCGCGCCGGCAGCAGCAGCGGCTTGCCGCCGATCTTGCCGCTCAACTTGCCGAAGGCGATGATCGATCCACTGAAGGTGACCGCGCCGATCAGGATGCCGACGTAGATCTCGACTTCGTGGATGGTCTTCTCGGCGGCGGTCGGGAAGACGGTGGAGGTGTCGACATAGCTCGCAAAGCCCACCAGGCAGGCCGCCAGGCCCACCAGGCTGTGCATGAGCGCGACGAGTTCGGGCATCTGCGTCATCTGCACCTTCTTGGCCGCGACGAGACCGATGGCACCGCCGACGACGAGCGCGCCGACGATCCACGGAATGCCCGCTGAGGTGACGCGCGGCCCCAGAACGGTGGCCAGCACCGCGATGGTCATGCCGATCATGCCGAACAGGTTGCCGCGGCGGGCCGTCTCGGGGTTGGACAGCCCGCCCAGGCTGAGGATGAAGAGGATGGTCGCGCCGATGTAGGCGACGGTGGCCAGACTGGAGGTCATCGTCGACTCCTTACTTGCGGAACATCGCCAGCATGCGCCGCGTGACCGCGAAGCCGCCGAACATGTTGACGGCGGTGAGCGCGAGCGCGAGCACCGCCAGGCCGAGGATCAAGGCGTTGGGCCGGTTCGCGGCGCCCGCGGCATCCAGCGGCGGCGCGATCTGCACCAGCGCGCCGATGGCGATGATCGACGAGATGGCATTGGTGACACTCATCAGCGGCGTGTGCAGCGAGGGCGTGACGTTCCAGATCACCATGTAGCCCACGAAGCAGGCAAGCACGAACACCGTGAAGTGCGACAGGAACGACGCCGGTGCGTACAGCCCCACCAGCGCGAACAACAGTGCGCCGACGCCGAAGACGATGGCCAGCGTCTGGCCCGACATCGGCTCGCCGGCGCCGTGACCGTGGCCCTTGGCCGGCGCCGGCATGGCCGCCGGCTTGGGCTTGGGCGGTGCCGCCGGCAACTGGATGGGCGGCGCCGGCCAGGTGAGCTCGCCTTGCTTGACCACCGTGAGCCCGCGGATGGCGTCATCGTCGAAGTTGACGTTGATCTGCCCGTCCTTGGTCTTGCACAGCTCCTCGGTCAGGCGCAGCAGGTTGTTCGAGTACAGGGTGGAGCTTTGCTTGGCCAGGCGGCTGGCCAGGTCGGTGTAGCCGATGATGGTGACGCCGTGGCGCACCACGGCCTCGCCGGGCACGGTGAGCTCGCAGTTGCCGCCCTGTTCACCGGCCATGTCGACGATGACGCTGCCGGGCTTCATCGACTGCACCATCGCAGCGCTGATGAGCTTGGGTGCGGGCTTGCCGGGAATCAAGGCCGTGGTGATGATGATGTCGGCTTCGCGCGCCTGGTCGGCGTACATCTGGCGCTGCGCGGCCTGGAAGCCCTCGCTCATCACCTTGGCGTAGCCGCCGCCGCCCGAGCCTTCTTCCTCGTAGTCGACCTTGACGAATTCGCCGCCGAGCGACTTGACCTGGTCGGCCACTTCGGCGCGGGTGTCGTTGGCGCGCACGATGGCGCCCAGGTTGGCCGCCGTGCCGATGGCCGCCAGGCCCGCCACGCCGGCACCGGCGATGAACACCTTGGCCGGCGGCACCTTGCCCGCAGCGGTGACCTGGCCGTTGAAGAAGCGGCCGAAGGCATTGGCGGCCTCGATGACCGCGCGGTAGCCGCTGATGCCCGCCATCGAGGTGAGCGCATCCATCTTCTGCGCGCGGCTGAGTTGCCGCGGCAGGCAGTCGATGGCCAGCACGGTGGCCTTCCTGGCCTGCAGGGCCGCCATCAGCTCGGCGTTCTGCGCCGGCCAGACGAAGCCGATCAGCGTGCCGCCTTCGCGCATCAGCCCCACTTCGGCCAGGCTGGGCGGGCGCACCTTGAAGACGATGTCGCTGCTGCCCCACAGCTCGGCCGCGGAACCCACGACCTGTGCGCCGGCGGCGCGATACGTGTCGTCGGCAAAGTTGGCGGCATCGCCCGCGCCGCTCTCCACCGCCACGGAGAAGCCCAACTTGACGAGCTTCTCCACCACATCCGGAACCGTTGCGACGCGCTTCTCGCCCGCAGCCGTTTCCCTCGGAACCCCGATACGCAAAGCCATGGAACGCACTCCTCCAGTATTCGGATCAACGGCCCTGCCAAGCCTCACGGCGCGCGGGCGATGCTGACACCGAGCTTACCCTGAGACCGGGCTCACCCAGGAGCGCATGAACCCCGAGCGCCGATCGCCTCCGCCGGCGGCGATGCAGTGGCAGGCAGTCGTTCGGCCACAGGCCCTTGCAATGCGAGGTGATGGCGCCACATCAAGGCCAGCGGGCTTGCCCAGGCTAGGATGAAACGATCAGGTGGCGCACAACGTGGTGCGCCACCCACAGGCGCCATGCCGGACGCATGGGACCAGAAGATGTTGGACGGAGGGACCCAGGTCATGGCGCAGTGGTCGATCGAGCGCAAGGTACTGGCCGGCTTCGGCCTGACCGTTGCCGCGCTCGTCGCCATTGGCGTGGTGCTCACCGGCACCACGCTGAACCTGATCGGCGCCAATGCCGCCGCAGCGCGCACCCAACAGGGGCTGCTGGCCTTGGAGCGTATCTACTCGGTCACCCGCGAAGCCGAGTCGCGCCAGCGCGCCTACCTGCTGTTGGGCGGCGCAGACGACGCCGCTGCCCGCCAGGCAGCCGTGCAGCGCGTGCAGTCGCTGCTCGAGGAGTTGTCCGGGCATGTGGTGGCCGACGAGACGGTGCGCGCACGGCTGCCGGCATTGACACAGCACCTCACCACCCGGATGGCCCTGCTGGACGCCGTGATCGACGCGCGCCGCCGCGATGGGCCCGAGGCGGCCATGCGCCAGCTCGCCGCCAGCCCGGGCCATGACGAAATGCGCCAGGTGCAGGAGTTGGTCACCGCGATGGAGGCCGATCTGGGCCAGCGGCTCGCGCATCGTCAGGCCGCCGCGCAAACCGCCGCTGCGCGGGCACTGGCACTGCTGGGTCTGCTGCTGGTGCTGGTGGCCGCGGCGCTGGTGGCGCTGTATGCGCGCATCCGCCGCGACGCTCGCGAGCGACAAGACAGCGAGGAGCGGTTGCGCGCGGTGGTCGAAACGGCCGGCGAGGGCATCATCACCATCGACGCCGCCGGGCGCGTGGGCAGCTTCAATCCGGCGGCCGAGCGGCTGTTCGGCTATCGCGCCGACGAGGTGGTGGGCCGCAATGTCAACATGCTCATGCCCGAACCCGACCGCAGCGCGCACGACGGCTACCTGCAGCGCTACCTCGCCAGCGGCGTGCCGCATGTCATCGGCACCGGCGCCCAGGTGACCGGCCTGCGCCGCGACGGCACACCCGTGCCGCTGCACCTGGCCGTGACCGAGATGCGACTGGGTACGCAGCGGCTGTTCACCGGCATCCTGCACGACCTCACCGAGCAGCGGGCGGCGCAGCAGCGCCAGGACGAACTGATCGACGACTTGCGCAACGTCAACGAGGAACTTCGCAGCTTTGCCTATGTCGTGTCGCACGACCTGAAGGCACCGCTGCGCGGCATCGGCTCGCTGGCCGACTGGCTGGTCAGCGACTACACCGACAAGCTCGATGACCAGGGACGGGAGTACCTCGCGCTGATGAAGGGCCGCGTCACCCGCATGGACGCGCTGATCGACGGCATCCTCGAGTACTCGCGGGTCGGCCGCGTGCAGCAGCCCCCGGTCGAGGTCGACCTCAACGCGCTGGTGACCGATGTGCTGCAGATGCTGGCGCCGCCGCCGCAGATGGCGGTGCATGTCGAGGGGCCGCTGCCCACGGTGGTGGGCGAGCGGGTGCGGCTGCAGCAAGTGTTCCAGAACCTGATCTCCAACGCCATCCGCCACCGTGACCAACCCAAGGGCCAGGTGTGGGTCAGCTGCCGTGACGCCGGCGACGATTGGCAGTTCAGCATCGCCGACGACGGCCCCGGCATCGAGCCGCGCCACCATGAGCGCATCTTCCAGCTGTTCCAGGTGCTGACGCCGCGCGACCGCAAGGAGAGCACCGGCGTCGGCCTGGCGCTGGTGAAGAAGATCATCGAGACCCACGGCGGGCGCGTGTGGGTCGAATCGCAGCCCGGGCAGGGCAGCACCTTCCACTTCACGCTGCCCAAGCAGCGGCCCCTCACCGAAGGAGTACCCACGCCATGAAGCACCCTGGAAAGCCGATCCTGCTGGTGGAAGACGACCAGATCGACACCATGACCGTGATGCGTGCGCTCAAGGAGCTGCATGTCACCAACCCCGTGGAAAAAGCCGAGAACGGCGAGGCCGCGCTGGCACTGCTGCGGCAGCCGGGCGCATCGCCGCCGTGCCTGATCCTGCTGGATCTGAACATGCCGGTGATGGGCGGCATCGAGTTCCTTCGGGTCGTCAAGGCCGACGACTCGCCGCTGCGCCGCATCCCGGTGGTGGTGCTCACCACTTCGGAGGAGCAGCAGGACAAGGTCGAGAGCTTCGACCTGGGCGTGGCCGGCTACATCCGCAAGCCGGTGGACTACCAGCGCTTCGTCGACACCATGCGCACCATCAACGCCTACTGGACCGTCAGCGAGCTTCCCGAGTGACATCCTCCCTCGAACGCACTGCGGTGCGACTGCTGCTGGTCGAGGACGACGAGGTCGACCGCCTCGCGTGCCGGCGCGCGCTGTCGCGGCAAGCCGACTTCCCCATCGAGTTGCTCGAGGCTTCGAGCGGACGCGAAGGCATCGAACTGGTGCGTCAGCGGCATCCCGACCTGGTGCTGCTGGACTACCACCTGCCTGACGTCAACGGGCTGGAGTTCCTCGAGGCGCTGCGCCACGACAGCGGCGAGATGCCAGTGCCGGTGATGATGCTCACCGGCGCCGACAGCGTCGGCGTGGCGGTCGAGGCCATGCGCAGCGGCGCGCGCGACTACCTGGTCAAGGACCGCCAGCGCAGCTACCTCGAACTGCTGCCGGCGGTGATCGCGCGCGTGATGGGCGAGCAGCGCTTGCGTGGCGAGAAGCGCGCAGCCGAGGAGAAGTTCCGAACGCTGGTCGAGCAGATCCCGGCCATCACCTACATCGCCGAGCCCGACGCCGGCGGCCGCCTGCGCTACCTCAGCCCGCAGGTGCAGCGCCTGGGCTACAGCGTCGAGCAGTGGCTGGCCGAGCCCCAGGGACGCCTGGCCCATGTGCATCCGCAAGACCGCGCCGACGCCGCGGCCGCCCATGCGCGCGCCTGCGACAGCGGCGCACCGCTGCGCTGCGAGTACCGCCTGCTCGCCCCGGACGG
>JABWBN010000215.1 GCA_013360485.1 Burkholderiaceae bacterium | reverse complement strand
GCGCCAGCCGCTGTTCCGCATGCCGCTGTTCGCCGGCCTGCGCCAGGCCGGCTACCTGGTCGACGACGCCGAAGCCACCCTCGAGCGCGAGCTGCAGGAGCTCGGCTCGCGCGTCACCGGCGCCTACATGGAGGCCCTGCTGGCGCAGGATGCACTCGAGCTGGTGCTCAAGCAGAAGGCGCTCACCACCACCCAGCTCGATGCCGCGCGCAAGTCGCTCGCCGCCGGCTTCGGCACCCGCACCGACATCGACGAGGCGCAGGCCCGCCTCGACATGAACATCGCCGAGGAGCTCAGCGCGCGCCAGCACGTGGAGTTCACCCGCCGCCAGCTCGAGATCCTGATCGACCAGCCGGTCGACACACTCGCCGCCATCGATGCCCGCCGCCTGCAGTTGGAGGCGCCCGTGCCCGCCGACGTCGCCGAGTGGATCCGCCTGGCCGAGGAAGGCAGCCCCGAGGTGCGCGCACTGCAGGCCCGCGTCGACGCTGCTCGCGCCGAGATCGCCAAGGCCCGCGGCGGCCACTACCCCACCGTGGATGCGGTCGCGCAGATATCCAAGAGCGGCAGCGAGAACGTCACCTCGCCCAGCTCGAGCTACACCAACCACATGATCGGCGTGCAGGTGAACATCCCGCTGTTCGCCGGCGGCTATGTGAACTCCACCGTGCGCCAGGCGGCCGCCGAAAAAGTGCGCGCCGAGGAAAACCTCGAGGCCGCCCGCCGCGACCTCGCCGTGCGCGTGCATCGCGAACACCGCGGCGTCACCGAGGGCGTGCTGAGGGTGCGCGCGCTCGAGCAGGCGGTGCGCTCGGCACAGCAACTGGTCACCTCCAGCAAGCGCTCCTTCGAGGCCGGCAGCCGCACCACGGTCGATGTGCTCAACGCCGAGCAACAGCTGCAGACCACGCTGCGCGATCTGGCCGAGGCGCGCTACCTGTACCTGGTGTCGCGGGTGCGACTGCGCGCGCTGGTGGGGATGGATCGGGAGCGCAGCATCGGCGAGGTCAATGGGTGGCTCACCCAGGGCTGAGCTGGACCTACAGCGCGCGCCCACGGGTCGCCGTGCTGCTCGCTGCCTACAACGGGCTGCGCTGGCTGCCCGTGCAGCTGGCTTCGATCCTGAGCCAGCTGGAGGTCGATGTCACCGTGTTCGCGAGTGTGGATCGTTCGGACGACGGCACCGAGGACTGGCTGCATGAACAGGCCAGGCGCGACCCGCGGATCGCCGTGCTGCCGGCGGGACGCTTCGGCGGCGCGGCGGCGAACTTCTTCCGTCTGCTGCGCGACGTCGACTGTGCAGCTTTCGACTTCGTCAGCCTCGCCGACCAGGACGATCTGTGGCTGCCCGACAAGCTGTCGCGCGCCGTCGGTCGCCTCGCACGCGAGCAGGCCGCCGGCTATTCGGCGAACGTCATTGCCTTCTGGAACGACGGCCGGACACAGGTGGTGAACAAGGCGCAAGCGCAAACCGTGCTCGATTTCGTTTTCGAGGCCGCCGGCCCCGGCTGCACCTATGTGCTGGCACACGATCTCGCCGCCGCACTCAAGACCTTCGTGAGCGATCATGCGCCCGAGGTGAACCAGGTGTATCTGCACGACTGGTTCATCTATGCGTTCGCGCGTTCGCGCGGATACCGCTGGACCATCGATCCGGCACCCTGTCTGCACTATCGCCAGCACGCCACCAACCAGGTCGGCGTGAATACCGGGCTGCAGGCACTTCTGCGCCGTGCGCGCATGGCCATCGATGGCAGCGCCTTTGCCCAGGCGGAGATGATCGCCCGTCTCGTGGGTGCCGACCGCCTGCCGCAGATCGCGAGCGGACTTGCCGGGGGCCGGATCGGGCTGCTGCGCCTGGCCCTGCGCGCACGTCAGTGCCGCCGCCGGCCGCGCGATCAGGTGTATTTCTTCTTCGCTTGCCTGGTGTACGCGCTCAATCCAAACGCCCTGCGCGGCAGGAGGTCTGAGAAATGACAACGAACACGTCGGCAAACCTTGTCCGCAAGCTGGTGGTGACCGGCGCGAACGGCTTCGTCGGTTCGGCGGTATTGGCGCGCCTGCTGCACGATGCACACGTAGCGGTGGGTGCGGTACGCCGCCCTGCAGGCAAGCACCCGCACTGGGCCCAGGGGCCGGCACTCGGGCCACTGGCGGACTGGCGGCCCCTGCTCGACGGCGCAGGGGTCGTGATACATACCGCCGCACGGGTGCACCAGATGAACGAGGATGCGGCGAGCGCCCGTGCGGCGCATTCACTCACCAACACCCAGGGCACGCTTGCGCTCGCACGACAGGCAGCGCAAGCCGGCGTCGGGCGCTTCATCTTCATCAGCACCATCAAGGTGATGGGCGAGCGGACGCAGCGGCCCTTGCGCGCCAGCGACACCCCGGCGGCGAGCGACGCCTACGCCGAATCGAAGCTTGAGGCCGAACGCGGCCTCGAGGAAATCGGCCGCAGCACTGGAATGGAGTGGGTGATCATCCGGCCGCCGCTGGTCTATGGGCCGGGCGTCGGCGGCAACTTCGCCACCCTGATGAACTGGGTCGCGAAGGGGCTGCCGCTGCCGCTCGGCGCCATCCACAACAAGCGCTCCCTGGTTGCGCGCGACAACCTGGTCGACCTGATCGCAACCTGCGTCGATCATCCCGCCGCCGCGAACCGGACCTTGCTGGTGTCGGATGACGAAGACTTGTCCACCACCGAGTTGATTCGCCGCCTGTCGGCCGCACTGGGCGTGCGGCCCCGGCTGATTCCAGTCCCCATGCCCCTGCTCGACGGCGTGGGCCGCCTGCTTGGAAGGCGGGCGATGATCGAGCGCCTGTGCGGTGACCTGCAGGTCGACATCGAGGACACCAAACGCTGCCTGGGCTGGCAGCCGCCGCTCGACGTCGATACCGGGCTGCGCCTAGCGGTGGCGGGGGCTGCATGAAGAGCTTCCTCGTCATCGTCGTCCTGCTCGCCATCGCCCTCGGCACGGGCCTGCTGACCTCTGCGTTGCGCCGCTACGCGCTGCGCCGCAGCCTGATCGACGTGCCCAACACGCGCAGCTCGCACACCGTGCCAACGCCGCGCGGCGGCGGGGTGGCAATCGTCGCTTGCATGCTCGCGACTGTGCCGGCGCTCGCCTGGACGGGCCTGATTCCGTATCACGCCTGCTGGGCGCTGCTGGGTGCGGGCGGGCTGACCGCAGCGGTCGGCTTCCTCGATGACCACGGCCACATTGCTGCGCGCTGGCGTCTGCTGGCGCACTTCACTGCGGCAGGTTGGGCGCTGTGCTGGATGGGCGGCGCGCCCGTGATCATGCTTGCTGGCCAAGTGCTGGAAACCGGCTGGGTGACGAGCTTGCTCGCTGCGGTGTATCTGGTATGGGTGCTGAATCTGTACAACTTCATGGATGGCATCGACGGTATCGCCAGCGTCGAAGCGATCACCACATGCCTGAGCGCGGCGGCACTGTACGCCCTCATCGGCACGCCGGGCGCTGCGGCACTGCCCCTGGCCCTGGCAGCAGCCACCGCCGGCTTCCTGTACTGGAATTTTCCATCGGCACGGATCTTCATGGGCGATGCGGGCAGTGGCTTCCTCGGCATCGTCCTCGGGGTGATGTCGCTGCAAGCAGGCTGGATGCAGCCCGAACTGTTATGGGCCTGGCTGATCCTGCTCGGTGTGTTTGTGGTGGACGCGACGCTCACGCTGCTCGAACGCCTGCATCGCGGAGAAAAGGTGTACCAGGCCCACTGCACGCACGCGTACCAGCACGCGGCCCGCCACGTCGGCCGCCACCTGCCGGTGACGCTCGCAGTGGGCACGATCAACCTGTGCTGGCTGCTACCGATCGCGCTGTGGGTCGGATTGGGCAGGCTGGACGGTCTGCTCGGCGTGCTGATCGCCTATACGCCGCTGGTCGTGCTGGCGAAGCGCCTGCGCGCGGGACGGCCGGAGACAACCTGAACCCGCGGCGCGGGTTGCCCGGCGCCGAAAGAAAGCGTTTATTACGACACGCGATGCTGTGTGGGTCGAGAGGGTAAAATCGCGATCATCCCGGCTGACCGGCTTTCCTTTTCGACCCGGGCACCAATGATCAATACGAACCTGCTCTCGACGCTCGTCTTCCTGTTCGATCTGCTCGCCGCAGTGCTGGCGTGGATGGGCGGCGTGCTGCTGCGCTTCAACTTCGAGTGGCCGGCGGGCTACAGCGGCCGGATCCTGGCTGCAGGCGCGGTGTTGCTGCTCGTTCATGCGCTGGCTTGCCGTCTCGCGGGGCTCTATCGCGGCATGTGGGTGTTCGCCAGCCTGCCCGACCTCAAGCGGGTGTTGAAGGCGGTGGCGATGAGCTCGACGGCGATGCTGCTGCTGCTGGCGATGGATCAGGGCAGCCCCGCCCTGCCGCGCTCGATGGCCGTGCTGTTTCCGATCCTGCTGCTCGGTATCATGGGCGGTGGCCGGGCTGCGTGGCGGATGTGGAAGGAACACCGGCTTTATGGTGGCCTCGTTGGCGCGGGCAAGCCGGTCGTCATCGTCGGCGCAGGCAGCGGTGGTGCGATGCTGGTGCGCGAGCTCGAGCGCAGCCCCGACTGGCGGGTGGTGGCGCTGGTGGATGACGACCCCAGCAAGTGGCGGCGGGAGTTGTTCGGCCAGCCAGTGGTGGGTGCGATCGAGCTGCTGCCGCGCGTATTGGAGGACACCAAGGCACAGCACGTGATCCTCGCCATGCCCTCGGCCGCTGGCGGACAGCTCAAGCGGGCAACCGACCTCGCGGTACGTGCAGGCGCCCATGTTTTTACCGTGCCCGGGTTGGAAGACCTGATGAACGGCAAGGTAGCCATCCATGCGATGCGTCCGGTCGACATCGAGGATCTGCTCGGGCGTGAGCCGGTGCACATCGACTCGGCTCATGTGAGCAGCATGATCGCTGGCAGGACGGTGCTGATCACCGGCGCCGGGGGTTCGATCGGCAGCGAGCTGTGTCGCCAGCTGGCACGCTTCCAGCCGCAGCGGATGGTGTTGCTGGAAGCGAGTGAGTTCGCGCTCTACAACATCGAGCAATGGTTCGCCAACACACAGACTTCGATCGAAATCGTGCCGCTGACCGGCGACGTCAAGGATCCGGTGCGAATCGAAGAGATCTTTGCGCGCTGGACCCCTCAGCTCGTGTTCCATGCTGCAGCCTACAAGCATGTTCCGCTGATGGAGGTGGGCAATGCCTGGGAGGCTGTGCGCAACAATGTGCTCGGCACCTTGCAGGTCGCCTCGAGCGCACAGCGCCATGGCGCGGAGCGCTTCGTGCTCATTTCCACCGACAAAGCGGTCAACCCGACCAACGTGATGGGCGCGACGAAGCGCTTGGCGGAGATGGTGTGCGAAGCCTTGCAGCGCCCTCTCGGCGAAGCACCGGACACGGACGCGAGTGCGGCGGCAACCCAGTTCGAGATCGTACGCTTTGGCAACGTGCTCGGCAGCACCGGCAGCGTGATCCCCAAATTCGCCGAACAGATCGCTCGCGGCGGACCTGTGACGGTGACCCATCCCGATATCACGCGCTTCTTCATGTCGATCCCGGAATCGGCGCAGCTCGTGCTACAGGCCTCGGCGATGGGGCACGGCGGCGAGGTTTTCGTGCTCGACATGGGAGAGCCCGTGCGTATCGCCGACCTTGCGCGCAACATGATCCGCCTGTCGGGCTACAGCGAGGATGCCATCCGCATCGAATACACCGGCCTGCGTCCGGGCGAGAAGCTTTACGAGGAACTGCTCGCTGACGCCGAACTCACCCGCACGACGCCTCACCCGAAATTGCGCATCGCCCGCTCGCGACCGGTGCCGGCGGCATTCCTGGACGAGATCACGCGCTGGCTCGCTCAGCCGGGACCGGTTGCCGACGACGATGTCAGAGGGAGCCTGAAGCGTTGGGTGCCGGAATACGCGCCTGCAACGCATTGATCAAACGTCGTCGGGTGAGTTGCGGGGTGGTCCCGCTCAGGGACGACGACCGTGCGTTCTCATGACAAGCGCTCGCGGCTTGCTGTTATGAACGCATCCCGGCTTGGCTCGCGAAGCTTGTCTCTGACGATCAAGGATCTGGCCGCGACCTGGTATCTGCCCTGAAGAGTTCGCGGCTCCCGCCGCTCCTACAGAAACCAGCACGCTTTCGGCGACGCCTGCAGGAGCGGCAAAAGCCACGAGCTTTTTCGACGGTCCGGCTACAGCGAAGCGCCGCTCAGGTCGCCACGGCCTCTCCCCCCAGTGCCTGCAGGCGTGCATACACCCCAGCGCGCGCCACCAGCTCGGCGTGCGTGCCGCGCTCGACGATGCGGCCGGCCTCCATCACCAGGATCTGGTCCGCCTTCTCGATCGTCGACAGCCGGTGGGCGATCACGATCGTGGTGCGCCCGGCCATCAGGCGTTCGATCGCGGCCTGGATGAGGCGCTCGGACTCGGTGTCGAGCGCCGAGGTGGCCTCGTCGAGGATCAGGATGGGCGCGTTCTTGAGCAGCGCGCGCGCG
>JABWBN010000214.1 GCA_013360485.1 Burkholderiaceae bacterium | reverse complement strand
CCCGGCGCGTGGTCGGTGCCGCGGCCGACCACGCAGGCCAGCGGCAGCGCGAGCGGGTCGCCCCAGTCGCCGTGCCCCATCGGACGGCCATCGGGTGCGACCCAATTCAATGCCAGCCCACCAGCAAGACCGAACCAGTGCCCGTGCCGCAGTGCAGGCTCGGCGCGGCGCAGCGCTGCCAGCTCACCGACGAAGGCCAGGAAGTCGGCATCGGCACGCTCCCAGTCCAGCCAGCTCAGCGGGCCGTCCTGGCAATAGGCATTGTTGTTGCCGCGCTGGGTACGCCCGAGTTCGTCACCCGCGCACAGCATGGGTGTGCCCTGGGAGAGCAGCAGCGTGGCCATCAGGGCGCGCCGCACCCGGGTGCGCAACGCCATCCGTGCGGCATCGTTGTCGGGGCCTTCGGCTCCCAGGTTGGCGCTGAGTTCGCCGTCGCGGCCGTCGCGGTTGCCTTCCCCGTTGGCTTCATTGTGCTTGTGGCTGTAGCTCACCAAGTCGGCCAGCGTGTAGCCGTCGTGCACTGCGAGGTAATTCACCGAAGCCAGGGGCGAGCGCCCACCGTGGTGGAACACGTCGGCCGATGCGGTGTAGCGCCGGGCGAACTCGCCGCGGCCTACCCGGTGCGGGCTGTGCCCATGCCTCCCCACGTCTAGCCATGGCGCCAGCCAGTAACGCCGCACGCTGTCGCGGAACTTGTCGTTCCACTCGAGGAACCTGCCGGGAAACCGGCCCAGCTGGTAGCCGTCGTGCGCCACGTCCCATGGCTCGGCAATCAGGTGCACACGTGCGAGCACCGGATCTTGGCGCAGCGCCGTGAAGAACGCCGCATGGGCGTCGAAGCCGTGGCGGGTGCGCCCCAGCACCGGCGCGACGTCGAACCGGAAACCGTCCACGCCCATCACCTGCACCCAATGGCGCAGCGAGTCGAGCACGAACTGCGTCACCCGCGGGTGGGCAACGTTGAGTGTGTTGCCGCAGCCGGTGAGGTTCTCGCAGCGGCTGCGGTCGTCGCTCGCGAGCCGGTACCACATCGCGTGGTCAAGGCCGCGCCAGCTCAGCGTGGGCCCGCGTTCGTCGCCTTCGGGCGTGTGGTTGTAGACCACATCGAGCACCACCTCCAGGCCCGCCGCATGGAGGGCATCGACCATGGCACGGAACTCACGGTTGACTGCGGTCGGGTCGTGCGGCGTGCATGACAGCCGGGGCGACGGGTAGAAGAAGCCAAGTGTGTTGTAGCCCCAGTAGTTGACGGCGCCACGCGCTGCCAGTGCGGGCTCGTCCAGCGCCATCTGCACAGGCAGCAACGACAACGTGGTCACGCCCAGGCGCCGCAGATGCGCGATGGACGCGGGCTGCGCCAGGCCCGCATAGGTGCCGCGCATCTCGGGTGGTATCTCCGGATGCAACCGGCTGTAGCCCTTGACGTGCACCTCGTACAGCAGCACGTCGCGCGCGGGCACCCGGGGTGGCTGCGGGGCCGAGGCGTCGATGTTCCAGGGCAGTGCCACGCGGGCCTTGTGGGCCCATGGTGCGTTGTCGCGTCGATCGACGGCATGCAGGCCGCCGGGATCGCCGGCGTTGTGATCGAGATGCTCGTCGCGCCACTCGAAACGCCCGGTGATCTCGCGCGCCCAAGGGTCCAGCAGCAGCTTGGCAGGGTTGTAGCGGTGGCCCGCGGCGACGTCGCGCGGCCCGTGCGCACGCAGCCCGTACACCGCACCAGGCCCGGCCCCCGGCATGAATCCGTGATGGATGCCGTCATCGGGTCCGTGCAGCGTCACCCGATGCAGTTCACGCTCACCGGCGGCATCGAACAGGCACAACTCCAGGCGCTGGGCGTGCTCGGCCACGAACGCGAAGTTCACGCCGTCGTCGCGCGCATGTGCGCCCAGCGGCTCCCAGCGCCCCGGCGCCAAGTTCGCGGGCAGCGGTCGCGGCCATCCATCGCCGTTCGGCGCGGCTGCGATTGCGGGGTGCGTGTTGTCCTGCATGATGTCCGGGGCCGAGACGCTGCAGCGACTGTCAAGCGGGCACCAGGAACAACGTGGCCAGCGGCGGCAGCGTGAGCGTGATCGCGCCGCCGCGACCATGTGACCCGGGCGCATGCACGGCGAGCGGCGCACCGACGTTGCCGACGTTGCCGCCGCCGTAGTGGGCCGAGTCGGTGTTCAGCACTTCGCGCCATGCACCGGCATCGTCGGGCACGCCCAAGCGCCAGCCGTGGCGCGGCACGGGTGTGAAGTTGCACACCACGATGCACGCATTGCCCTGCCCGTCGCGGCGCACCCACGCAAAGACCGACTGCTCGGCCTCGTCGGCCGCGAGCCACTCGAAGCCCTCGGGCATGGCGTCGAACCGGTGCAGGGCGGGCAGACGGCGATAGAGGGCGTTGAGATCGGCCACCAGGCGCTGCACCCCGGCGTGGCGCTCATCGGCCAACAGGCCCCAGGGCAACTCGACATCGTGGTTCCACTCGCCTGGCTGGGCGAACTCCTGGCCCATGAACAGCAGCTTCTTGCCCGGGTGCCCCCACATGTAGCCGTAGTAGGCCCGCAGGTTGGCCCGGCGCTGCCAGTCGTCGCCCGGCATCTTGCCCAGCAGCGAGCCCTTGCCGTGCACCACCTCGTCGTGTGACAGCGGCAGCACGAAGTTCTCTGTGTAGGCGTACACCAGGCCGAAGCGCATCTTGTCGTGGTGCCAGCGCCGGTGCACGGGGTCTTGCCGCATGTACTGCAGCGTGTCGTGCATCCAGCCCATGTTCCACTTGTAGTGAAAGCCCAGGCCACCCGCAGAGGTGGGGGCGCTGACGCCAGGGTAGGCGGTGGACTCCTCGGCCACCGTGATCGAGCCCGGCGCATGCTGGCCGAGCATGGCATTCACATGCTGCAGCAGCGCGATGGCCTCGAGGTTCTCGCGCCCGCCGTGCCGGTTGGGCAGCCACTGGCCGGGCTCGCGGCTGTAGTCGCGGTAGAGCATCGAGGCCACGGCATCCACCCGCAACCCGTCCACGGCGTAGCGTTCGCTCCAGTACAGGGCGCTGCCAGCCAGGAAGTTGTGCACCTCATGGCGGCCGAAGTTGTAGATCAGCGTGTCCCAGTCGGGGTGATAACCTTCACGTGGATCGGCATACTCGTACAGCGCACTGCCGTCGAACCGCGCCAGGCCGTGCGCGTCGGACGGAAAGTGCGCCGGCACCCAGTCGAGCAACACGCCGATGCCGCGCGCGTGGCAGACCTCGATGAAGCGCGCCAGGCCGTCGGGCGGGCCGAAGCGCGATGTCGGGGCGTACATCCCCAGC
Organism: Burkholderiaceae bacterium; assembly: GCA_013360485.1. Taxonomy (GTDB): domain Bacteria; phylum Pseudomonadota; class Gammaproteobacteria; order Burkholderiales; family Burkholderiaceae_C; genus Pseudaquabacterium. The sequence continues at coordinate 3,226 of JABWBN010000214.1, read as the reverse complement.
GTCTGGTAGCCCCAGGAACCATCGAACGGATGCTCGGTGACCGGCAACAGCTCGATGTGGGTGAAACCCAGGCTGGCGGCATAGTCGGGCAGCGCGGCAGCCAGCTCGTCCCAGCTGTGGAAGCGGCCGTCGGGATGGCGCCGCCACGATCCCAGGTGCACCTCATAGATCGACACCGGCGCCTGGCGCGCGTTGGCGGCGCCGCGCGCTGCGGGCAAGCCCCGCGCAGGCACCAGCGGCAGCGCGACCACGCTGGCGGTGTCGGGTCGCAACTGGGCCTGGCGCGCGTAGGGGTCGCACTTCAAGGGCAGCACCTGGCCGCCGGCGGCGGTGATCTGGAACTTGTAGCGATCGCCGCAGGCGGCATGCGGCACAAACAACTCCCAGATGCCGCTTCCACCGCGCAAGCGCATCGGGTGGCGGCGTGCGTCCCAGGCATTGAAGTCGCCCACTACGCTGACGTGGCGGGCGTTGGGCGCCCACACGGCGAAGCGCACGCCGGACACGGGTACCGGTGCCGCACCGGGCTCGATGACGTGCGCGCCCAGCACCTCGTGAGGCCGCAGGTGCGTGCCTTCGGCCAGGAAGTGCAGATCGGCGTCCCCGATCAATGGTGGGCACGCGTATGCGTCGGCATAGTGCCCCTGGGTCCCGCCGTGCCACTGCACCTCGAACCGGTAGTCCGTCGGCGTGCGCATTGCCAGTTCGCCCTCCCACAGGCCATCGGGGTGGCGCAGCGCAAGTTCGGCCAGCAGCCGGCCATCGTCGGCCGTGCACGCGCGCACGGCCCGCGCGCCCGGCAGCATCGCGCGCAGCCACCAGCGGCCACGGGTGTCGGCGCGCATCCCGAGCACGGCGAACGGATCGTCGTGGCGGGCACCCACCAGGGCACGGACATCGTCGTCGCTGAGCATGGCAAATGGCTGCTGCAGGGGACCCGAGGCTTCAGGACCAGACCTGGGCTGCGTACTGCGCGATGGTACGGTCGACGCTGAACGGACCCATTGCCGCCACGTTGCGCCATGCGCGAGTCGCCCAAGCCTGAGGCTGACGATACAACGCATCGACCTCATCCTGGGCACGCAGGTAGTCGGCGAAGTCGGCGCACAGCATGTAGCGGTCGTCGTGGCGCAGCGCGTGCGTCAGGCTGTGGTAGCGGTCAGGTTCAGCGGGGTTGAAGTCACCGCGTTCCAACGCTTCGATCACGGCGGCCAGGCGCACGTCGCGCGCGATGCACGCACCGGGTTCGTAGCCCGCGCCACGAGCCCGGGCCACCGCGTCGGCGCGCAACCCGAACACGAACATCTGCTCCTCACCCATCGACAGCGCCATCTCGATGTTGGCGCCGTCCCAGGTGCCGATGGTCAGCGCGCCGTTGAGCGCGAACTTCATGTTGCCTGTGCCCGAAGCCTCGGTGCCCGCGGTGGATATCTGCTGCGACAGATCGGCGGCAGGCAGGATGCTCTCGGCCAGCGTCACGCCGTAGTTGGGCAGGAACGCCACCTTCAGCCGCGCGCCCACCCGCGGGTCATGGTTGACCACCGCTGCCACGTCGTGGATGAGCCGGATGACCTGCTTGGCCGCCACATAGGCCGATGCGGCCTTGCCGGCGAACACCACGGTGCGGGGCACCCAGTCCCGATGTGGATCGGCCACGATGGCCTGATAGCGCGCGATGACATGCAGCACGTTGAGCAGCTGCCGCTTGTACTCGTGGATGCGCTTGATCTGCACGTCGAACAGGCTGGTCGCGCCGACCGCGATGCCCAGCTCGCGCTCGATCAGATCCGCCAGCCGTTGCTTGTTGGCGTGCTTCACGCGCAGGAAGGCCTCACCCAGCGCCTGGTCGCCGGCGTGTTTCGCCAATGCCTGCAACTGACCCAGATCGCGCCGCCAACCCACGCCCAGGCGCGTGTCGATCAATGCGGCCAGTCCCGGGTTGGCCTGCATGAGCCAGCGCCGCGGCGTGACGCCATTGGTGATGTTGATGAAGCGCTCGGGCCAAAGCCGGGCGTGGTCGCTGAAGATCGTGTCCACCATGAGCTGCGAGTGCAGCGCCGATACACCATTGACCTTGTGCGACGCGGCGATGGCCAACGCGGCCATGCGCACGCGTTTCGAGCCCCGCTCGTCGATCAGCGACACGCGCTCGGCCAGGGCGTCGTCGCCCGGGTGCCGGGCGCGCACCTCCCGCAGCAGCCGGTGGTTGATCTCGTAGATGATTTGCAGGTGCCGCGGCAGCATGGCCTCGAACATCGGCAGCTCCCAGGTCTCCAGCGCCTCGGGCATCAGCGTGTGGTTGGTGTAGCTCACGGCGCGGGTGGTGACGGCCCAGGCCTCGTCCGAGCCCAGACCGTGATCGTCCATCAGCAACCGCATCAGCTCGGCCGGCACGAGCGCCGGGTGCGTGTCGTTCAGGTGCACCGCATTCGCCTCGCCGAAAGCGCGCAGGTCACCGCCCTCGCGCGCGTGGCGCGCCAGCATGTCCTGCAGCGACGCACTCACCAGGAAGTACTCCTGCTTCAGTCGCAGTTCGCGGCCGGCGGGGGTGCTGTCGTCCGGATACAGCACCCAGTTCAGCGCGTCGGCCGTTTGCTTGTGCGAGGCCGCCGCGGCATGGTCGCCGCGGCAGAAGGCCACGAAGTCGATCGGCCGCGCCGCGCGCGCATGCCACTGCCGCAGCGTGGACACATGTTCGGTGCCATGGCCCGGCACGATGAAGTCGTGCGCCTGGGCGATCACCATCTCGGCCGGCAACCAACGGGGCCCTCCTTCGGGCGAATGCACCGCGCCGCCGAAGCCCACCGAGTAGCGTACCTCCGGGCGCAGCAATTCCCAGGGGTTCCCATGGTCGAGCCACTCATCGGGCCGCTCGACCTGCTGACCGGCCTCGATGGCCTGGGCGAACATGCCGTGCTCGTAGCGCAGCCCATAGCCAAACGATGGCAGCCCGAGAGTGGCCATCGCATCGAGGAAACATGCCGCCAACCGGCCCAGGCCGCCGTTGCCCAGCGCGGCGTCCGGCTCTCGAGCCAGCACCTCCGCCAGGGCGGGCCCCTGGCCCCCCAGCAGTTCCGGCGACGATGCGTCCAACCCCAGTGCCGCCAGCGCGTTGGACATCGCCCGGCCCATCAGGAACTCCATCGACAGGTAATGCACCCGGCGCCGGCTGCCCCGCATCGCGTCCGCCGCCTGCGTCAACGCCCAGCGCGTCGCCAGCAGGCCG
>JABWBN010000024.1 GCA_013360485.1 Burkholderiaceae bacterium | reverse complement strand
GCACAGCTTCTGCGCCGCAGCCGTGCCCTGCTTGGGGTCGGCCGCGTCGTCTTCGGCCACCAGCTCGAGCTTGACCTTCTTGCCGCCGATCGTCACGCCTTTCTTGTTCAGGTCGTCGATGGCCATGCGCGCGCCGTTCTCGTTGTCCTTGCCGTAGTGCGCCTGCGCACCCGACACCGGACCGACGTGGCCGATCTTGACAACCATGTCCTGCGCCATCGCGGCGCTGCCGCACAGGGTGGCTGCGGCGGCAACGATGAGCTTGAGCTTGCTTTGCATGAATAACCTCCGGAATGGGATGTGTTGAGACTAAAAATGTCCCCAGGGGTGTTTCTCAACGGGCGCAACGATACCCCAACTGGGCCAGCCGCCTACACCGGGAATCCTCGGGGCGCAGCCGGCGAATGAAGGCGGCGTGTGCCTCGGGCGACCGGTGCAGGCTGACGGACTCAACGCTCGAGCAGCCGGACCGGACGACAGCCAGCCCCCACTGAGCGCAGGGCATCACCGCCCTGACAGGCCTTGGTGCAGCACCGGGGTGATGCCGGCCGCCTGGTACATGCGCCAACGCAGCCGCCCTCGCGCGGCATCTTCCGGGTCCGCGCCAACCAGTTCGACGACACGCTCGAACTGCGAGAACTCCGCCAAGTCAGCCGAGCCGAGGTTGACCAGCACCGGCGCGGGTGGTGCCTTGCCCGGCTCTTCGGCCAGCCAAATGGGTGTGGGCTCCAGCCCCGATGCGGGCACCTGCCCGCGTCCCAGAAGCGCGTGCGGGATGAACGACCCCGGCTCGAACACCCACAGCTGGGTGTCAAGGCGACGCAGCAGCTCGGGCGGTCCGGTCACGGTCAGGCGCAGCCGCTGCCGCCACGCCTTGCGCAGCAGGCGGCAGGCATACCCGAGCGTGTCCGCAAGCCCGGCATGGAACGCGACCTCCGTCATGCCCGGTGGAACTAGCGCGCCGCGCGAGACAGCACGAAGTGCGTCAGCAGCCCCACCGGTCGCCCGGTGGCGCCCTTGGCAGCGCCGGACTTCCAGGCCGTTCCGGCGATGTCCAGGTGCGCCCAGCGCAGCTTGCCTGTGAACCGCTTGAGGAACATGGCCGCCGTGATGGCGCCGCCTTGGCGGCCCGCCACGTTGGCCATGTCGGCGAAGTTGCTCTTGAGGCCTTCGTCGTACTCGTCGTCCAGAGGCATGCGCCAGCAAGGATCGAGCGCGGCCTCACCCGCCGCAGACAGCTCGCCAGCCAGATCATCGTCGGTGGTGAACATCCCTGATCGCACGGCGCCCAGGGCGATGACGCACGCACCGGTCAGCGTGGCCACATCGACGACCACCGCCGGTTTGAAGCGCTCCACGTATGCCAGTGCATCGCACAGGATCAGGCGACCCTCGGCATCGGTGTTGAGAATCTCGATGGTCTGGCCCGACAGGCTCGTGACCACGTCGCCAGGTTTGATGGCGCGCCCACTGGGCAGGTTCTCGCAGGCCGCCACCACACCGACGACGTTCACCCGTGGCTTGAGCTGGGCGACAGCGCGCATCGTGCCGATGACGCTGGCCGCACCGCCCATGTCGAACTTCATCTCGTCCATTTCGGCACCCGGCTTCAGCGAGATGCCACCGCTGTCGAAGGTGATGCCCTTGCCGACCAGCACCACCGGAGCATCGCTCTTGCCCGCGCCCTGGTACTGCATGACGATGAAGCGCGGCGGCTCGTCTGAGCCTTGCGAAACGGCCAGGAAAGCGCCCATGCCGAGCTTCTCGAGCTGCTTGCGCTCCATCACCTCGACCTTCAAGCCCTGAGCACGGGCCATCTTGCGGGCCTCTGCGGCCAGCAGTGTGGGCGTGCAGTGGTTGCCCGGCCGATTGGCCAGCTCGCGGGCCAGCGTGACGCCTTCAGCCACCGCCGCTGCGCGCGCCAACCCCGCGCCCAGGGCCGCGGCATCGGTCTTGGCGCTGGCCAGCAAGGTGAGCTTGTCCAGCTTGGGTGCGGCAGGGGCGCTCGGCTTGGTCGTGCGATAAACGTAGACCGCCTCGCTGGCCGCCGAGGCCACGGCCTCGGCATGCGCGTCCTGAAGTTCGCCGTATCCGGCCAGCATCACGCCCAGGTGACGCGCACCCAGGCCCTTGACGACGCCGAGCCCGGCTGCGGCAGCCACCTTCAATGCGCGTGCAGTGGTGTCGGCGCTGACCGCCACGATCACGCGCGGTGCCTTCACCCCCTGCACCTGCCGCAGATACGCCACCTTGCCGGGTTTCAGCGTCAGGTCGCCTTGCGCCACAGCCTCGCGGACTGCATCGGCCAGCGGCTCGTCCAATCCAGCAGGCACGGCCTGTCCGGCGATGACCAGCAGCAACGCATCTGCGCCGAAACGGCTTGTGGCCCCTGGCGCGATCACTTGAGTACGGAAGTCCATAATTCATACGGGTTTGATGATCCGATGATGTTATTCGATACGACCGTAAGGCGCGAACTGGCCCGCAGTTTCGGTGCGACGCTGGTGGTGATCCTCACCATCGTGCTGACGATGATGCTGATCCGAACACTCGGGCAGGCCGCCGGCGGCGTGGTTGCCCCCGAGGATGTGGTGCTGCTGTTGGGCTACACGGCCCTCGGGCACCTGCCAACGATGCTGGCACTGTCGCTGTTCGTGGCCATTGTCGTGTCGCTGGGGCGCATGTACCGCGACAGCGAAATGGCCATCTGGTTCAGCAGCGGCGTCGGGCTCACACGGTTCGTGCGGCCGGTGCTGCGCATGGCCTGGCCGGTACTGGTGGCGGTGGCTGCCCTGTTGTTGCTGGTGTGGCCTTGGGGCAATCGAAGCAGCACCGAGTTGAAGCAACGCTACGAGCAGCGCTCCGATCTGTCACGCGTGGCCCCAGGCGTGTTCCAGACCTCGCGTGACGGCAGCCGTGTGTTCTTCATCGACCGCGCCAGCCAGGAAGGCGGCGAGGGCCACAACGTATTCATCTTGACCCGCAAGGCCAACCAGGAGTCGGTGACTGCGGCGCGCAGTGGCCGACTCGAAACGCTTCAGGGCGAGCGTGTGCTCGTCCTTCAAGGGGGGCAGCGCAATGCCACCGACGGCGGCACCGGTATCCGCACACTGGCCAGTTTCGAGGAGTATCGGCTCTGGGTTGACGAGCGCGTGGTGCGCGACGCGCAGGCCCGCCCGGCTCGAACGATGTCGACGCTGGAACTGCTGCGCGATCCCACCGCCCGCCACATGGGTGAGCTCGCCTGGCGCCTCGGGCTGCTGCTGGCCACGGCCAACCTGCTGTTGCTGGGCGTCGGGCTATCCGCCACCCATCCACGCCGCGCCACCAACTGGAACCTGCTGTTCGCGCTTCTGGCGTTTGTGGTCTATTTCAACCTCATCAACCTCACCCAAGCCTGGGTGGGTTCTGGGCGCTACGGGTTCGGCTCGGTGATGCTCGCCGTGCACGGTGGCGCCCTCGCCCTGGCATTGCTGTTGCTGTGGTGGCGAGAGCATGCGACGGTCACATGGTCCTTGCGGCGTCGGAGCACCACATGAAGACAGTGCGCCGGCTGCTCTACCGTGACATCGTCTGGTCGGTCGTGTTTGTTGCCGTGGCCTTCCTGTCGCTGTTTTTCTTCATCGATGTCGTCGACGGGCTTGACTCCGTCGCCCGCGAGGGGAACAGCCTCGCGCGGGTGATGCTTCGCGCGCTACTCGAAGTTCCGGGGCACTTCTACGAGTTGTTCCCGATCGCGGTCCTGATCGGCACCATCTATTCGATGGCGCGTCTGGCGCAATCCAGCGAATTCACGATCCTGCGCACCGGTGGCCTCGGACCCGGGCGCGCGCTCGCCCTGCTGTCGGTACCCGGCATCGCATTCGCCGCGCTGACCTTTGTCGTCGGCGACTTCGTCGCTCCCGCGACGGAGCGAGAGGCAGCGCTGCTCAAGGGGGGTGGCGCCGTGCATGGAAGAGGTGGCGCATGGCTGAAGGAGCGGCGAAGCTCGCCCGAAGGCGTGCGCAACGTGTCGGCACATGTGGGGGCCGTCACCTCGGCGGGGGAACTGCAGGGCATACGCATCTTCGAGTTTGATGCTGACGGCCGATTGCTGAGCCAAGTCAGCGCTGACCGAGCCCGGGTGCTCAGCGATGGCCATTGGTTGCTCCAGAAGGTGAATCTGACCCGCTGGCCACTTCCTGTTCGGGCAACGGAGCTCGCGCAAGCCGCAGCGCTGCGCAGCCAGGCACTGTCGGAGCTTCGGTGGCCCAGCACACTCGACGCGGCGGTGGTGGCGGCAGCGCTGCTCCCCGTCCAGACCATGTCCACGCTGGAGCTGTGGCGCTACAGCATGCACCTGACCGATCAGGAGCAAGCCACGCAGCGCCACGAAATCCAGTTCTGGAAAAAGGCGCTGTACCCGCTGGCCTGCGTGGTCATGGTGGCATTGGCACTGCCCTTCGGCTATCTGCACGCACGCGCCGGCGGCGTGAGCTACAAGGTGTTCGGCGGCATCCTTCTGGGCATCAGCTTCGTGCTGCTCAACAACGTGTCGGGACACCTCGGTCTGCTGCGCCAATGGACACCGTGGATGGTCGCGGCAGCACCCGGGCTGCTCTATCTTCTGCTGTCGATGGCCGCGTTCGCGTGGCTGGTGAGGTATCGCTGATGACGCACTCCCTGCGCGGCCTGTTGCTGTTCGCCCACGGTGCCCGCGATCCCGCCTGGGCCGGACCCTTCGAGCAGATGCTCGAACTGTGTCGTTCCCAGCGCCCCCGGCAGCCCACCGAGCTCGCGTTCCTCGAGTTCATGCAGCCTGACCTGGTCAGTGCCGGACAGCGGCTGGCCCGGGCTGGCTGCACACAGGTGGACGTCCTGCCGCTGTTCCTCGGTGCCGGCGGCCATGTCCGCAAGGATGTTCCAGCGCTCATTTCACGCCTGCGAGAGGAGTGTCCGGGCGTGATCTGGACCTTGCGCCCGGCCATCGGCGCGGCACCGACGGTCATCGCGGCCATGGCCACCGTGGCACTCGACGCCGTGAGCCTGCCCGAGGTGCCGCTGCCATGAACCTGCACCAGTTTCGTTTTGTGCAGGAGGCCGTCAGGCGCAACCTCAACCTGACCGAGACAGCCAAGGCGCTGCACACATCGCAGCCGGGAATCAGCAAAGCCATCATCGAGCTCGAAGAGGAACTCGGCGTGGACATCTTTGCACGGCACGGCAAGCGCATCCGTCGGGTGACCGAGCCCGGCCAGCTGGTGTTGCGATCCGTCGAGATCATCATGCGCGAGGTAGCCAACCTTCGCCGCATCGGCGACGAGTTCTCCAAGCAAGATGCCGGCACGCTGTCGATCGCGACCACGCACTCGCAGGCGCGCTATTTCCTGCCTGAGCGGGTCGCGGCGCTGCGGCGGCGGTTTCCCAAGGTGCAGGTGGTGCTGCACCAGGGCACCCCTGCCGACGTGGCGCGGATGCTGGTCGATGATGTGGCCGACATCGGCCTTGCCACCGAGGCACTGGCCGAAACCGAAACCCTGGTCAGTCTGCCCTGCTACGAGTGGCAGCACGTGATCGTGGTTCCGGCGCACCATCCGCTGGCGCATGTCGAGCGACCCACCATCGAGCAGCTCGCGCAGGAGCCGTTGGTCACCTACCATCCCACCTTCAGCGGCCGCAGTCGCATCGACGCCGCGTTCATGCGTGCCCGCTGCACGCCGAACATCGCCCTGGAAGCCATAGACGCCGACGTGATCAAGACCTACGTCCGACTGGGTATGGGCGTGGGCATCATTTCCGAGCTTGCCGTGGGTGACGATCCCGCCGGAGGCGAACTGATGTGGCAACCGGTTGGACATTTGTTCGGCTCCAACACGTCCCGCGTGGCGTTCAAGCGCGGCGCATACCTGCGCCACTTCGTGTTCGCGTTCGCCGAATTGCTCTCCGACCGACTCAGCCGGCCGCTCATCGAGCGCGCCATGGGCGGCAATCCCGACCTGTACGACCTGTAGCCCGTCAACCGATGACCCCCTCCTCCCCACGCACCCCCGTGCCGCCCAGCCGCCTGCCACAGGTGGGCACGACCATCTTCACCGTCATGTCGGCGCTGGCTGCGGAGCATGGCGCCGTCAATCTGGGCCAGGGCTTCCCGGACTTCGACTGCGACCCGCAATTGGCCGACGCCGTGCACGATGCCATGCGTGCGGGGCACAACCAGTACCCGCCGATGGCGGGCGTGGGCATCTTGCGCGAGGCCGTGGCCCGCAAGATCGCACAGTTGCACGGTCATGCCTATGACCCCGCCAACGAGATCACGATCACCGCAGGCGCCACGCAGGCCATCCTCACCGCCGTACTGGCAATGGCCGGCCCCGGCGACGAAGTCATCGTCCTCGACCCGTGCTACGACAGCTACGTGCCGAACATCGAGTTGGCTGGTGCGCGCGCGGTGCGAGTGCCCTTGAGCGAAAGAACGTTCCGCCCCGACTTCGATGCAATCGGCGCAGCCTTGACGTCTCGCACGCGCGCGTTGATCGTCAACTCGCCCCACAACCCAACCGGCACGGTGTGGCACCCCACCGACCTGGACCGGTTGGCCGACTTGCTGCGCCCCACCGAGGTGGTCGTGATCTCCGACGAGGTCTATGAGCACATGGTGTATGACGGTGCGCCACATGCCAGCTTCAGCGGGCACGCCGAACTGGCGGCGCGGGCCATGGTGGTCTCGAGTTATGGCAAGACCTACCATGTCACAGGTTGGAAAGTCGGCCACGTGGCAGCACCGGCACCGCTGATGGCCGAGTTTCGAAAGGTGCACCAGTTCAACGTCTTCACCGTGAACACCCCCATGCAACATGGTTTCGCGCGCTACATGGCCGATCCGACGCCATACCTGAGCCTGCCGGCGTTCTACCAGCACAAGCGCGACCGCTTCCGCGCTGGTCTCGCCGGCACGCGGCTGGGTCTGTTGCCTTGCGAAGGCACGTACTTCCAGTGCGTGGACTACCGCGGTGCGAGTGACCTGCACGACGAGGCGTTCTGCCGCTGGCTGACCACCGAGATCGGCGTGGCCGCCATACCGTTGTCGCCGTTCTATGGCGACGGCCGCAGCCAGGGCGTCGTGCGGTTCTGCTTCGCCAAGCGCGACGATACGCTGGATCGCGCGATCGAGCGCCTTGCCCGCCTCTAGTGCATCCGCGTCGCCGCGGCACGGGACCACGCCCGCCTGCACCCAGCGAACGCCGAGTCAGTTGGCACCGCCCTGTGGCGGCGGCCGGGTGTCAGGCTCGAGATCGGCCAACTCCAGATCGACGCTGGCAAACTGCGTCGGCCGATCGAGCATGATGTCCGGGGTGACCACGATGGTCGATTCACCGAGCGCAGCCCCGGGCAGTGGTGCCGTCACGTCCATCTGGAATCGGGAATCCAGGGGCAGCAATACGTCCACCGAGGGCGCCTCAGTGCCAGCCTCGCCCATCAGCGCATGGGCCAGGGCATAGAGCATCAGCACCTCACGATACGCCGGTAGGTCGAAGACCTCGCCGCCATCTTTTCGGAACAGCAAGGCCTCCAACTCTGCCATCGCATCGAGCGGTGACGGCCAGGCCCGCTCCAGCCGCGTCATCACCTGCTCGTACTCGTCCAGGGAGCGCCCATGACGCATGTCGGTGTCCCAATCGGGCGCGTAGGCATTGAAGCGCTGATTGAAACGCGTGCGGGTGCGCTCGTAGGCCTCGCGGTCACCCTGGCGCCTGTAGATCTCGAGCAACTTCAGATATGGCAGCGGACTGGTGCCACCCGTGTCACGCAGGTGCCCCATGAGAAGGTCGATCGCCGCATCGTCCTGACCCAATACCACGAAGAACTCGGCCTGCTGCTCCAGATCGATGAGTTCGTCCACCGACACCGCTCGCGAGCTGGCAGGCGCCTGTGGCTCCACCAATGTCACCGGGGCTGGCGCGTCAAACACCAGCGGTGGCACAACCGGACGGGGCGACGTGGCCTCCTGCACCCAGTCGTCTTCGCTGGCGCGCGCACGCGCAGCCGAAGCCGGGCCGTCCCGGTATGGCCGGGGCTTCGATCCCACCGGTTCATCCGGCTTGGGCCGCGGCTGCGCAATGTCCGGAGGTGTCGGTGCATGCTCGTCGCGGCGGGCGTCGGCCAGGATTTGCTTGGCATCGGCCCACCACTGCGGATGCTGCTCATGACGCAGCCGATGCAAGCGCCATCCCAACCAAATTGACAAACCTGCCAGAGCCGCAAATGCCGCCAGCACCCAGGGCATCCAGGCGCGGGCCGCGTCGGCCTGCGCCAAGCGTTGCCGCAGCGCCTGCAACTGCTCCCGCTGTGCAGCGCCTTCGGCGCGCAGCGCCACCAATTGATCCTCGAGGCCCTGAACGCGAGCCGCAGCAGCCGAGGCGGCATTGGCGGCCTGAGCGAGTGCTGACGCTGCACTCGCCTGCTGCTCGGCCAGCGCTGCCGCAATAGCGCGCTGGAGGATCTCTGGGTCGGGTGCGTCCAGCGACAGACGTGGTGCGATCGCCGTTGCACGCCCTGTTGGCGCGGGTGCTGCGGCCCGGGGCTTGCGAGGTTTCGGGGCCCTCGCCGCTGGTGCTGGCTTCCGGGCTCGGTCAGCGGCCTGCTGCCCGACGCGCACAGGCACCGATGCCTGTGCAGCGGGAGTCGGAAGCGCAGGCTCCGACGATCCCACGGACGGCGAAGAAGTGGTCCCCTGCACCGAGGCGACTGCCGGAGCCGGCGGAATGCCGGGCCCCGGGAACGGCGGGTCGGCAAGCACCGTGTACTGCCGAACAATGCGTGCGCTGCAGCCCAACGACACCTGCACCGCCACCACCGGCTCGTCAACAACGGCCAGCGTGCCCACGCGCACCCAGGGGCGGCGTGCGTCGGAAGTGGTGTCGATCACGGCGCTGACACTGAATGCGGGCTGGCGCCGATCACCAATCTGAACCTCTGCCGACAGGCACTCGCCGTCGAGGCTCTCACCGGGTTCGAGCTGCACCGGAACCGCGAACTCCAGCGGCGCCCCCATGAGTACCGACGGCGGAGCCGCACCCAGGCCCACGGCCTGGGCCCCCGATGCCCAGAGCAGCGTTCCGGTCACTACTACCAGCGGCCAACGTGATCGCAGCATGCGGGATGTAACGCCCGTTCGAGCGCAGGAGGTGTCTGAGCCACTCTAGCACGAAGCGTTACATATCCTTTGCGCAAGTGACCGATGGAGTGATCCGACCGATGCCGAACTTGGCAGGTTCGCCACAGCCTGCGCGTCGCCCGATCATGACGATGCGCATGTTGGCCCCGGTGCGCCACGCCCGTTGCGCAACCGATGGACAATGCCAATGTCAGTTGGAGCATTCGGTTCACGCATCAGCGCTGTCGCGCCTGGGACAAGCCATGAACAGCCCCGTTCTTACAATGGAAGAGCGTCAAAACATCGAGTCCGGCTCGTGGTTTTCCAAGCTCTCCCAGCCCCTGCGAAATGCCATCCTGTCGCGCGCATACGTGCGTCGGCTGGCCGATGGCGCACCCATGGCCTCGCGGGGCACCCCGGCCGAGGATTGGTGCGGCGTGGCGAAGGGCGCGGTCCGGGTGTCGCTGGTGTCGCTGGCGGGCAAGCAGGTCACGCTCACCTATGTCGAGCCGGGCACTTGGTTCGGCGACATCGCCCTGTTCGACGGCTTGCCGCGCACACACGATGCGGACGCCCATGGCGAAACCACGTTGTTGTGCGTGCGCAAGGCCGATTTCAAGGAGCTACTGGCACAGCACAGCGAGCTCTACGAGGCTCTGTTGCGACTGAACTGCCGCAGACTTCGGCTGTTGTTCAACCAGTTCGAGGATCTCAACACCCGGCCCTTGTCGGCTCGGCTGGCCAAGCAGATCCTGCTGCTGGCCAAGAGCTACGGCATCGAGCACGGCCAGGAGATCCGCATCGGCCTGCAACTTGCGCAGGAAGACCTCGCGCACCTGCTGGGCGCCTCGCGCCAGCGGGTCAACCAGGAACTCAAGGGCTTCGAACGCGAAGGCGCAGTGCGCGTGGAACCCACGCGACTGGTCGTGCTGTCGCGCGAGAAACTGATGGCGATTGCCGACCGCTGATCGCGTCGGCCGGCCCGGAGCGGCTACGCCCCGGGCGCGAGGGCTGACACCATGGAACAGTTCACCGGCACCCGCGCGGTCTTGCCTCAGCATGCATTTGACCAGGAAGCGTTGCAGGCATGGTTGCAGCTGCATGTGCCGGGTTTTGGCGGCCCATTGACGGTCGAGCAGTTCAAGGGCGGGCAGTCCAACCCCACCTATAAGCTGGTGACGCCGACGCGCAGCTACGTCATGCGGACCAAACCCGGCCCGGCAGCCAAGCTGCTGCCATCCGCACACGCGATCGAGCGCGAGTTCCGCGTCATGAGCGCATTGGCGCTCACCGGCGTACCGGTGGCCTCCATGCACGCGCTATGCGAGGACGAGTCGGTGATTGGCCGCGCCTTCTACGTGATGGCATTCGTCGAGGGCCGGGTGCTGTGGGACCAGGCACTGCCCGGGATGACCCCAGCCGAGCGGGGGGCCATTTACGATGAGATGAACCGGGTCATCGCCACCTTGCACGAGGTCGACCCCCGCAGCGTCGGGCTGGCCGACTACGGCAAGCCGGGCAGCTACTTCGCGCGCCAGATCGGGCGCTGGAGCAAGCAGTACCTCGCCTCGATCACCGACGACATCCCGCAGATGCACCAGTTGATCGATTGGCTGCCTGCTCACATGCCGGCGAGCGCGCAGGACGACACGCAGGTGTCCATCGTGCATGGCGACTTCCGACTCGACAACCTGATTTTCCACGCGGATGAGCCTCGGGTGACCGCCGTGCTCGACTGGGAGCTCTCCACGCTGGGACATCCGCTGGCGGACTTCAGCTACCACTGCATGGCGTGGCACATCCCGCCGGGTGTGTTCCGCGGCATCGGCGGTCTCGACCACACCGCACTGGGCATCCCATCGGAGCGTGAGTATGTGCGCCGCTACTGCGAGCGCACGGGCCGCGGTGACCCTGGCGCCCTGCTGGCCGACTGGAACTTCTACCTCGCCTACAACCTGTTCCGCCTGGGTGCCATCACCCAGGGCATCGCCAAGCGAGTGGTCGACGGCACGGCTGCGAGCGCGCAGGCGCGCGCCACCGGCGCGGCGACCCGCACGCTCGCCGAGATGGCCTGGTCCTGCGCTCAAAGGGCCTGATCACCAAACCGTCCGGCGCCACCACACGCGCTGCCTGTCATTGCTTACCGGCGTCGCTCGATGCCGCCATCACTTCCACATGAAGGGCCCACCGCATGGACTTCAACTACACCCCCCGCACACAGGAACTGCGATCAAGGCTGATCGCGTTCATGGACGAGCATGTGTTCCCGGCCGAGAAGCGCTTCGCCCAGGAACTCGCCCACAACACCCGCGAAGGTCGCCGTTGGAGCCCCCTGCCGGTCGTTGAAGAACTCAAGCTGAAGGCGCGTGCCGCCGGGCTCTGGAACCTGTTTCTTCCAGAGTCCGAGCTGGGCGCAGGACTCACCAACATGGAGTACGCACCTTTGGCCGAACTGATGGGGCGGGTGTTGTGGAGCAGCGAGGTCTTCAACTGCTCGGCACCCGACACCGGCAACATGGAGGTGCTCGTGCGCTATGGCAGCTCCGAGCAGAAGAAGCAGTGGCTCGAACCGCTCCTCGACGGCCGCATCCGCTCCGGGTTCGCGATGACCGAGCCGGCCGTGGCGTCGTCGGATGCAACCAACATCGAGGCACGCATCGAGCGCCAGGGCGACGAGTACGTGATCAATGCCCGCAAGTGGTGGACCTCCGGCGCCGGGGACCCGCGCTGCAAGGTACTCATCTTCATGGGCAAGACCGATCCTCAGGCACCCAGGCATTCCCAGCAGTCGATGATCCTGGTGCCCATCGATGCGCCGGGTGTGCGCGTCGTTCGGAACCTGCCCGTTTTCGGCTACGACGATGCCCCGCACGGGCACATGGAGATCGACTTCGAGAACGTCCGGGTGCCGGCGTCGAACATGCTCCTGGGCGAGGGTCGCGGCTTCGAGATCGCCCAGGGTCGACTCGGGCCCGGGCGCATCCACCACTGCATGCGCACCATCGGCATGGCCGAGCGCGCGCTCGAACTGATGTGCCGCCGGGCCATTCAGCGCGTGGCCTTTGGCAAGACACTGGCGCAGCAAACGGTCACCCAGGAACGCATCGCCGAAGCACGCTGCCTGATCGAACAGGCCCGCCTGCTCACGCTGAAGGCGGCGTGGATGATGGATGTCGCCGGCAACAAGGCGGCCAAGGCCGAGATCGCGATGATCAAAGTGGTGGCACCCAACATGGCGCTGCGGGTCATCGACTGGGCCATGCAGGCACACGGCGGTGCGGGCGTCAGCGACGATTTCCCGCTCGCGTTCTACTACGCGCAGGTGCGGACGCTGCGCTTCGCCGACGGGCCTGACGAAGTGCACCGCAACGCAGTCGCCAAGATGGAGCTGGGGCGATACGCCTGAAGCCGTCGCGGAGCGGGGCCGCCAGACCCGCCGCCTGCCGCGGGTGTTGCTACTCGTCGCGCCCCGGCGTCTCGGACGACGGCCAGCCTGACAGCTGGCTCGGGCCACCGCCCAGTTCGACCGCATCGCGGGAGCGGGCGTGCGCTTGCTTGGCCAACACCTCGAAGGTGGCGAACCA
This sequence comes from Burkholderiaceae bacterium, assembly GCA_013360485.1. Taxonomy (GTDB): domain Bacteria; phylum Pseudomonadota; class Gammaproteobacteria; order Burkholderiales; family Burkholderiaceae_C; genus Pseudaquabacterium. The sequence goes on along the minus strand of JABWBN010000024.1, from coordinate 15,946 downwards.
TCGGTCGAGGCTCGCCTTGTCAGGTTCCGGCATGGGCACCCGCAGTGTGAGGCGACCCCGGGTGATCGTGGCGACCGTGGGCAGCGTCTCTGGGACCTCGGCCCCTGCGCGCGCCAGCGCATCCTCAACGGGGCCCACCAGCCAGCGCTGCAACCACGTCTTGGCGCTGGCGGCCGCACCGTAGCGGTCGCGCAGCCGCCCCATTTCCGTCGGCGCCAGCTTGGGGTACATCACCAGCCAGCGCATTTCAGGCGGGGTCTCGGTGTCGATGCGGGTCTGCACGTCCTCGACGTACTGCTCGAATACTGCACGCTCCACCTGCTCCATCAGCACCTTGTTCAGCACCAGCAATTGCAGCTCGCGTGGCGTACCCACCTCGGCACTGAAGCGCAACTCGCGCGCCTCGATGTAGCTGCGGTGGGACTCGCCCCACTCGATGCGCCAATGGGGAACGGCCGCCTGCAAGGGCTCGACCAATCCACCGTCTTCGTCCTTGACCCGCTTGAAGCGGAAACCGCGTCCCTCAGCCCAGGACTGCAAGGCGGACATGTCCACCGGCTTCGGACCCTTGCTCAATAGCCTGCGCAGCGATTCCAGCATGGTTTAGAGTCGACCCAGGACACGCGGCCGATGTGGAGACCGACAATGATCGAAGTGTATTCCTGGGCTACGCCCAACGGACACAAGGTGCACATCATGCTCGAGGAATGTGACCTGCCCTACCGCCTGCATCCGGTGGACATCGGCGCGGGCGAGCAGTTCGCACCCGAGTTCCTGGCGCTCAGCCCGAACAACAAGATCCCCGCCATCGTCGATCCCGAAGGCCCCGATGGCCAGCCGATGCGCATGTTCGAGTCGGGCGCCATCTTGCTGTACCTGGCTGGCAAGACCGGGCGCTTGCTTCCTTCCAGCGTCGCGGGCAAGTACGAAGTGCTGCAGTGGCTGATGTTCCAGATGGCCAGCGTAGGACCGATGCTGGGCCAGGCGCACCATTTCCGCGTCTATGCGCCGGAGAAAATCACATACGCAATCGATCGCTACACCAACGAGGCGAGGCGGCTGTATGGCGTGATAGACAAGCGTCTGGCCCGGTCCCGCTACCTCGGTGGGCCCGACTACTCGGTCGCCGACATCGCCGTCTTCCCATGGTTGCGGTCGTGGAAGAACCAGGGCATCGACTGGGACGATTACCCTCACCTGAAGGGCTGGTTCGACGAGATGTCGGCACGCCCGGCCGTCCAGCGCGGGGTGGAGGTGCTGGCCGATCGCCGGCGCCCGGTCACAGATGACCGCGCACGCGAGGTTCTGTTCGGCACGGAGCAATACCGTCGCCACTGAAGGCAGCGCCTGGTTTCCCCAGTCTCGAACGTGGTTCGTCGCCGCGCGGGACGGTACCACTGCCTAAAATGTGCAGCCGCTGCCCGTAGCTCAACTGGATAGAGCAGCTGCCTTCTAAGCAGCAGGTCGGGGGTTCGAGTCCCTCCGGGCAGGCCACGCGTTCGCCTTGATTCCCTGGCAAACTGCCCCGCATGCACGGCAAGCTCCTCCGACGACACTTCGCCACGTGGGCGGTCGGCGCCCTGACCGGCGTTTCAGTGCGCGCCCAGGCGCCCGCCGCCGCGCCGCTGAAGGTGCTCGCATGGCCCGGCTACGCCGATGCCGACGTCGTAGCGGAATTCGAGGAACGCACACGCAACCGCGTCGAAATCACGACCGTTGCAACCGACGACCAGTTGCGTGCCCATGTCGATGCCCAGGGCAGCGCCGGCTTTGATGTGATCGCGGCAAACACGGCCGAGATTGCCCGCTTTGCGGCAGCCTCGCGCCTGGCCCGGATCGACCTGCAGCGGGTTCCGCAGGCGGCTCGACAACTCCCTCGATTCCGGGACCATGCCGCCATTCCGGGGCTCAATCGCCACGGCGCTCTGCACGCCCTGCCCTACACATTCGCGGAGATGGGCCTCATTTTCGACCGCCGGCAGTTGTCGCGCCCGCCATCGTCGATCGCGTCTTTGTGGGACGCACAGCTGCGAGGCAAGGTGCTCGCCTACGATGGCAGTTCGCACAACTTCTCACTTGCCGCGCAGGCGTTGGGCCTTCCACCCTTTCGAATCCCAGCGGGCGAAATGCCGCGGATCGCGAGGCACCTGGTCGAGCTGCGGCGCAATGTGCGCGGCTTCTACACGCAGCCCGAGGAGTCGGTGGAGCTCTTTCGCCGCCACCGGATCGCACTGATGTTCGCCAACTACGGCAGCCAGCAGGTCAAGTTGCTCCGGGATGCGGGTGCGGATGTGGGGTATGTACTGCCTCGCGAAGGCGCACTGGCCTGGCTCGACTGCTGGGCCATCACTGCCGCATGTGGACGGCCCGAGCTGGCGCACGCATGGCTCGACCACATGCTGTCCGCATCGGTTGGGCACAGGTTGACTGCGCGCCAGGGCCTGGCCAACACAGTCGAACCACTGCCGACCGCCGTTGCAGAAGGCCAGTTGGTCTGGCTGGAACCTGTGGAAGACGAGGCGCGCCGATCGGCGCTGTGGCGCCGGATCATGTCGGGCGAGCGCCCGGAGCGACTGCGGTGAGGTTTGATTGATCCTCCCCGGCGGGTTGGCGACCAAGCTCGGTGCACTGGTGGGCGCACTGGCTTTTGCGGCCACCGCGGTGGGGGTCTATCACGGCTACCGCACCAGCCGCGACTTGCTCGTGGCCAGAGCGGAAGAAGACATGACGGCCGCCGTGCGTGTGCTGGCGCGCAGCGTGCGGCTTGCCTTGCTCATGGCCGAGCGCGACACACGCATGCTGGCAAGTGCGCCGTCGGCCATACGGGCGCTGACGGAGCGCGCACCGGCGGCCTCGAACGCCGCCAGTGCCGTGATGCACGAGTGGTTCGAGGCCTTGCTGGCAACGCGTCCCAATTACACGCAGGTCCGCCTGATTTCAACCACCGTCGGCGGACCCGAGGTTGTCCGGGTGGACCGCACTGCCACCGGCTCGGTAAGGGTGTCGAGCGACGCGCTTCAGGAGAAAGGTCACTACCCGTACGTCTACGAGGCGCAGCAGCGACCCGTCGGCCAGGTGTACCTGTCCGCCATCTCGCTCAATCGGGAGGAGGGGGCACACGGTGCTGAAGACCGTCCGACGTTGCGCGTCGCCGCCCCGGTGGCAGGCGATGATGGGGTCGCGGCCGGCGTGCTGGTCGTCAATATCGACATGGGAGGATTGTTCGAACTGCTGCGTGCAGACTTGCCGCCGACGATGCGCGTGTACATGGCCAATCGCGATGGCGACTACCTCATACACCCGGACCCCCGTCGTACATTCGGGTTCGACGTCGGTCGGCGCTACCTCGTTCAATCGGATTTCCCGGTGGCTGCCAAAGTCATCGGGAGCCCGCAGGACACCGCCGTGGGCTACGGCAACGAAGCCGGCAGCAGCGGCGACGCGCTGGTTGCCGCCTTTGCCCGTCTACCCATAGGTGACGCTGGCGAGGGCCGATTCATGGTGCTCGGGCTGGCACGCACCCATGCACACATCGTCGATGCCACGCGCGACATAGCCCGCAGTGCCTGGCAACAGGTGGCACTGGCCACCCTGTTGGCGGCCATCGTGGGCTGGTTGACGGCACGGCGCATTTCCCGTCCGTTGCGAACAATGACGGATGCTGCGCACGCCTTTGCGCATGACCAGCCGATGCAGGCACTACCGATCCACCGCGATGATGAAGTTGGGGACCTGGGACGCGCATTGCATGCCATGCAACAGCAGGTTCAAACGCGCATGACCGAGCTGCGCGACAGCCGCGAGAGTGCCGAGCGCCTGGCCACGCACGACGCGATCACCGGATTGCCCAACAGGCGCCTGTTCATGGAGCTCCTCGAAGGCGCCATGGCCAAGTCACGCCGGGGCCACAAGATCTTTGCACTGTTGCTGATCGAAATCGATCCCGCGATGCCGCCGTCGGCAGCCAACCCCGTCGAAGTGCACAGCCAATCGGACCCCGCCGAACCCTCGCAGCCACAGGACCGGATGCCCGGACAGAACGACAGCGGCTTTTTGAAGGGCCAGCGCACAGACCTCCTCCCATCCATCGCCGGGCGCCTGCGAGGCAGTGTGCGCGAAGTCGACGTCGCCGCGCGTACGGGACCCCACCAGTTCGCGCTGCTGTGCGACGGCTTTGACGAGCCGGACTACGCCGAGGTCATTGCACGAAAAGTACACCTGAGCATCGCGCGGCCAGTGACGCTCGACCGGGTGACGGTGACACCCACAGCCGATATCGGTGTGGCGCTCTACCCGCGCGACGGATCCACTGCCGAGGCGCTGCTGGACGCTGCCGAGTCGGCGTTGATGAAAGCCCGAGACGGCAACGGCGCAGGCTGAGCTCGCTGCCTTTACCGGTGCCACCACCATTCAGCGCGCTGCGCGCGCGGGTACTCAGCCCGGCCGCGGCCAAACCCGAAATCATCTGGTCGGGGTGAGACGATTCGAACGTCCGACCCACTGCTCCCAAAGCAGTTGCGCTACCAGGCTGCGCTACACCCCGAAGGCAAGCATTCTATCCGGCCGATCGGGTCAACGGTCCGAGTCAGAAGAATGTGGGTGGCCGCAGCGGACGCGCGCAGCCTGCCTGACCTGCAGACGCGACGGGCACTCGACTGCCCGGGAGCCTCACGCCGGCTGTGCCATCACCACGATGCCGTCTGCATCGGCATACAGCCAGTCGCCGGGGCGTATCCACACGCCCTGAACCTGAACCGGGACATCACTCAACCCGGGCTCACGTCTGACCGTGGGCATGGGCATCAGGCCCAGGGCGCGAATGCCGATCGCGCACTCCGCCAACTCGCCCGCATCGCGCACGCAGCCGTCCACCACAATGCCGGCCCAGCCGTTGCGCGCGGCGGCCGCACCCAGGTTGCCGCCAACCAGCGCGCGGCGCAGCGAACCGCCCCCGTCCACCACCAAAACCCGGCCCTGCCCTGGTGACTCCACGGCCTGCTTCACCGGCGAGTTGTCTTCGTGGCACTTGACGGTTGTCACCGGGCCGCTGAACACACGCTTGGCACCGTAGTCCCGGAATACAGGGGGCAGCACCCTGAAGCTGCCATCGGTGTCGTTCTTGTGGAGGTCGCAGAGGTCACAGGTGGCGAACAGCGGCATGACGGCGTGCGTGGAACGAATGCCACGAAATGAGTACTCGACAGGCTGGCGATGATAGGCCTAGCGGCCAGCCAGAACTTGGCAATTCAGGGCGTTGCACCCGACTGCTTCGCGCTGCGACTGACTTCGTCGAGGGCGTCTCGCAACTGCGCCGCCATGCGACTGCCGGGTTCGGCGGCATCCAGAGCCGTCTGCCAGTGGCGCTCGGCCGACCGTTTGTCGCCACGGTTGAAAGCCGCCGTACCGGCCAGCGCGTGCGCCTTGACGTTGTGCGGGTCCAGCACGAGAGCTCGGTCGATCGCCTGGGCCGGTTCGCCATCGAAACGCCCTTGTTGCAGGCTGGCCAGCGCGTCAGCCAGATCGGCATGCGCCTGTGCGTCGTCGGGCCGGAGCACCACCAGGCGACGATAGGCCTGTACCGACGGGCCGGGCATGCCCATCACCGCATACGAGCGGCCCAGCATGGCCCATCCATCGGCATCGTCGGGCTGCGCCTCCAGGCGCTGCGCCAGACGCTGGATCATCGCCTCGAACTGCGCGCGCTCCATGCTGTGGGGCATGACCTGCGCCCCAGGTTCCGGCACCACCGCCCAGCCTTGCATGTTGCCCAGCCAGGCATACACGCCCGCCGTGAACGCAACGAGAACGATCAACAACGCCGACCACAGCCGCCATGACGGCCGTTGGGGCGATGGACGCTGGTCCGCCGGGTCCATCGGTTCACTCGCCGTGGGCGGTGGGTACTGTGGCTTCATCGATGCGTGGAGGCGCTGTCGGAATCGGACGATCGCTCGGCGCCCGTGCGGCTCCTGAGGAACGGATCGCTGGCGGCCCATTGCGCATCGTCGTCACCCTCGGAAGCCACGGCATCGTCGAACGCATCGTCGCCCAGCGCCTGCCTGCGACGAAGCACTCGCCACAGGCCGAATAGGCCGCCGGCCAATAGCAGGCCCGGCCCCGCCCACAGCAACGCGGTCGTTGACTTCACGGGCGGACGATACAGAACGAAGTCGCCGTACCGCTGGGTCATGTAATCGAAGACCTCCGCTTCGGTGCGGCCTGCCTGCAGCATCTGCCGGATCTGTTGCCTCAGGTCGAGTGCGAGACCTGCGTTCGAGTCGGCAATTGTCTGGTTCTGGCAAACCAGGCAGCGCAGTTCGCCGGCCAGCGCCATGACGCGGGCCTCGAGAGCCGCATCGGTGAACACCGGTGCTGATGCAGCGGCGGCGTCGGAAGCTGTGCCCGGTGGGGCCCACACCAGCGCGGCTGTCATGAACGCAAGGCGGGCCAACGCAGGCACCGCACGCACTGGCTGGCTGGGCACGCCGCGCTGCTGTTCTCGATAACGCGCGCGCTCAACCACGGGTCAGCCTCTGGAGTGCGGGCCGGATCTTGTCCCGCAGGACTTGTGGTGTCACTGGCCCGATGTGCTTGAGGCGGATCACGCCTTGGGCGTCGACGACAAAGGTCTCTGGAACGCCGTAGACGCCGTAGTCCAGACCAATGCGGCCAAGCGGATCCATCACCGAATCGGTGTAGGGATTGCCGAACTGGCGCAGCCAGGCCCGTGCGTCTTCGGGTCGATCCTTGTAGTTCAAGCCGATCAACGGCACGCCAGCAGTGCGCGCGAAGTCCAGCAGCACCGGATGCTCGTCACGGCAGGCACCGCACCAGGACGCCCAGACATTCAGAACCCAGGGGCGCCCCGTCAAGTCGGCCGCGGAGAGCTGCCGTTGCGGATCGGTCAAGACCTCTGCGGCAAACGCCGGGGCAGGCTTGTCGATCAGTGGCGACGGCACCTCTCGCGGATCCAGGCGCAGACCCACTGCCAGGAAGCCCGCCAGCACCAGGAACAGCGCCAATGGCCACAGAAATCGACTCATCCGCGCGCCCCCTGGGCTGCGACTGCCGTTCGCTCTGCCGCCGCTCGGCGCTCCCGGTAGCGACGATCACTCACCGCCAGCGCGCCGCCCGCCATCATGATCAGACAACCGAGCCAGATCCAGCCGATGAACGGCTTGACTTGCACCCGCACGATCCAGGCGCCGTCGGCAAGCTGCTCGCCCATCGACACGTAGAGGTCGCGCCAGAGCGACGAGTGGACGGCGGACTCGGTCATTGGGTTGGCATGGGCACGGTAGACGCGCTTTTGCGGTTGAAGGCGCGCCACGGGCTGCCCCGCACGGCTGATGTCGATCGTGCCCTGCGTCGCCGTGTAGTTTGGCCCCTCCAACGGCTGCAGGTCCGTGAGTGTCCATGTCCAGCCGGCCAGCTCCGTTGCCTGACCGGTCTGCATGCGAACGTCACGCTCCTGCTCATACGTGTTGACCATCACGACACCGACCGTGAAGACCGCAACGCCCATGTGGGCCACCATCATTCCCTGCACGGCGCGGGGCACCTGTTGCAGGCGACGCCACAGCGATGTGCCATCTTCGCGTCGGCGCAACCGTTGGCGAAGGTCCACCAGCGTCGCCGCGGCGACCCAGCAACCAAAGCTCAAGCCGACCAATGACACGGCGTGGATCGTGCCCTGACTCCAGGCCACAGCGATGCCGGCAACGGCTGCGACGGCCGCAGGCACTGGCAGTGTTCTCAGCAGGGCGCGGGTCTCGTCCTGGCGCCATCGTGTCAGTGGACCGACGCCGATCAGCGCCAGCAGCGGCAGCATCAGCAAACCGAACACCGTCTCGAAATAGGGCGGTCCGACGGAGATCTTGCCCAGCCCCAGTGCATCGAGGAACAGAGGATAGAGTGTGCCCAGCAGTACGGCGCCAGTGGCGACCAGCAGGAGCACGTTGTTGACCAAGAGGAAGGTCTCGCGCGAAAGCAGGCCGAACCGCTGGCCCAGTCCCACCCGAGGGGCGCGCCAGGCGAACAGCATCAGCGACGCCCCGATCGCGACCACCAGGAAAGCCAGGATGAAGAGTCCCCTGCGCGGGTCCGTCGCGAAGGCATGTACCGATGACAGCACGCCCGAGCGCACGAGGAACGTACCCAGCAGCGACAGCGAGAAGGCGAGGATGGCCAGCAGCACCGTCCAGACCTTGAAGCTGCCGCGCTTTTCGGTGACGGCCAGCGAATGGATGAGCGCCGTACCCACCAGCCACGGCATGAACGAAGCGTTCTCCACCGGGTCCCAGAACCACCAGCCGCCCCACCCCAGCTCGTTGTAAGCCCACCAGCTGCCCAGGCCGATACCGAACGTCAGGAACACCCAGGCGGCAGTCGTCCAGGGCCGGGTCCAGCGAGCCCACGCGGAGTCCAGTTGCCCGCCCAAGAGCGCGGCAACGGCAAAGGCGTAGGCCACCGAAAAGCCGACATAGCCCATATACAGCATGGGCGGGTGCGCGACCATGCCGGGGTCCTGAAGCAATGGATTGAGATCCCTGCCGTCCGGCGCCGGCGGCAGCAGGCGCTCGAACGGGTTGGACGTGAACAGCAGGAACAGCAAGAAGCCGGTGGCCACCAACCCCAGAACACCCAGGATGCGGGACACGAATGGCAGTGGCAGCGAGCGGCTGAAGAGCGCCACCGCCACGGTCCACAGGCTGAGCATGGCCACCCACAGCAGCAGCGAACCCTCATGGCCGCCCCAGACCGCGGCCACGCGATAGGCGAGCGGCAGTGCGCTGTTCGAGTGCGATGCCACATACAACACGGAGTAGTCGTGCCGAACGAACGCCACCGCCAGGCATGCAAAGGCAGCACCGACGAGGAGTGCCTGCAGCACCGCCAGTGGCCGAGCCGTGCTCATCCAGTCCACCCGCCCGCGGTGTGCACCGAGCAATGCGATCACGCCCTGGGAGAGCGAGACGCCCAGGGCCATGATTGCGAACAACTGACCCAGCTCGGGAATCATGGGCGACCGCTCTGCTGCAATGTGCCCGACATGCGCGCTTTCATCTCACCGGCGCGCTGCAGCGCCTCGGCCGCCTCTGGCGGCATGTAGTTCTCGTCGTGTTTGGCCAACACCTCACGCGCCGTGAACACGCCATCGCTGCCCAGTTGGCCCTGCGCCACGACGCCCTTGCCCTCCTTGAACAGGTCGGGCAGCACGCCCTCGTAGCGCACCGGCACGTTCTGCGCGGAGTCGGTGACGACGAACCGCACCATCACACCCTCGCGCGTCACGCTGCCCGGCTGCACCAGCCCGCCGACGCGAAACGTGCGCGCCAGCGGCGCTTCCTTGGCCGCCACCTGCGTGGGTGTGTAGAAGAAGACGAGGTTGCTGTTGAAGGCATTGAGCACCAGCGCCACGGCGACACCCACAGCGGCCAACACTCCCAACACGACCGCCGCGCGCTGATGGCGGGGCTTCATCGCGGCTGCTCCGTCTGCAACGCACTGCGGGCCAGGCGATGCCTGCGACGGGCGGCCACGGCCTCGGCCAGCATCACCAGCAGCGTCACGCCATACGAACCCCACACATACAGGCCGTAGCCGCCCATGTGCAGGAAGTCGCCCCAGGAGCCCCATTGCATCGTCACCACCTCCAAGACCCACCCATCCTCAACGCAGCGCCCGCACCCACTCGGTATCGGCCTCCTGCTCGAGCACGATGGCCCGCGCCCGTGTGAAGACCACCGCAAAGCTGTAGGCCCACATGCCCACCGTCATCAGCAGCATGGCAGTGAGCATGGTGCTCGCCATCTTCGGCGCGGATGTCATGCTGATCGTGGCACCTTGGTGCAGCGTGTTCCACCAACGCACCGAGAAGTAGATGACCGGCACGTTCACGGCGCCGACCAGCGCCAGCAGCGCACCTGCATGGGCCGATCGCCGCGGGTCGTCGATCGCCTCCGTGAGCGCGATGTACCCCAGGTAGAGCAGCAGCAGGATGAACTCCGATGTGAGCCGCGCGTCCCAGACCCACCAGGTTCCCCAGGTCGGTTTTCCCCACAGCGCACCGGTCCACAGCGCAATGAAGGTCATCAACGCCCCGGTCGGTGCCAGCGCGCGGGCATACATCGACGCCATGCGGGCGTTCAGCATCCAGCCCCAGGCCGCCCAGAATGCCATCACGAGATAGACCAGCATCGACAGCCAGGCCGCTGGCACGTGGATGAAGATGACGCGGTAGGCATCGCCTTGCTGGAAGTCGGTGGGGGCGACGGCAAATCCCATCCACATCCCCGCTGCGGCGAAAACCAGTGCCACCGCCCAGAACCACGGGATGCAGGCGCCGGCCAGCGCGTAGAAGCGTGACGGTGCCGCATAGGTTGTCCACGTGATCCGATTGACCTCACTCATGGGGCGCACCTACTCCATCGAAATGCGAAGGGCCGCCGCGGTCGCCGGCGGTGCGCCGAGCAACGTGAAGATCAAGAACGCACCCAGCAGCGACAGGTGGGCCTGCGCTCCCATGCTGGCCTCGACCGCACCCACGGCGCCGGTGCCGAAGATCAGGGCTGGCACGGTCAGCGGGAGCACCAGCAGGAACACCAGCGCAGCACCGCCGCGCAAGCCCAACGTCAAGGCGGCACCGAGCGCCCCCAGCGCCGAGAGCACGGGCGTGCCCAGCATCAGCGTCAGGCACAAGGTGGCGACGGACGGCGCACTCATGTCGAACTGCACGCCCAGCAACGGCGTTGCCAGCACCAGCGGCAGGCCGCCGCTGAGCCACTGTGCCGTGATCTTGCCCAGCACCAGCGTGATCAACGGGTGCTGCGACAGCAGCATCTGCTCGAGCGTGCCATCGGCATGGTCGCCGGCGAACATCTGGGTGACCGACAACATGCTGGCCAGCAGCGCGCACACCCACAGCACTCCTGGAGCGATCTGGCGCAGCGTTTGCGGTTCGGGTCCGACACCGATAGGAAAGAGACTGGCCGCGACCACGAAGAAGCCCAGCGGCAGGAGCGATTCGACACGCCTGCGGCGTACCAGCAGGAGGTCGCGCCTGACGACTGCCCAGTAGGTACCCGCCGGCGCGGCCGTCACGTCGCGTGAACCAGCGGACGACGCCACGCGCTGCAACGCGCTGTCGTCGATGTTCACGATGCACACCATGCATCGAGATCCACCGTGCGCATGCCACGCAGGGTCACGGGTTGGTGGCTGGTCAGGAGCACCGCGCCACCCCGGTGTGCATGGGCTTCGATCCAATGGCTGAGCACGCCTGAACTGGATTGATCGAGCGCATCGTAGGGCTCGTCCAGGATCCAGGGCCGCACCGGCGCCTCGGCATCGAGCGCCAGCCGTGCGAGCGAACCTCGCCGCCGCTGGCCCTGCGACAGCTGGCGCACGGGCGAACTCGCGCACTGCGCCACACCGATCTGTGCGAGCGCATGCGGCACCCGATCTGAACTCGCACCCTGCAGCCGCGCCAGAAAGGCCACGGCCTCGGCCAACGTCAAGTCATCCTTCAGCGCGTTGGCATGACCGACGAACAGGGATCGCCCACGTCCCGGCCAAGCTCTCCCGCGCTCGGGCTGCACCAGCCCCGCCAGGACACGCAGCAGGCTGGTCTTGCCGCTGCCGTTGGCGCCGCGCAACCATACGATCTCACCTGGCCCGAGACTCAGGTTCACGCCACGCAGCAGCAGTCGACGGCCGCGGCGGCAGTCCAAGCCTTGTGCGCAGAGCAGCACCGTTCCGTCGGCGGCCGGTGTGGCAGTTGCGTTCAGGAATGTCATGTGTTCGCCGTTGAACGCAGCGAATCCTACCGGGTTACCCTTGGCTCAAAAATAATATTGATCAAGGTGATTTCGCTCCGGTGGCGGTGCCGGGTCCCCACCAGTGTGGGTTGCACTACCGGCCGGCCGCTCGTGCCGCGGCGCGAATCGCGGCCAGCGACGTCCGCGAGGTGCTCACGTCAGCGTCCAGCCGAAGGTGTATCAACATCGGGGCACCGGGCTCCAAGGCCTGTGCGAACGCGTGTTCGAACGCCTGCGTGCGATCAACGCACGCGGCACGCCAGCCGTAGGCCCGTGCCAGTGCCGCGAAGTCCGGGTTGCAGAGATCGCTGCCACTCACGCGACCTGGAAACTCCCGCTCCTGGTGCATGCGTATGGTGCCGTACGTGGCGTTGTCGACCACCAGGCTCACCAGTCGCCCCGTGCCACGGTTGGCGCCGTAACCGGCGGCCGTGGCCAGCTCTTGTCCGTTCATCAGGAAGTCGCCATCGCCGGCCACATTGACCACGGTGCGATGCGGGTACAACAAGGCTGCGCCCACTGCAGCGGGCAGGCCGTAGCCCATGGCGCCCGAAGTGGGGGCGAGCTGGGTGCGACCGGCGTGCTGCAACCCCGGATACCGCACATAGCGGTGCAACCAGCCGCTGTAGTTGCCGGCACCATTGGTGTAGATCGTGTCGGCTGGCGCCAGGCGTTGCACGGTCTTCATCACCACGGCCATGTCCAGTGGAGAGACGGCCGGCGCCTCGAGGTTGGCGAGGTAGTCGGCATGCGCGGCTGCTGTCCAGTCGCCCCATGCCACCGCACGCGCCGGCACCAGGCGGGCCAGTGCACCTGCAGCGGCGCCCATGGTGGCTTGCAGCAGCAGGTCGGCGGCATAGACGCGCCCAAGTTCCTCGGCCCCTGCATGGATGTGCACCAGGCGCTGCTGCGGTCGTGGCGGTTCGAGCAGCGTGTAGCCGCCGGTGGTCATCTCGCCCAGCCGTACCCCCAACGCGATCACCAGGTCGGCGTCGCGCACGCGCTGCGCCAGGAGCGGATTGATGCCGATGCCGACATCACCCGCATACAACGGGTGACGGTTGTCGAACGTGTCCTGGAACCGAAAGCCGCAGGCCACCGGCAGTTGCCAGGCCTGGGCAAACACCTCGAGGGAGCGCGCAGCGTCGGCCGTCCAGCCGCTGCCACCAGCGATGACCAGCGGTCGCCGGGCCTGCTCGAGCAACTGCCCGAGTTCGGCCAGTTGCTGGGGGTGCGGCACGCACTGCGCCGGCCTCGCCCTGGGCAGCACCGCTGCCGCAGTCGGCCGGGTCAGCATGTCTTCCGGCAGAACCAGGACCACCGGTCCCGGCCGCCCCTGAAGCGCGGTGTGAAATGCCCTCGACACGTACTCTGGCAGGCGATCGGCGTCGTGCACTTCGCCGACCCACTTGGCCATGCCCAGCGTCCCCGGCCCGAACATCTGGCGGTAGTCGACCTCCTGAAACGCCTCACGGTCGCGCTGGTCGCTTGCCACCTGACCGACGAACAGCACCATCGGCGTGGAGTCCTGGAACGCGGTGTGCAGACCGATGCTGGCGTTGGTGGCTCCTGGACCGCGTGTGACGAAGCAGACGCCGGGCAGCCCGCTGAGCTTGCCCTGCGCTTCGGCCATGAATGACGCGCCGCCCTCCTGGCGGCAGGCCACGAACCGTATGCGATCACGGTGTTCGTGGAATCCATCCAGTACCGCGAGGTAGCTCTCTCCGGGCACGCCGAAAGCGGTGTCGATGCCCTGCTCGATGAGGGCCTCGACCAGAAGATGGCCGGCTGGGCGGGCGTTCGCCGCGGGGGTCTGGGAAGCGAGATGCGTCGTAGGGTCGGTCATCACGCCATTTTCGCCGCAGGGCGCGCCCTGCCGCCGCCGACGGCGCGGCCGACCCAGGCAGCCGATGCCACGCCAACCACCAACGCTCCGGCACCCACCAGGAAGATGGCCAACGGCTGGCCCCGATCCATGAGTGCCCCCAGCACCGGGGCGGCCAGCGCGAAACCGAGATCCAGTCCGGAGTAGACAGTGCCGTAGACGCGCCCCGTGGCGCCCGCAGGCGCAGCGCGCTTGATCAACATGTCGCGCGAAGGCCCGGCCAGGCCGCTGCCCAGTCCCGCCAGGATGACCAGCCACGCTGCCGCGACACCCTGGACCCAGCCAAGCCCCACCAGCAGCAGCAGCAGGCCGCACGTGAGCAGGCTGGCCGCGATCACGCGCTCGAGCCGCTCGGCACGAACGGCTAGAAAGCCACCCAGGAGCATGCCCACGGCGCCACAGATCATGTAGCCGGTCACGAGCATCGAACTCCAGGCCTTGGGCAGCCCATAGCTGATCAGCAGCGCCGGACCGGCAAAGCTCTGCACTGCAGAAAGCGTGACCGTGGTCCAGAAGAAGAACGAGAAGCACAGCCACACCGACGGCAGGCGCAGAAACGCCATCGGGTGTTCCGACACCACTGCGGCAGGCCGATCCCGCTGCTCGGCAGGAGGTGCCCAGGATCCGAGGCGATCATCCACGGCGCGCCGCTGCCAGATCAGGATGGCCAGCACGGCCAGCGGTACCAGGGCGGCGGCGCTGTAGGCCGCACGCCACGAGCCGGTGGCGGTGGTCACGCCCAGCAGGAACACAGGTGCCGATGCCCAGCCCAGGTTGCCCGAAATGCCGTGCACCGAAAACGCATGACCGAGCCGCCCCTGGGAAACCCGCTTGTTCAGGATGGTGAAGTCCACGGGATGAAACGGCGCATTGCCCAGCCCGGCCAAGGCCGCAGCCACCATCAGCCCGCCATAGCCCGGTGCAACGGCTGCCGCGATAGCCGCCGCAGCGAAGCACACCAATGCCGCGTAGAGCACCGGGCGCGCGCCGACGCGGTCGACCAGAAAACCGGCAAGCGCTTGACCGGTACCCGAAATCACGAAGAAGACGCTGACAAGTAGACCCAGCTGCGAGTAATTCAATCCAAATGCGTCGATCAGCCACGGGAACATCGGTGGCAAGAGCATGTGGAAGAAATGCGACGTTCCGTGGGCCAGACCGATCAGTCCGATCGTCTGCACATCCTGGCCGCGGCTGCCGTCAGAGAGCGGGCGCACTTGCATGTGTGACATGGTAGATCCATCCCGCCTGCCCTGCCTCGCTCAGGGTCGCGGCGTCATCGCCCCGGGTCGGCCGCAACAATGGCTTACGCTGTATCGGGCGGGTGCCACTAGAGTGCTGTCATCGGTGGGGAGACCTTGATGTTGCGTACCCTGTTCGGTGAACTGGCGCCTCGCCTGATGCCTGGCACCCGCAGCCCAGACGAGCCCGTGGCGTACGCTTCGGCTGACGCTGACGCCGTTGCGACGCCGCAGGTGCGGGCGCGGCCCCGCGTCGAGCGTGGCGTCGACGTGGTGGTCGACGCCAGTGCGGCTGTGGCGATCCGCACGCACTTCGCCACCACGCGCGCCGACTTGGGCGCAGCCGGGGCCATGATCACCCTGCTCGATCCGTCGCACCTGTGGGCGCCGCAAGTGCTCGCTGCGCTATCGACCGCCGCGGGGCAGCCCCTGGAGCGACTCAACCTGCGCGAGCGCGGCACGTTGCGCACGCTGGCCGTCATCGAGCGAACCACAGTTCCTCGACACGATGCCGCACCGCTGAAGGTCTACCACCCGGACGTTCGAGCCACCGGACCCGACCAGGAGGCCATTGCCAGTGCCCTGGCCGAAGGCAGCCACCTCACGGCCGTGATCGTCGGCGCGATGCAACCACCGGCCGTGCTTGCCCTGGTGCAAGCGATCCTCGATGCCACACGACAACCCGAATGGCGCTGTCCCTGGCTCGTCTTCTTGCTGCCGCCTGGCGCACCGGCGCTGCGCCAACGCATCTTGACCCAACCCTGGCCGGCGCATGTCCGCGCCGCTGCCATGTGCGAGCCGATGGCGGGTGCTTCGGCCGTCTGGAACACCGTCCTGACCGCCTGGGAGGCCGCCACGGCTTCCCCCCGACCCTTGGTGGCACGCGAGCCCGCGCCCGGTGCCGAACCGCGGGGTGTCGAACCGGCGCCGCTGAGCCCGCAAGGTGTGCAGCGCGCGCTGCAGCTGGTTTCGCGCACCGACGGCCTGCTCGCCTTCGGCGT
>JABWBN010000213.1 GCA_013360485.1 Burkholderiaceae bacterium | reverse complement strand
GGCCGCGCCCGCTCCAGCCGAGCCGGTAGCCGCTGCGACCGACGCACCCAAACCCGCCGCCGCGCCCAAGGCTGCGTCGAAAGTGGAGCCCAAGGGCGCGGGGCTGGACTCGGCCACGCTGCGCGTGTCGGTCGAGAAGGTGGACCAGCTCATCAACCTGGTGGGCGAGCTCGTCATCACGCAGGCCATGCTGGCGCAGAACAGCAAGGGCATCGACGCCGGCCTGTACCAGCAGATGACCTCGGGCCTGGCCGACCTGGAGCGCAACACCCGCGACCTGCAGGAAGCGGTGATGTCGATCCGGATGATTCCGATGTCGATGGTCTTCAACCGCTTCCCGCGCATGCTGCGCGACCTGGCGGCCAAACTGTCCAAGAAGGTCGAGCTGGTGACCGTGGGCGAGGCCACCGAACTCGACAAGGGCATGGTCGAGAAGATCACCGACCCGCTGACCCACCTGGTGCGCAACAGCTGCGACCACGGCATCGAATTGCCGGCTGACCGCGTGGCCAAGGGCAAGCCCGAGACCGGAACCATCACGCTGGTGGCGCAGCATCAGGGCGGCAGCATCGTCATCGAAGTGCGTGACGACGGCCGCGGCCTGAACCGCCAGAAGCTCATCGCCAAGGCACGCGAGAAGGGCATCGACGCCCCCGACTCGATGACCGACCAGGAGTGCTGGAACCTCATTTTCGCGCCCGGGTTCTCCACCGCCGATCAGGTGACCGACGTCTCCGGCCGCGGTGTGGGCATGGACGTGGTGAAGAAGAACATCCTGTCGCTCGGCGGCTCGGTGGAGATCGACTCCGCCGAGGGCTACGGCATGAGCGTCAAGGTGCGCCTGCCGCTCACCCTGGCCATCATGGACGGCATGAGCGTGGGCGTCGGCGACGAGTGCTACATCCTGCCGCTGGGATCGGTGGTCGAGTCCTTCCAGGTGCAGAACGGCATGATCAAGACCATCGGCACGACCGGCCGCGTGGTGCAAGTGCGCGAAGAGTACATGCCGGTGATCGACCTCGAAAAAGTGTTCGAGGTGCCGCGCTTCGACTTCGAGCATGTGAGCAACATCATGGTCGTGGTCGAAGCCGAGGGCCAGCGCGTGGCGCTGCTGGTCGACGAACTGCTCGGCCAGCAGCAGGTCGTGGTCAAGAACCTCGAGGCCAACTACCGCAGGGTCAACGATGTCTCGGGGGCCACCATCATGGGTGACGGCCGGGTTGCGCTGATCCTGGACATCGGCAGCCTGGTGCGCCGCACGCGCCACTGATCCCACCACGATTGCTGCGGGGGGCCGCGTTGGCCATCTCGACGCCGCCGACGCGTGACGCCCGCGGCAGCCCCAATGCCATCCACAAGCTGTACCCCGGAGTTCCCTTGATCAACCAACTCAGCTTCCGCGGCAAGATCGCCGCGCTCGTTGTCACAGCCGTCGCTGGCGTGGCCACGGTGACCACCGTCGCCACCGTCCAGGGTCATCAACAGATCGTCGAGGCCCGCCGATCGCAGCTGGTCACCGCCGTGCAGTCGGCCTACCAGATCGCCGCCGGGTACCACACCCAGGAGGCGGCCGGCAAGCTGTCGCGCGATGACGCGCAGAAGGCCGCACGCGAAGCCATCCGGCTGGCACGCTATGGCGGCGCCGATGGCCACAGCGACTATTTCTACGTCTGGCGCATGGACGGCGTAGGCGTGATGCACCCCATCAAGCCCGAGTGGGAAGGCCAGCCGATGATCGGCAAGGTCAAGGACACTCAGGGCGCCGACGTCGTGCAGGCGCTGATCGACGGCGTTCGCTCCAGCAAGGGCGGACATGCGTTCGTCGACACCAACTTCCCACGCCCGGGTCAGACCGAACCGCTGCCCAAGCTGCAGTACGTGGCCAAGGTCGAGGGCTGGGACTGGATCGTCGGCTCCGGCCTGTATCTCGATGACATGAACGCCCAGCTGCGCCATGCGCTGCTGCTGAACCTGGGCACCGCGCTGGCCACGCTGGCTGCGATCGCCGGCATCGGCTGGGCGGTCATGCGCAGTGTGCTGCGCCAGATTGGCGGCGAGCCCCAGGCCGCAATGGCCGCCATGGACGAAGCCGCCCGCGGCAACCTGGCCGTCGCGTTGCCCGACGCACCGGCCGACAGCCTGATTGGCGGCCTGGCACGAATGATTCGCTCGCTGGGGCAGACGGTCGCCCAGGTGCGCCAGGCCACCGACAGCATCAGCACCGCCTCGGCTCAGATCGCCACCGGCAACGCAGACCTCAGCCAGCGCACCGAGCACACGGCGTCGAACCTGCAGCAAACCGCCAGTTCGATCGAGGAGTTGTCGGTCACCGTGCGCCAGAGCGCCGACTCGGCAGCGCAGGCCAATCAACTGGCCAGCTCGGCCTCCAACGTGGCGCAGCGCGGCGGCGAGGTGGTGGCGCAGGTGGTCTCGACCATGGACGAGATCAACACCAGCTCCAAGAAGATCGCCGACATCATCGGCGTCATCGACGGCATCGCCTTCCAGACCAACATCCTGGCGCTCAACGCAGCAGTGGAAGCCGCCCGTGCCGGCGAGCAGGGCCGCGGCTTCGCGGTGGTGGCCGGCGAAGTGCGCTCGCTGGCCCAGCGCAGCGCCTCGGCCGCCCGCGAGATCAAGACCCTGATCGGCACCAGCGTCGAGAAAGTCGAGACCGGCGCCCGGCTGGTGCAGGATGCGGGCAGCACCATGAACGAGATCGTGGCCAGCGTGCAGCGGGTCACCGACATCATCGGCGAGATCAGCGCGGCGGCCACCGAACAGAGCAGCGGCATCAACCACGTCAACGGCGCGGTGGTGCAACTCGACCAGATGACGCAGCAGAACGCCGCGCTGGTCGAGGAATCGGCCGCAGCCGCAGAGAGCCTGCGCGAGCAGGCCCACCGGTTGAACGATGCGGTCAGCGCGTTTCGCCTGTCCACGCACTGATCTGCGCACCGTTCGTCCTCCAGCCCCAAACCGGAGTCAACCATGTTGCGCACCCTTCGCATCCGAAATCGCCTGCTGACCGGCTTCGGCGCGGTGCTGCTGATGTCCACCGTGCTGGTGGGCATCGCCGGCTTCGGGCTGTACGTGGCCCAGAAGGGTTTGTATGGCATCACCCACCAGCTCATCCCGGCCAACACCGTGGCCTCGCTGGGCAAGGCCAAGCTCTTGCAGGCCAACGGTGCGGCCGCCACCATGATCGCCTCGATCTTCAACGACGACGACATGCGGCGTGCCAAGGCCAGCTTCGACGAGTCGATGGCTGCACTCGACAAGGGCATGAAGGAGTTCGAGCCGCTGGCCGTCACCGACGAGCAGCGCAACAGCCTGGCCGCCTTCCGTACGCACACCGCCGAGTACCGCAAGGCCGTGGAGCCGGTGGCCGCCAAGCTGCTGACCAATGGCTATGTCGAGGCCAAGGAAGCCTTCACCGATCTGAAGGCCGGCGACAAGGGCTACCAGGGGGCTGCGGCCCTGCTGGCCAACATCGAAACGAATCTCGCGACCAAAAGCGCTGCTGTGTTCGATAAGGTCGAGTCGATGATCGCGGCCATCTTCGCCGTGCTGGTCGTCGGCTCTGTGGTGTGCCTGGCCGCAGGCGTGCTGGCAGCCTGGCGGATCGCGCACTCCGTGGTCACACCGGTGCAGCAGGCCTGTGCCTTTGCCGACATCATCGCCAGCGGCGACCTGCAACACGCGCCGGACACCGCCGGCACCGACGAGGCAGCCGACATGATGCGATCGCTTGCGCGGATGCAGCAGTCGCTGTCCCGTATCGTGGGCCAGGTGCGCCAGGCTTCTGAGAGCATCCAGGTCGCCAGCACCGAAGTGGCGGTGGGCAACCAGGACCTGAGCCAGCGCACCGAGCAGACCGCCACCAGCCTGCAGCAGACCGCCAGCTCGATGGAGCAGCTCACCGGCGCGGTGCGGCAAAGCGCGGATGCGGCGTCCACCGCAAATCAGCTGGCCGCCAGCGCAGCGCAGGTGGCCGAGCGGGGCGGCAACGTGGTCAGCCGTGTGGTCTCGACCATGGACGAGATCAACACCAGTTCCAAGAAGATCGCCGACATCATCGGCGTCATCGACGGCATCGCCTTCCAAACCAACATCCTGGCGCTCAACGCCGCGGTGGAAGCCGCCCGTGCCGGCGAGCAGGGCCGCGGCTTCGCGGTGGTGGCCGGCGAAGTGCGCTCGCTGGCCCAGCGCAGCGCCGAAGCCGCCCGTGAGATCAAGGCCCTGATCGGCACCAGCGTCGACCGCGTCGAGGCCGGCTCGCGCCTGGTGCAGGACGCCGGCAGCACGATGGGCGAGATCGTGGCCAGCGTGCAACGGGTGTCCGACATCATCGGCGAGATCAGTGCTTCGGCCAGCGAGCAAAGCAGCGGCATCAGCCAGGTCAACGGCACCGTGGTGCAGCTCGACCAGATGACGCAGCAGAACGCCGCGCTGGTGGAGGAGTCGGCCGCAGCCGCCGAGAGCCTGAAGGACCAGGCCCGCCGGCTCTCGGAAGTCGTGGGCACGTTCCGCCTTACCGCCGTGGCCTGAACCACACCCTTCAGTTCGCCGACCGGCTGCCGATACTCACTGGGAAGGGCCGGTCGGCGCCCCCCGCCTCACACCAAGGACTGACACCATGGAAATGATCCAAGAAGGGTCGCGCATCGCGCAACAGGAAGCCGCACGTCGCGCCCACGCCGTCGCCCGCAACGGCGAGTACCTGACCTTCCGACTCGGTGCCGAGGAGTACGGCATCGACATCCTGCGCGTGCAGGAGATCCGCTCCTACGAGCAGCCCACCCGCATTGCCAACGCCCCGGCCTTCCTCAAGGGCGTGGTGAACCTGCGCGGCGTGATCGTCCCCATCGTCGACCTGCGCCTGAAGCTGGGTTGCGAGACGGCCGAGTACAACCACTTCACCGTGGTGATCGTGCTCAATGTGAAGGGTCGCGTGGTCGGTGCCGTGGTCGACTCGGTCTCCGACGTGATCGAGCTCAACGGCGAGACGATCCGCCCGGCTCCGACGACCAATGCCACGATCGACACCTCCTACATCACCGGCATCGGCTCGGTGGGCGAGCGCATGCTGATCCTGATGGACATCGAATCGCTGATGAGCAGCGCCGACATGGGCCTGATGGAAGCGGCCACGCACTGACCCCCACCCCGCCGCCGTTCGCTTGCGGGCGCCGTTGCGCCCGCTGATTTCGACGTGATACCGGGCGCATGGCCACGCGCCGACGCCCCGACAGGATCTGCACCATGAAAAAGGGGCTCTCGATCGCCCAGCGGCTGTGGCTGCCCACCATCGTGCTGGGCGTGATGGTGGTGGTCATGATGACCGCCTCCAGCATCCGCACCATTCGCTCGCAGGAAGCCACCAACGCCGCCCAGGCGTCGCAACAGCAGAAGGTGCGCGATGCCAGCCAGTGGGCGGGCCTGACCGAAGCCAACGCCGCACGGGTGCTGGCCACCGTCGCCACCGCCGACGATGCGCTGGTCGCGGCCCTGAAGCCCGACATCGAGGCCACGACGGCTCGCATTTCCGAACTGCAGAAGGCGATCGAAGCCGCAGCCGACACTGCCGACGAAAAGGCACTGCTGGCCCGGGTGGCCGACGCCCGCAAGACCTACATCGGGTTGCGCAATGAAGCCCGCAAGCTGCGCACCGACGGCAACGCCGACGGCGCACGCACGCTCGTCAACGACAAGGTCAAGCCCGCAGTCGCCGCGTATGGCCAACTGCAGCGTGAGTATGTGGCGGCGCAGGAAGCGCGCGCCACCGCCCTGCGCGAGGCCGTCGGTGCCGAGCGCATGCGCACCGTGTGGGGCGTCTCGGCCGTGATGGTGCTGATCGTGGCCGCGCTTGCCACCAGCAACTTCTTCCTGGTGCGGTCGATCCGACGCCCGCTGGCTGAACTGACACATGCGGCCGGACGCATCGGCCACGGCGATCTGACGGTCGAGCTCGACCTGACCCGCCACGACGAACTGGGGCAGGTCACCCGCTCGCTGGCCGAGATGCGCGACGCCCTGCGCGTCATCGTGCGCCAGGTGCGCGAGTCGACCGACTCCATCCAGACGGCCAGTTCCGAAGTCGCCGTGGGCAACCAGGACCTGAGCCAGCGCACCGAGCAGACGGCCTCGAACCTGCAGCAGGCCTCCAGCAACATCCAGCAGATCACGCAGACGGTGCGCCAGAGCGCAGATGCAGCCGCGCAGGCCAATCAGCTCGCCAGCTCGGCGTCCAATGTGGCGCAGCGCGGCGGCGAGGTGGTGGCGCAGGTGGTCTCGACCATGGACGAGATCAACACCAGTTCCAAGAAGATCGCCGACATCATCGGCGTCATCGACGGCATCGCCTTCCAGACCAACATCCTGGCGCTCAACGCCGCAGTGGAAGCCGCCCGTGCCGGCGAGCAGGGCCGTGGCTTCGCAGTGGTGGCCGGCGAAGTGCGCTCGCTGGCCCAGCGCAGCGCCGAAGCCGCCCGCGAGATCAAGGCCCTGATCGGCACCAGCGTCGACCGCGTCGAGGCCGGCTCGCGCC
>JABWBN010000212.1 GCA_013360485.1 Burkholderiaceae bacterium | reverse complement strand
AGGCCTGCCGCATGCGCCAGCAGGCCAGGGCGGCGAGGGTCCCGGCGGTGGCGAGGGCGCCCCACGGCGGCAGGGCAAATGCGCCTGGCGCGACGGTAACCAGTGCTGCTGCTGCTGCCGCTGCAGCGGCGCTCGTGAGTTCGTAGGGCGCGCGCAGCAAACCCTCGAGCGGGTAGGGGCTGGCCATCACATGAGCTGCGTCAGGCTGCGGCCACGCGGCGGCACCGACGCGAACCATCGTTCAGGGCGCGCGACGATCATGCACTTGACGGTGCGCGGCCCCTGGCTGCTGGCGATGCGATAGCGCCGCATGGCAGTGCCCGAGCCATCGTCGCGCTTGTACCAGCCGGCCATCACCACGGCATTGGCGGCCACCTTGTCGAGCGGCGCCAGGGCGGATTCGCCGGTATCACCCGCCTCGCACGCCACGGCATAGCGCACGAAGACATCGGGACAGATCAGGATCATGCCTTCGGCCCCGAAGTGCACCAGGGAATCGCTGTTGTTGACGCTGAGCTCTCCCGATGCGACTGAGTCGCGAATCCATGCCATCACGTCCCTGGCGATGGCGACGGGGTCACCAAGGTCGGGCGGGTCACGGCGCTGCGGCGCTGGCAGGTCTGCGTCGCGCGTGACGGTGTGGGCCATCTCCGGCTCGGGTGACACGTAACGGCGTATGGCTCGCGGTTGCTCAATGCCAGCGCAAGCAGTGGGCGCGGGCGTCACTGGCGCTGCGGCTGGTTCAACAGTTGGTGCTGCACTTGGCGCGGACCGCGTGGGCGTGATGGCCGCCGCTTGCGTGGCGGCGCGAGGCGCCGGCGACTGAAACGACCGATCAGGGGCCAGCAGGATGTCGATCACCTGCGCCCGCGCATCGATCGCGTTGCCGGCCGGGCTGGCACCGTGGGTGTGGCTGGCGGCGTGCTGCGCCACACGGATGATGCGGTTGAGCGTGCCCTCTGCCTTGGGCTGCGCGATGGCACGCGCGAGATGGTCGACCAGCATCGTGTCCTCGCACAGCCAGCGCAATGACTCGGGCTGCAGCCACGCGCCGAGCGTGTCGTTGAGGTTGCAGGTGGTCGAGCCCGGCGGCAGCGCGTCGGCCACCACGTCGAGCAGCATCGCCGCGAGGAACACGCCATAGGTCCAGCGATGCGAACGCGGCTCGATGTCCTCCGCCGCGACGGCCGGGGGCAGCAGCACCGCACGCCGAAGTGCCAATGCGTGACGCGTGCGTTCCAGCGGCAGCAGCAGTGCCCGCGGGTCGGAGTAGCGTGGATCCTTGGACAGCGCGACGAGCACGGTGAGGCACTCGCGCTCGAAGCTCAACATTGGAAACCGCATGTTCTCGCGGATCACGCGCACCTGCGGCGCGTACGCCTGCAAGGCCAGCGGCAACCGCTGCTCGAGCGGGGGGCGGCGGGTGGGAGCCTTCGGTCGACGGCGCGCAGTGCGCAGCGTGCCACCACGCGCGATGGCCAGCATCGTGAACGCCCCTACGGCGGCCAGGCTCAAGCTGGCGGCGATGGCGAGTTCATTCATGTTCATGCTTCGGCCTCCGGGGTGCTAGGCGGCGCTTCGCACGGCGCGCACGCGAGGCCACCATGCTAGGCAGCGCACTTCGCCGCGGCACCAGGAAAGCCGACCCAACCCGTGGGATGGTTTCCTGCCCTCGTAGCCGAGGCTGATGCGGCCCGTGTTGCGCACGCGTGCTGCGCCGCACCCCCTGGCCTGGGTGTCGGGTTAGCCCTGAGCGCGGGTCGGTGCAGCCCACCGGACGGGTAGCGCCGTCACCGGTAGCGCACTCAGCCAAGCCGGCCCGCATATCAACAATGGCGCGCGCACGCAAATAGCACACTCCGGCGTCAGGATTCAAGGCCTATCGGTGTCGCACGTGCGACGTCCTATGTGCTCGACTTCACGATCGGCTGTGCCCAACATTGCACGCAACGAGGCCAAGCCTTGGGGCATCCGAGAGCGACATCAGTCCATCGACATCCGGCACGACAGGCATTCCATGCACACCACCGCGTCAGCGCCATCTCAGCGGCGCCACGAGACCGAGGCAGCCGGCCCACGCCGCTCCTCCGCCGCGCTCGGGGCGGCGATGGTGGCTGCTGCTGCACTGGCGGCGGTTACGCCGGCCCAGGCGTGCTGGGAGCAAGCCGCCGAGCGCTACAACGTCAACCCGCACCTGCTGGTGGCCATCGCCCGCTGCGAGTCCAGCCTCGACCCCGCGGCCGTGAACCGCAGCCACATCGAGCGGACGGGTACGGTCGACATCGGGCTCATGCAGATCAATTCGTCGAACCTGCGCGGGCTCAAGCCCTATGGCATCGGCGAGCGCGAATTGTTCGATGCCTGCACCAACATCCACGTCGGCGCATGGATCCTGGCCCAGAAGATCCGCCAGCACGGCCACACCTGGGAAGCAGTAGGCGCATATAACGCGGCATGCACGCAGCTAAAGGGCCAGGCGTGCAGTGAGGCAAGAGGCCGCTATGCGCGGTGTGTGGCTCGCCATTTGCCGCGCGACACCGCCGTGGCGTCGGCATCGGAACCAACCAGTGAGAGGGCGCAATGAAGGCCAGGAATGCAATTCATTGGGCCGCTCTGGCAGCGGCGGCAAGTGCCGCTGTGGCGGCCGGCTGCGCCCGCGGCCCCATGCAACCCACGCGTGCGGCAGCCGAACCGCTGCAACTCGCACAAGTGGGCTACGGCGCCGGCGCAACGTTTGCGACCTGCGCGGGTGATGCCTGCCCTCGACCGAGCATCAAGACGCGAGTGGGTGCGCGCGCGCCCGAGTCGTCGGCACGACTGGACGAGCCGGTGGTCAAGCCGGCAGCCATCGAGATCCCGACGCACCTGCTTGTCAAGCGCACCGAGCCGCCGGCAGAGCTGATGGCCGGCATGCGCAGCACACCGGCATCGCCGCCACAACCTGCGGCCCCGCCCGCGGCTCTGCCGCCACCGGCTGATGTGAAGCAGGCGTCGCCTGAGCCGGCGGCGAAACCTGAGCAGCCCATTGGTGCGGAGCCCGGCGCGGCTCTCTCAGTGACGCAGGCCGCTGCCGACGAGCCGGCTGCAGCGCCAGCGGATCGGCCGGTGGCGCCGGTGGTGGTGCCCGCCCCTGCAGTTGCGCCCGGCACATCGGCATCCGGTGCATCGACCCCGAAGGCCCAGACGACGGCAGCCAAGAGTGCGGACGCAACTGCGGCCGATTGCCGCTCACGTGACGGGGCCAACACCCGGTGTCGGCAGACCGGCACGGCGCCGCAGTGGCGGCCCATGCGCGTGTCCAGCGTGGAAGACGACGACAAGCCACTCGCCGCGACGGTTCGCTTTGCGGCCGGTTCGGCCCTGCTCGACGCCGACGCCAAGGCGCGGCTGGAATCGCTTTCGGGCCGCGTGGCGCAAGCCGAGCGGGTGATCGTGAAGGGCCGTACCGACGACACCGGCGATGCCGACACCAATGACCGCCTGGCGTTGCGCCGGGCCATGGCAGTGGCGGACCACCTGCGCAAGTCGGCGCGTGGCACCCGTGCGCAGTTTCTGCTGCTGGCCAAAGGGCGCTGCTGCTACGCGCAGGCCGGAACCGACAAGGAGGCGCGCGCCGCGAACCGGCGCGCGGAAGTGGAGTTCACGGTGGCCAGCCACGAGCTGCCTCCGCGAACGGCGGTGCACACACAACGAGACGGCAACTCATGACCGATTTGAATACCAGGGCATCGAATGCAGCAACGGCAACGGATCGACACACCTTGCCGGGTTGGAAGGCCATCCTCGTGCGCGAAGAGACCTTTCGCCGGCTGCAAGGCATACAGAAGTCCTTTCGGGATCCCCATCTCGATCTGCGCTATCTCGGCGACGCCGCCGTGCTGATGGCGCTGGACTCGGAGCATGACAACGCCATCGTCCGGCGGGCCTGCGCGGAGCTGCAGAAGCGGCTTTGAGCGACGGTGCGCCGCGCGACACACGGAGCAATCTTGGCTCTTCACTTCACCACTCTTGGAGATCATCATGAGATTCACACTTACTCGTCATGTTCGTTCAGCGCGCCCCTGGTTGCGTTACGGGGCAGTTGGCCTACTTGGGCTCGCTGCTTTGGTCGAGCCGGCGCTAGCACTCGGGGATGATGACGAGATGGGTGCGCTTGCGACGGCGGTCACGGCGGTTAACGGTCTGACGGCGGCCGGGAAGACCATCGTGGCCGTCCTCGGGTTCCTGGTTGCGCTGATCAGCCTGGTCGCGCTGCGTAGCTTCACCGCGGTGCTCTTCATCGTCGGGTTCGCCATATTCGGTGGTGTGGGGTTGGCGATGATCAGAACGCTCATGGGTGCGTCGTTGACGCTGATCTGAGATCACGGGGACGTCCATGTCGACCGACAACACCTACATTCCGCGCCGCCTGGACGACATGTGGAAAGTTGGCCTGTGGGATCTGGACGTGTTCTTCGTCTGGCTTGTCACATTTGGCGTTGCTCAGCTCGGGTTTCCCGGGTTTGGCGGGATGCTGATCGGCGGCGCACTGGGCACGTTGGCAGCCGTGCGGTACGGGCGGCTGAAGGCCGACAAGCATCAGGCCTTCATCTTGCACTGGGTGCATTGGCACCTCCCGGCGGCGTTGATGCACATGGACCGTACGCCACCGACGCACGTCGAAAGGATGGTCGGATGAACCTCACAGCAGCCCGACAGGACCTGGGGCACCTGCGCACCGCGGGCCAGCTCCAGCGACTGGTCATCGTCTTGCTTTCCGCCACCACGCTGGTGTGCGCCATGTGCCTATACGCGGTGCTGGGGCGTGAGCGCACGGTGCTCGTGCCGCCCGTCATCGAGAAGTCGTTCTGGGTTCAGCACGACAAGGTGAGCGCCAGCTACCTGGAACAGATGGCCAGCTTCATGGCCTACCTGGTGCTCGACACCTCGCCACATGCAGTCGACTGGAAGGGGCGGCTGCTCCTGCAGTATGCCGCCCCGAAGGATGCGCCAGCGTTCCAGCAGAAGCTCGGTGTGGAGGCCACACGGGTGAAGCAGCTCAACGCGACCACGGTGTACTCCATCAAGGGCCTCGCGCCCGATGAGAAGACGATGTCAGTTCGGATGTCAGGCACGTTGGCAACCTACGTCAACGATCAGCGTGTCTCCGATGTTGCCAAGGCCTATCGACTGAAGTTCACGTACACCGGCAATCGCATCCTGCTGCAGTCGTTCGAAGAAGTCGAGGAGAAGTAGCGTGAAGTCACGTCTGTTCATCCACCGCTGCGAGCGTGCTGCGCTGCGGCGCGCAGCGGGTGGCCTCTGCGCAATGGGGCTGGTCGCGGCCGCCCCGGCGCACGCGCTGCAGACCATCGAGGCACGCGACGGCGTGTCGGTCGAAGCGGTCATGTCGGTGAAGGAGGCCACCCGCATCAAAGTGGACGGCGCCGCCATCACCGATGTGTTCGGGAACATCTACTCCAGCAACTGCGGCGCCGCGCCCAGCGTGCTGGCCACGGCCAAGGGCGCCGTGGCGGGCGTCGGGGTGAACCCGGGCGGCGAGATCGTGCTCGAGTGCGACCGCGACAAGGGCGAGATCTACATCAAGCCCGTGGGCGCAGGCAACAAGCCGGTGAACCTGTTCGTTTCCACCGCGCATGCCACCTACACGCTGGTGCTCAAGCGCATGGACATGCCGGCCGACACCATCGTGCTGCGTGACCGCAGCCAACCGCTGCAGGCGCAGCGCGGCGGCCCCGGACTGGGCAGCGGCCGCAGCCTGCCGGCCACAGGCTCGCATGTGCGCGGCATCAAGGCGCTGATGGCCGTGATGGCCACCGACAAGCCAGGCCCGGATGTGCGCACGCGTGACCTGCGCCAGCCGGTGGCCTTGTGGAACGAGGCCCGCATGACGCTGGTGCGCACCTACGAGACGCGCGGCCTCGTCGGCGAACGCTACCAGCTCACCAACACCAGCGGCGAGACCATGGTGCTGGCCGAGCAGGAGTTCGACCGCGACGACGCCCAGGTAGTGGCCGTCTCCATCGAGAACCTCAACCTGCGGCCCGGCGAAACCACCGTGGTGCTGGTGATCCGACGCGAAGGGTGATCATGCTGCACAAGAACGCCGCGCAGCGGCTCAAGCTGCACTTCAAAGAGAAGCTCAAGCCGGCCCAACGCCAGTGGGTGATGCTGGGTGGCCTGTGCGTGGTGGGCCTGGGTGCGATCGGGGCCGTCACGATGGTGGGTGACGCCGTGGACGGAAAGCAGGCGAAGGCGCAAGCCAACAAGGTCGATGCCGAGTTGTTGGGCGTGCAGGCCGACAAACCCAAGGGCAAGCCCGAGGCCATCTTGGGCAGCGGCGAACAGGTTCGACCGGCCGATGCCTGGGTGGCCCAAGCCGGCAAGGAGGTGGAGCAACTCAAGCGGGACCGGGAAGACCAGCGAAGAAAGCTCGAGGCACAGGAGCGCGCCAGCAAAGAGATGATGGGGCGTTTTGAGGAACTGCAGCGGCGTCTCAATAGTCGCGAGTTTCGTGGGGCAGCGGCACCGGCCGCATCAGCGGTTGCTGGCGCCGGTTCCGCGTCGACCGCTGCCTCGGTGGCCGAACGTCCAGCCGTGGCGGCGGCGCGCGAGCCGAAGCCG
>JABWBN010000211.1 GCA_013360485.1 Burkholderiaceae bacterium | reverse complement strand
TCGGCGGCCGTCAGGGCGCCGGGGGCGAGGCCGGCGCTGCGCCGGCGCAGGTAGGCGATGAGGCCGACCAGCGCACCGACGAGGAGCACGAAGGGCCCGAACCACAACAGCCAGGTGGTCGGCTTGACCGGCGGGCGGTAGAGCACGAAGTCGCCGTAGCGGGCGACGAGGTAGTCGCGGATCTCCGGATCGGACTTGCCGTCGCGGATCAGCTTGCGGACTTCGCGGCGCAGGTCTTCGGCCAGCTCGGCGCGGGAGGCGGCGAGGCTTTCGTTCTGGCAGACGAGGCAGCGCAGCTCTTCGGAGATCACGACGAGGCGGGCTTCGACCGCCGGGTCTTCGGCCATCGGGGTGGCATCGGCGGCGAGGCTGGTGCCGGCGGCGCCGAGCATGGCAGCGGCGAGAAGGCCGGAGCGAAGGCAGGCGAGGGCGCGCTTCATGAGGCTTCCCCGGCGAGCTGCTTGGCGAGCGGGAGGATTTTCTGCTCGAGTGCCTCCGGGGTGATCGGGCCGATCTGCTTGAAGCGGATGATGCCCTTCTTGTCGATCAGGTAGGTTTCGGGCACGCCATACACGCCGTAGTCGATGCCGACCCGGCCGTCCATGTCGAGCACCGACAGGGCGTAGGGGTCGCCGTGGCGGGCCAGCCAGGCGCCGGCGCGCTGGCGCACCAGGGCGGGCTCTTCGCCGGCGGGGACTTTCTTCATGTCGATCTCGCCGTCGCCGCGCAGCTCCTTGTAGTTGAGGCCGACGATGGGCAGGCCGCCCTGCTTCGCGAAGGCCACCAGCAGCGGGTGCTCGGCCCGGCACGACACGCACCACGAGGCCCACACGTTGAGCAGCCACACCTGGCCGCGCATGTCGGCCGGCGAGAACTGTTTGCCCGGCGAGGCGAGGGTGTCGAGGCGGAACTCGGGCGCCGGCTTGCCGACCAGCGGCGAGGGCACCTCGCGCGGGTCGCGCTTGAGGCCGACGGCGAGGAAGACCACCAGGACCAGGAAGACGGCGAGGGGAATCAGGAAACGTTTCAAGAGGCGGCTCCCTGGCCGGCCAGGCGGGCAGCCTTGGCGGCCTTGGCAGTAAGGCGGTAGCGGCGGTCGGCGGCGGCGAGGAGGCCGCCCAGGGCCATCATCACCACGCCGCCCCAGATCCAGCTGACGAAGGGTTTGTAATACACGCGCACGCTCCAGGCGCCGTCCTTGCCCTCGAGCGGGTCGCCCAGCGATACGTAGATGTCGCGGGTCAGGCCCGGGTCGATGAAGGCTTCGGTCATCGGCATCGCGGACGAAAGGTACTTGCGCTTCTCGGGGTGCAGCGGCATCACCAGCTTGCCGTCTTCGAGGAGCTCCAGGTTGCCGCGGGCGGCGTTGTAGTTGGGGCCTTCGACGCCCTCGACGCCCAGGAAGCGGATCGTGTAGTGGCCGGCGGCGACGGTGTCGCCGGGGGCCATGCGCACGTCGCGCTCGGTTTCATAGTGCTTCACCATCACGATGCCGATCACGCACACCGCGATGCCCATGTGGGCCACGTGCATGCCCCAGAAGGCCAGCGGCGGCAGGCCCGACTTGAGGCGGGCGGCGATCTGCAGCAGCGAGGCGCCGATGATCCACACCGCCAGCGCGAGCCCCAGCGCGTAGTGAGCGCCCGCATGCGTCGGGTCGATCACCAGCACTTCGCGATACAGCGGCAGCGCTGCGGCCGCCTCGCCACGGGCCAGTTGCACATCGGCCAGGTCCATGCGCGGACGCACCGCCTTGGCGTCGAGCTCCATCGCCGCTCGCAGCGCCTGCTCGCCTTCCTTGGACTTGCCGCTGGCCAGCAACAGGCGGCCCAGCGAGGCTTGTGCGTCGGCGTTGCGCGGATCGGTCTTCACGGCCTTGTGGATCCATTCGGCCGCCTGTGCGTGCTGCTTCTGGCGGAAGGCCAGCTCGGCCAGGCCCAACATGGCGGGCACGTACTTGGCGTCAGCGGCCAGGGCGTCCTGAAATGCCCGCGTCGCGGCGGCATCATCGTTGCTGGCGAGCGCTTGCGCGCCAAGTCGATAGGCGGCGTCGGCCGCGCTGCCTGCCGCTGCAGCCGATGGTGCCGATTGCGCAGTACCGGCAGCAGCCGCGAACGCGGGCAGGCACGCCAGGCAGGCCAGACCCGCGGCCAAGGCGCGGGTGAGCCGCGCCGGTCGATCACGTCGCGAGTTGGCGCGGTAGGCGAGCATCAACATGCGGTCTCCTCGATCCAGTCTCATGGGTGCGAACGATCACGCGCACACAAAGCAAAACTCCCCGGCCGGACAGTATCCGACACGGGGAGCATGGCTTGGGCGGAGATGTCAGTGAGGGTGCACAGTCCTCTTGCATTCACCCAATCGGCCGCGCGTGACGGTTGACCGCAACGCGCGAGCCGAACTTCGACACATCAGGCGCGGCGAGCGGCGCGGCGGCGCAGACCACCCAGGGCCGCCAGGGCGGCACCGGCCAGCAGCAGGGAACCAGGCTCGGGCACACCTTGCGGCACGCCACCGACACCCTGGAAGCCGAAGATGAAGGTGGCAGGCGAGCCGCTCACCTCACCGCCGTTCGACTGACCCAGCGAATACAGCTCGATGCCCTCGGCAGCGATGGCGGCAAGCGCCTCACGCTCGGTACCGGCGGCGCCGTAGAAGATCGTGAAGCTGTAGCTCTCACCGCCAGCCAGATCACCGAAATTGAACTTGAAGTACGCGCCGTGATCGGCGGGGCCCGCGTCGGTGAAGTCGACGTTGGTGGTGCCGGCCAAGATTTCGTTGCACGCATCACCCGGGTTCACCGAGCAGAACCCGTTGTCGTTGGACTGCTCGAGCAGCGTCGTCGTGCCCGTGCCCTTGATGGTGACGTACTCATTGAACTCCGTCAGCGGAACGTCCCAGTCCATGGCGCGCACATAGCGCACATTGGACAGACCGGTGTCGCCGGTGTTGGTGATCGTGACGTTCACCTTGAACAGCGCGCCCGGCGCGTTGTCGGCCGGCGCGAACTCATGCTTGATGCTGACCTGGGACAGGCTCGTCAGCGTGGCCATGGTCGTGACCGTGCTGCCGGTTACGCCAGTGGCGGCACCGAACGTCAGATTGAACGCGCCGCCGTTGTTGTCGACACTGGCGCCACCGTTCACGCCGTTGGCTTGCACGCCCCAGCCCTCGCACAGGCACCCCGGCGACGTCGCATCGCGCCAACCGGCGGTACCGAAGTTGTAGGCGAGGCCGGTGGCGCCCGAGTTCACGACGATGTTTCCATCGGTGGTGTTCAACGAACCATCGTCGTTGACACCCAGGGCGACACTGGCGGTGCCCGCAACACCGGTGTTGTAGATGACGGTGCCGGCCTGGGCCGAACCGAAACCGAAGAGCGCGCCGGCGACGGCGGTCACGGCGAGCATGCGTTGATGAAACTTCATGGGAACTCCTATCAGATCAGACCGCGAGGGTTGCGTTCACTCAAGCAGAAACCGGGCCAGCCAGTTGAATTCCATTCAAATCAATAAGTTGCATGCGCACACGCGGTTGCTCCGCAGGTTCATGTAAAGCACACCGACACCCGCTCGCGGCGGTTGTCTGCAGCGCATCGATTGCCCGCGATCGCACCGCCGCAATCGCCGCCGATACACTGCCGGCTCATGAACACCGCCTCACCCCCCGCACCGCGCCGTTGCGCCTTTCTCGGCCTGGGCGTCATGGGTTACCCCATGGCCGGGCATCTGGCGCGAGCGGGTCACGCAGTCACGGTCTACAACCGCACCGCTGCCAAGGCACAGGCCTGGGTGGCCGAGCACGGCGGCCGATGGGCGGCGACGCCGCGCGAGGCGGCGCGCGACGCCGAGTTCGTGTTTGCCTGCGTCGGCAACGACGACGACCTGCGCTCCGTGGTGCTGGGCCCCGATGGGGCATATGCCGGCATGGCCGGGGGTGCGGTCTTTGTCGACCACACGACCGCTTCGGCCGAAGTGGCGCGCGAGTTGCACGCCGTGGCGCGCGGGCACGGGCTGCATTTCGTGGATGCGCCGGTATCCGGCGGGCAGGCTGGCGCGGTGAACGGGCAGCTCACCGTGATGTGCGGTGGCGACGCCGAGCCGTTCGAAGCCATGCGGCCGGTGGCGCTGGCCTATGCGCGGGCCGTCACCCGGGTGGGCGCCAGCGGCGCCGGGCAGCAGGCCAAGATGGTCAACCAGATCTGCATCGCCGGCCTGGTGCAGGGGCTGGCCGAGGCCATCGCCTTCGGGCAGCGTGCCGGACTCGACATGAAGCAGGTGCTCGAAGTCATCGGCAAGGGTGCGGCGCAGAGCTGGCAGTTGGACAACCGTGGCACCACCATGGTCGACGGCCGGTTCGACTTCGGGTTCGCCGTCGACTGGATGCGCAAGGACCTGGGCCTGGTGCTCGACGAGGCGCGCCGCAATGGCGCGCGCCTGCCCGTCACGGCGCTGGTGGACCAGTTCTATGCCGACATCCAGGCTCAGGGCGGCGGCCGCTGGGACACCTCCAGCCTTATCCGCCGGTTGAAGTCCTAGCGCCGCTGGTCGGCGCCTGAGGATACTGAGGGGCCTGAGGGGCTTACTTGGGAGCGGGCTTGGGTTGCAGGTTGGCCAGTTCGGCCTCGCTGATCAGCTCGAAGACGCGGATGACCTTGCGCACGCCAGGCACGGACCGTGCCACGTCGGAAGCCCGCTTGGCTTCGCGTTCGGTGACCCGACCCAACAAGTAGACCTGCGAGCGCTCGGTCACTACCTTGATCGCGTGGGCCTGCAGGTCGGCCGCATCGATGAAGCTCGCCTTGACCTTGCTGGTCAGCACGATATCGTTCATGCGCGCCTGCACGCTGCTGGCCGGCCCGATGCCGAGCTCGTTGACGATGGACTGCAGGTTGTCGACCTGCGCCACCGCTTGCTCGGCCGCGGCACTGTCTGCTTCGGTGGACACTTCGCCGGTGAGCAGCGCCATGCGGTTGTAGCTGGTCACGTTGACGTGTCCTCGCTCGCCCAGCGTCGCGCGCAGCCGATTCGCCGCCTTGATCTCGATGGCCTGGTCCTCGACCTGCGCACCGGACGTGCGCCGGTCCGTCACCATCAACCCGCCGACCACCGCGCCGCCCACCACCAATCCGGTGCAGCCGCCCAAGGCGCCGGCGCCCAGCGCCAGCGCCAACAAGGCCGATGCCCATCGGCCCGGCACCACGCGCGCAGCACCACCCTTGTCGTCGTCGTTCATGCGGAGTCCTGTTCCCCCAGCAGTTGCAGATCGATCGCGTCACACAGGCAGTGCAGCACCAGCAGCTGGGCCTCGAGCACGCGGGCGCGGCGTTCATGGGGCACGGCCACCACGACATCGGTTTCGCCCAGCACCTCGCGCCACAGGCTGCCTGAACGGCCAGCCAGCGCGATCACGGTCATGTCCTTGTCGAGCGCAGCGAAGGCAGCGCTGCGCAGTGCATCGCTTTCGCCGTCGGGATCGATGAGCAGCAGCAGGTCGCCCGGCTGGCCCAGCGTGTCGACCTGGCGCGCCAGCGGCAGCTCGCCCGGCGCCTCGACCGGCAGCGCCATGGCGGCCAGCCCGGGGCGGTCGCGCTCGAAACGCCCGAGCAACTGTGCAACCAGCACCTGAGCCAAGCCGGCTGCCGGACCGGAGCCCGCCACCAGCAACCGCCCGCCTGCGGTGAAACCGGCCACCACCGCCTGCACCGCCTCGGCCACCGGCCGCACGAGCACCTCGGCCGCGTGGTACTTCAGGTCGGCACTCTCGAAAAACTGCTGCTGGATCCGCTGCTCGAGCATGGTGGACGATGATATTCGAGCCGATGGCGCCCGAGCCGCCTCATGACGTACCAGCGGTGTCAAGCCGCATCGAAGGCCGCGCGCAGCCACTGCAGGTGGTCGCCGTCGATGGCCACGACGTCGAAGCGACACGGCGGCAGCCGCGGCCAACGCATGAGGTAGTGCTGGGCCGCCCGCACGATGCGGCGCTGCTTGGCCGCGGTGACACTGGCCGCAGCGCCGCCCGCCCGGCGATCGTGCCGCGCCCGCACTTCCACGAACACCAGCGTGCCGTCGGGCTCGCGCAGGATCAGGTCGATCTCGGCACCGCGAACCCGCGGCCCACCGGCAAGTCGATAATTGCGCTCGAGCAACTCGAGCCCCTGCCGCTGCAGGTGCGCCAGCGCACGCTGTTCGGCCGCATCGCCCACGGGTTTGGTGGCCGGTCGCCGCGCTGCCGGCGCACCGCGCCGCTCGTCCGGGGTTCGCCACCCCTTCGTGTCCATAACCTCCCCCTTGCTGATCCAGGCCGCTGCCGCGGCCACCGGCACCCAGCAGCACCCGGGTGCCACGCTGTATGTGGTGGCCACGCCGATCGGCAACCTGGCCGACCTGACGCTGCGCGCCATCCACCTGCTGGGCCAGGTCGATGCCGTGGCTTGCGAGGATACGCGCGTCACCGGCCGGCTGCTGCACCACCTGGGGCTCGAGAAGCCGTTGCTGTCGGTGCACGAGCACAACGAACGTGCCGCTTCGGCTCAGGTGATCGAGCGCCTGGCCCAGGGGCAACGGGTGGCCTATGCCAGCGACGCCGGCACCCCGGCGGTGTCGGACCCCGGCTCCGCGCTGGTGGCCGCGGTG
>JABWBN010000210.1 GCA_013360485.1 Burkholderiaceae bacterium | reverse complement strand
CCAGCAGCTGCGCCAGCAGGCGCAAGGTGCGTCGCACGTCGGCATGGGTGTCGGACTTCAGGCGCACCACGCGCAGGCCCAGGGCATCCAGCCGGTCGAGCGCGCGCGAGGAGGTCGAGGCCAGCACCGCGTCGGGCTTGAGGGCGACGATGGCTTCCACCAGCGCATCGTCCAGCCCGCCCAGGCGCGGCAGGCGCTCCACGCTGGCTGGCCAGTCCGAGTACCGATCGACGCCGACCAGCCGAGCGCACGCACCGAGCGCGCACACGCTTTCGGTGAGCGAGGGCAGCATCGAGACGATGCGCTGCGGCGTGTGCTCGAACACATGCACGCTGCCGCGGTCGTCGGCGATGCGCACCGAGGCCTCGGCGGCGCAGGCCGGTGCCGAGGCCAGCGCAAGCCACAGGGCCAGCGCGGCGCCGGCGAGCACACCCCGGCGCTGCGTGACAGCGTGGTAACAGGTCTTCATGAGTCCTCCGGCGCAGGTTTGACGGTCAGCGGCAACCCGGCCACCATCAGCGTCACGCGGTCGCACACCGCACCCAGCAATTGGTGCAGGCGGCCCAATGCGTCGACGCAGGCGCGTGCCTGGGCGGCCATCGGCATCACGCCCAGGCCGATCTCGTTGGACACGAGCACCAGCGGCCCGCTCGCGCGCGCCACGGTGTGCGCGAGCTCGGTGTCCAGCGCCAGCGGGTCGAGCGCCGCTGCAGCCGCCGCCAGTGCTGGCGGCGGCAGGGCGCACTGGGTGAGCCACAGGGTCAGGCAGTCGACCACCAGCAGGCGATGCGGCGCGCTGTGCTCGTCGATGCAGGCCGCCAGCGCCAGCGGTTCGGGCCGGGTGCACAGCTCGCAAGTGGCCAGATCGGGCACGCGTCGGGCACGATCGATGCGATGACGATCGATGCGAGCGGCCATCTCGACATCGCCGGCCCAGGCCGTGGCGATCAGCATCGCCTCACGCCCGGGCGCGCCCGCCAGCCACGCGAGGGCACGCGATTCTGCGGCACGCGACTTGCCGCTGCGTGCGCCGCCCAGGATGAGCTCGTGACGGGTGGCGGTCATGGCGGGGCTGCCGAGGATGGCCGTGTGCCTGCGATCAGGGCAGGGCCCAGCGCAACCCGACCTGCGCCTGACGCCCGCCGGTGGCGTAGGTGCGCGCCAGTTCGTACGACTTGTCGGCCAGGTTGTCGATGCGCGCGTACACGGTCAGCTGATCGCCCAGCGGGCGCTCGACCCAGGCATCGACCACCGCCCAGCCGCCGATACGCTGGGTGTTGGCCGCGTTGTCGTAGCGCGCGCCACTGGCGCGCAGCGCAACACCGCCGCGCCAGCCGGCCACCGTGGTGTCGGCCGTGAGCGTGGCCAGGCGCCGGGCGCGCCGTGCCAGGATCAGGTCGGTGTCGAGGTTGCGCGGATCGTGCCAGTCGAACGATGCGCCCACGTTCACCGGCCCCAGCGCGTGGCGTGCCGCGAGCGTCAGCCCCTGCAGGCGCGCGCGGCTGACGTTGGCATAGCAGCCGAAGCTGGATGCGCAGGGCCCGGGGGCGTCGAACTCGATGAGCTGGCGCACCGTGTTGCGCCAGCCGGTGAGCGACAGGGAGTGGCCGCCGGGTGCGCTCCACGACAAAGCCAGTTCCGCGTTGCGCCCCTTCTCCGGCTGCAGCGTGGACGTGCCGTACTCACTGAAGCGCTGGTACAGCGTGGGTGCGCGAAACGACGTGGCCGCCGAGGCGCTCAGGCGCCAGCGCGGGGTGAAGGTCCAGCCCCAGGCCAGGCTGGCGGTGCCGTGGCCGCCGAACTCGCTGTCGCGGTCGTGGCGGGCATGGGCCTGCAGCGCATGCGCGCCGAACTGGGCTCGCCAGCCCAGTGCCAGCGCATCCTGCGTGCGTTCGCCGCGCAGCGTGGGCACCCAATCCGAAGCCGGGTTGTGCAGGCGGTCTTTCAGGTGCTCGGCCGATGCCTGCAGGCGTTGGCCACCCAGCACCCACTCGTGCTGCAGCAGCAGGTTGTCCAGCGTGGTCTCGGTGCGATAGAAGGAGGGCTGGGTCTCGTAGGTGGTCTGGGAACGACCGGCATGCGCGCGGGTCGTCGACTGCGGCGACCAGCGGCCCTGCCAGGCCAGGCTCGTCGTGCGCAGCGTGTGGTCGCTGATGTCGTCGTCGTTGCCCCAGCCGTCGTACTGGGCACGCATGCGGCTGGCCACCAGCGTGGCGTCGAGCCGGTGCCCCGTCGCCACCTCGAGCCCACCGCGCAGGTGTGCACTGTGGCGCCAGTGGCCATCGCGGTCGGGGTTGGACGTGGTGCGTGCGTTGAAGCCGTCGCTGCGTGCATGGGCGAGCGACACCGCGTAGTCGAATGCCTGTGCGCGGCCACGCAGCGCGGCGTCGGCGGTCACCGTGCCGTGCGAGCCCACGCCGATCTGTGCCGAGGGTTGCACGCCCGTGCGTGCGCTGCGGGTGA
Source organism: Burkholderiaceae bacterium (assembly GCA_013360485.1). Lineage (GTDB taxonomy): Bacteria > Pseudomonadota > Gammaproteobacteria > Burkholderiales > Burkholderiaceae_C > Pseudaquabacterium. The sequence goes on along the minus strand of JABWBN010000210.1, from coordinate 4,260 downwards.
ACAACTGCACCACGCCGCTGATGGCGGACGAGCCGTAGACAGCCGCGCCCGCACCGCGCATCACCTCGATGCGCTCGATCTGCGCCAGCGGGATCTGCTCCCAGTTCGCGCCGCCGGTGGATTGCGAGTCGATGCGCACCCCATCGAGGTAGACGGCGACGTGCCGCGAGTCGCCACCGCGTATGAAGACGCTGGTGGTGGCGCCCGGGCCGCCGTTGCGGCTGAATTCGATGCCCGGCAGGCGAGCCAGCAGTTCGGCCACGTCGGCTGCCGCGCTGCGCTCGATGTCGGTGCGGGTGAGCACCGAGACATCGGCCAGCACGTCGGCCAGGGCCTGCGGGCTGCGGGTGGCGCTCACCACCACGGTAGCCGACGGCTCGGCGCCGGGCGTTTGGGCAAATGACGAGGCTGCCAGGCAGGCAGCGGCCAGCGCCACGCAGTGGCGCGCGTGGGCCCGGGGGCCCGAAAGGAGGAGGGACATGAAAGGAAACCGGACGAAAAACCGACGCGGACGCCCGCTTCCCCGTGGGCATCCACCAAACGGCCCGCTGGCACCTGGGTGCGCGCGAACCACCGCGTTGGCCGGTATCCGGGCTGGCGGAGACCACCCATGTGCCCTTCCCAGGCGCTGTGCGCACCCAGTGGATTCGACATGAGCAGAGAACCAGAAGGCCTGTTTCCAGGCCGGCTCTCGTCCGCTTACCGTTGCGGGGGCAGCTCAGGTTAGGGCGCCGGTACGGCCAGGGCCGCGCGGTCCCCTCCTGATTCCCGTTGAACTGCCACGCGCGGATAACGCGCAGCGAGCACCAACGCGCACATCATAGCCGCGCCGGCTGACGGCCGGCTGGCATGTTCCATCGGTCGTGGACCAGGGTTTGCACGCATGCCCAGGGCAGGAAGGGCGCTGGACGCCCGAATACTTTAGTTCTAAAGTTTCGCCGGACATCCCACGAGGAGCGTGCATGAGGATCGTGTGCATCGGTGGCGGACCGGCCGGGCTGTATTTCGCGCTGTTGATGAAGCGCCGGCACCCGGCCCACGACATCACGGTAGTCGAGCGCAACCGACCCTACGACACCTTCGGCTGGGGCGTGGTGTTCTCCGACGCCACCATGGACCGCATGCGGCTGTGGGACCCGGTCACCGCCGACGCCATCGAGCAGGCGTTCAACCACTGGGACGACATCGAGCTGCGCTTCAAGGGCCGCGTGATCCGCAGCGGTGGCCATGGTTTCGTGGGCATCGGCCGCAAGCGGCTGCTCAACATCCTGCAGGCGCGCTGCGAGGAGCTGGGCGTGCGCCTGGAGTTCGAGCGCGAGGTCGGCGGCGATGACGAGTATCCCGACGCCGACCTCATCATCGCCAGCGACGGCATCCACTCTCGCGTGCGCGAGCGCCATGCCGCGGTGTTCCGCCCCGACATCGTCACCCGGCCCAACCGCTACATCTGGCTGGGCACGAACCGGCTGTACGACGCCTTCACCTTCGACTTCCAGCGCACCGAGCACGGGTGGTTCCAGGCCCACATCTACAAGTTCGACGAACAGACCTCGACCTTCATCGTCGAGTGCCCCGAAGCGGTGTGGCGCGCCCATGGTCTGGACCGCTTCGATGTGGCGCAGTCCGTGGCCTTCTGCGAGCGGCTGTTTGCCGACAACCTGCAGGGCTCGCCGCTCATGACCAACGCGCGCCATCTGCGCGGCTCGGCGTGGTTGAACTTCCAGCGCGTGACCTGCGCGCAGTGGTGGCACCACAACGGCCGCTGCCCGGTGGTGCTGATGGGCGACGCCGTGCACACCGCGCACTTCGCCATCGGCTCGGGTACCAAGTTGGCGCTGGAAGATGCCATCGAGCTCACGGCCCAGTTCGATGCCGCCGGGCACGACGCGAAGCAGGCGGCCGAGGTCTTGCAGCGTTATCAGGAGTTGCGTCGCGTGGACGTGCTGCGGCTGCAGAACGCGGCGTGGAACGCGATGGAGTGGTTCGAGGTGTGCGGCCAGCGCTACTGCGACACGCTCGAGCCCGAGCAGTTCATGTACTCGATGCTCACGCGCAGCCAGCGCATCAGCCACGAGAACCTGCGCCTGCGCGACCGAGGTTGGCTCGAGGGCTACGAGCGCTGGTTCGCGTCGCGCGCCGGCGTGGCGCGGCCGGCCGATGCGCCGGCGGTGCCACCGATGTTCACGCCCTGGCAGTTGCGCTCGGTGCGGCTGAAGAACCGCGTGGTGGTCTCGCCCATGGCCCAGTACATGGCCGTCGATGGCACACCCGGCGAGTACCACCTGGTACACCTGGGCGCCCGCGCGATGGGCGGCGCCGCGCTGGTGTGTGCGGAGATGACCGCGCCCAGCCCGGATGGTCGCATCACCCCCGGCTGCCCGGGCCTGTGGAACGACGAGCAGGAAGCCGCGTGGGCACGCATCGTGCAATGGGTGCATGCCCACACCGATGCCCGCATCGCGCTGCAGCTCGGCCATGCCGGGCCCAAGGGCTCGACGCGCCGGGCCTGGGACGGCGCCGACCTGCCCCTGACAGACGACGGCGGCGAGCCGAACTGGCCGCTGCTGTCGGCCAGCGACCAGCAGTACCTCGAGGGCGTGAGCCAGTGGGCGCGGGCGATGACGCTCGCGGACATGCAGCGCGTGCGCGACGAGTTCGTCGCCGCCACCCGGCGCGCCGCGCGCGCCGGCTTCGACTGGCTGGAGATGCACGCCGCGCACGGCTACCTGCTGTCGGCCTTCCTGTCGCCCCTGACCAACCGGCGCGGCGACGCCTACGGCGGCGCGCTGGACAACCGCCTGCGCTATCCCCTGGAAGTGGCCCGCGCCATGCGCGAGGCCTGGCCCGGGCACCTGCCGATGTCGGTGCGCATATCGGCGCACGACTGGGTGGAAGGCGGCACCACGCCCGACGACGCGGTGCAGATCGCGCGCGCCTTCAAGGCCGTGGGGGTCGACCTGATCGACGTCTCGTCCGGGCAGGTCAGCCCGAAGCAGCAGCCGGTGTACGGCCGCATGTACCAGACGCCGTTTGCCGATCGCATCCGCCAGGAGGCGGGCATCGCCACCATGGCGGTGGGGGCGATCAGCGAGGCCGACCATGTGAATGCGATCGTCGCTGCCGGGCGCGCCGACCTGTGCGCCGTGGCGCGGCCGCACCTGGCCAATCCCGCCTGGACCTTGACCGAGGCCGCCCGGCTGGGCTACACCGAGCTGGCCTGGCCGCGCCCGTACGTGGCCGGCAAGTCGCAGATGGAAGGCCTGTTCGCCCGTGAGCGTGCGGCGCTGGCTGCAGGTGCGCCAGCAGGCCCGCGACCCGACTGACGCGTGTGCAGGCACCGACCGGAGGAACGCCATGCCCAGTGCCCATGTCGACACCTTTGCCCGCGACCGCTTGCCGCCACCGCAGGCGCAGCCGCAGTTCCTGTTCGAGCTGCCCGAGCTGCGGTTTCCCGCGCAACTGAACTGCGCGCGTGAACTGCTCGATCGCGCCATCGAACGCGGCTGGGGCGACCGCGTGTGCATCCGAGCGCCCGGCGGGCTGCGCTGGACCTACGTCGATTTGCAGGCCCGCTCCAACCAGGTGGCGCGCGTGCTGGTGCACGACCTGGGCCTCGTGCCCGGCAACCGGGTGCTGCTGCGCGCGCCGAACACGCCAATGATGGCGGCCTGCTGGTTCGCCGTGATGAAGGCCGGCGGCATCGCCGTGGCCACCATGCCGCTGCTGCGCGCGCGCGAGCTTGCGGCCATCATCGGCATCGGCCAGGTCAGCCATGCGCTGTGCGATGCCGAGCTGGCCGCCGAGCTCGACGAGGCCGCGCTCGCCCAGCCGGTGTTGAAGCACCGCCTGGACTTCGGCGGCGCGGCCGGTGCGCTGGAGGCGGCAATGGCGCGCCACGCGCCCACCTTCGATGCCGTCGACACCGCTGCCGACGACACCTGCCTGCTGGCCTTCACCTCGGGTACCACCGGCGTGCCCAAGGCCACGATGCACTTCCACCGCGATGTGATGGCCGCGTGCGCCTGCTGGCCGCCGCATGTGCTGCGGGCGCAGGCCGATGACGTTTTCATCGGCAGCCCGCCGCTGGCCTTCACCTTCGGGCTGGGCGGGTTGCTGCTGTTTCCGATGGCGGTGGGCGCGAGCACCGTGCTGCTGCCGCGTGCCACCCCGCCGGACCTGGTGGCGGGCATCCAGGAGCACGGCGCCACGGTGCTGTTCACGGCACCGACGAGCTACCGCGTGATGGCCGCGCGCGGCGAC